>NZ_JBITCO010000070.1:0-1089 GCF_044453265.1 Kitasatospora sp. NPDC051705 | reverse complement strand
TCCGCCGCGAACGGAGCGATCTTCGCCTCGGCCAGCGAACGCACCGCCTCACGGAGCATCCCGTGCTCCTCGGAGATACGGAAGAGATCGAAGTCCTGGCTCATGATCGCCACTCCTGTTTCACGACGGTACTCAGTACCCTTCATTATGCATGCGCGCAGCAAAAAGGGAACTCAGTGCCTTCACATGGCGGCACTGAGTTCCCTATCCTTTTTCCTGCCGAACTTCTGCCGAACAAGCCGGTCCGAGCGCAGGGAGATGACAGCGTGGTCCACTCAGCCATCGACACCGACACCCGGAGCACCACGCTGTACTTCCAGCGCTGCGCGTGGTGCAGCAACCCGACCTTCCAGCGACTGCTCTGCCCCACCTGCGGCTCCACCGAGCTGCGGCTGGAGGCCAGCACCGGCACCGGGGTCGTCCGGCGCTGCGAGGTCGAGCAGGCCCGCACGCCGCTGGTCCGTCAGAAGTCCCTGATCCGGATGGCCGAGGGCTTCGACGTGTGGTGCATCGTCGACGGGCTGCGCAGCACCGTCCCGGTCGGCACCAGGGTCCGGCTGCTCCCCTCCCCCGACTCCGACCAGCCCGAGCTGCGGCTGCTCCCGATGGAGGAGCCGCAGCCCCCGCTGGACGCCGAACCGCGCCCGCTGCCGCCGGCCCAGGGCGGCTTCACCCAGCACCTGGCCGCCTTCACCGAGTAGCCGCGGGCGGCCGCGGCCACGCCGGAGGGCGTGCGGCGCGGCCCCCGCGCACGACGGAGGGCGTGGCACCGAGTACCCGGTGCCACGCCCTCCCGTGCTCCCCGCGGGGATCAGCCCTTGCGGACCTTGACCTCGGCGGTCAGCTGCGGCAGGACCTCGAAGAGGTCGCCGACCACGCCGTAGTCCGCCAGCTCGAAGATCGGGGCCTCGGGGTCCTTGTTGACGGCCACGATGGTCTTCGAGGTCTGCATGCCGGCCCGGTGCTGGATCGCGCCCGAGATGCCGTTGGCCACGTACAGCTGCGGCGAGACCTGCTTGCCGGTCTGGCCGACCTGGTTGCTGTGCGGGTACCAGCCGGCGTCGACCGCGGCACGGGAGGCGCCGACGG
>NZ_JBITCO010000069.1:0-1317 GCF_044453265.1 Kitasatospora sp. NPDC051705 | reverse complement strand
AATGACACGACTTCGGTGGTGTGCTTGAGCCCCGCTACATTGTCGGCGCGGAATCACTTGACCAGTGAGCTATTACGCACTCTTTCAAGGGTGGCTGCTTCTAAGCCAACCTCCTGGTTGTCTCTGCGACTCCACATCCTTTCCCACTTAGCACACGCTTAGGGACCTTAGTCGGTGTTCTGGGCTGTTTCCCTCTCGACCATGGAGCTTATCCCCCACAGTCTCACTGCCACGCTCTCACTTACCGGCATTCGGAGTTTGGCTAAGGTCAGTAACCCGGTGGGGCCCATCGCCTATCCAGTGCTCTACCTCCGGCAAGAAACACGTGACGCTGCACCTAAATGCATTTCGGGGAGAACCAGCTATCACGGAGTTTGATTGGCCTTTCACCCCTAACCACAGGTCATCCCCCAGGTTTTCAACCCTGGTGGGTTCGGTCCTCCACACGGTCTTACCCGCGCTTCAACCTGCCCATGGCTAGATCACTCCGCTTCGGGTCTTGGGCATGCAACTCAACCGCCCTATTCGGACTCGCTTTCGCTACGGCTACCCCACACGGGTTAACCTCGCTACACACCGCAAACTCGCAGGCTCATTCTTCAAAAGGCACGCAGTCACGGCCCACCAGCAAGCTGATGAACGACGCTCCCACGGCTTGTAGGCACACGGTTTCAGGTACTATTTCACTCCGCTCCCGCGGTACTTTTCACCATTCCCTCACGGTACTATCCGCTATCGGTCACCAGGGAATATTTAGGCTTAGCGGGTGGTCCCGCCAGATTCACACGGGATTTCTCGGGCCCCGTGCTACTTGGGAGATGAGCAAGCAAGCCGCACAGATTTCGTCTACGGGGGTCTTACCCTCTACGCCGGACCTTTCGCATGTCCTTCGACTATCCATACGGTTTCTGACTCGCCCAGCCGCCGGCAGACGACTGAAGCTCATTCCCACAACCCCATGATGGCAACCCCTGCCGGGTCTCACACCACCACGGTTTAGCCTCATCCGGTTTCGCTCGCCACTACTCCCGGAATCACGGTTGTTTTCTCTTCCTGCGGGTACTGAGATGTTTCACTTCCCCGCGTTCCCTCCACACTGCCTATGTGTTCAGCAGCGGGTGACAGCCCATGACGACTGCCGGGTTTCCCCATTCGGACACCCCCGGATCAAAGCTCGGTTGACAGCTCCCCGGGGCCTATCGTGGCCTCCCACGTCCTTCATCGGTTCCTGGTGCCAAGGCATCCACCGTGCGCCCTTAAAAACTTGGCCACAGATGCTCGCGTCCACTGTGCAGTTCTCAAACAACGACCAGTCAC
>NZ_JBITCO010000068.1:0-1350 GCF_044453265.1 Kitasatospora sp. NPDC051705 | reverse complement strand
TGCTGCGCGTGCCCCACGTCGTCCTCGCCGTCAACAAGATGGACCTCGTCGACTACGCCGAACCCGTCTTCGCCGCCATCGCCGCCGAGTTCACCGCCTACGCCGCCTCCCTCGGCATCGAGGACGTCCTCGCCGTCCCCATCTCCGCCCTCGCCGGCGACAACGTCGTCGAACCCTCCGCCCACATGGACTGGTACGGCGGCCCCACCCTGCTGGAGCACCTGGAGACCGTCCCGGTCGGCAGCGACCCCAGCCAGGAGGCCGTCCGCTTCCCCGTCCAGTACGTCATCCGCCCGCAGACCGAGGACCACCCCGACTACCGCGGCTACGCCGGCCAACTCGCCTCCGGCGTCCTGCGCGTCGGCGACACCGTCACCGTCCAGCCCTCCGGCCACACCACCACCGTCGCCGGCATCGACGCACTCGGCCGGGAGACCGACATCGCCTGGGCGCCGCAGTCCGTCACCGTCCGCCTCACCGACGACATCGACGTCTCCCGCGGCGACCTCATCACCGCAGGCCCCGCCCCCCAGCCCACCAAGGACATCGAGGCCACCGTCAGCCACCTCAACGAGCGCCCGCTGCGCACCGGGGACAAGGTGCTGCTCAAGCACACCACCCGCACCGTCCGCGCGCTCGTCAAGGAGATCTCCTACCGGATCGACATCGACACGCTCGAACAGCGTTCCGGCGCCGACGGGCTGAACGTCAACGACATCGGCCACGTACTGCTGCGCACCGCCGAGCCGCTGGCCCTCGACCCCTACACCGCCAACCGCCGCACCGGATCGTTCCTGCTGATCGACCCGGCCGACGGCACCACCCTCACCGCCGGCATGGCGGGCGAGGCCTTCGCGACCGTACGCACCACCACCGACGCCACCGACGAGGAGGACTGGGTCTGATGCCCAGCGAGGCGTTCTCGGGCATGGACAAGGAAGGCGGCCGCATCGGCAGCGGCGTCCTCGGCAGCGGCCAGGGCGGACTGACCCGATGTGTGGGCCGACAGGGCTGAGAACGCTCTGTCACCGGGCCACCTCCCCTCGACCGGCCCGGCTTGCCCGGCATCCACGATGCCGCAAGCACAGCTTCCGAACTTCCGTCCCGAGACCGTCTCCTGACGGTCCGTCCGTGAACAGGACCTGCCATGGCACCGAACCCGACGCCTTCGCATACCCTCGTCCGCCCCAACGCCGGCCGGATCAGACGCTCCGCCGTGGCCGCGGTGGCCGGCCTCACCGCCGTGACCCTGCTCTCGGCCTGCGGCTACGGCTCCAAGGCCGACGACAAGAAGCCCGCCGCCGCGGGTGACGCCGCCTCCGGTGCCTCCGGCGCGAAGCTCTCCGCCGA
>NZ_JBITCO010000067.1:0-1385 GCF_044453265.1 Kitasatospora sp. NPDC051705 | reverse complement strand
CCGGGTCTGTACGGTCTTCGGTGTAACTCCCGATCAAGGAAGAACACCTGATGAGCGACGTGATCGTCTCTGCCGAGGCGGTTGAGGGAGTCCGGCCGGTCGAGCTTGCGCCGGATGTGCTGGACGAGCAGTTGATCGGGCAGTTGGTCGACCGGGCTCGCGCCGGGGGCGTCAGACTGACCGGCGAGGGCGGGCTGCTGCAGCAGCTGACCAAGCGGGTCCTGGAGGCCGCGCTGGAGGGTGAGATCACCGACCACCTCGGCTATGAGAAGCACGACCCGGCCGGTGCAGGCTCCGGGAACTCCCGTAACGGCACCCGGACCAAGACCGTGGTCACCGACGTCGGACCGGTCGAGATCGACGTGCCCCGCGACCGGGAGAGCAGCTTCGAGCCGCAGATCGTGCGCAAGCGCCAGCGTCGGCTGACCGGCGTGGACGACATGGTCCTGTCCCTGTCCGCCCGGGGCCTGACACACGGTGAGATCTCCGCCCACCTGGCCGAGGTCTACGGCGCGAACGTGTCAAAGCAGACTATTTCCACCATCACCGACAAGGTGATCGACGGGATGGCCGAGTGGCAGAACCGCCCGCTGGACCCGGTCTACCCGGTGATCTTCATCGACTGCGTCCACGTGAAGATCCGCGACGGTCAGGTGGCGAACCGCCCGATCTACGTCGCGCTCGCGGTCACCGTCGAGGGCACCCGCGAGATCCTCGGCCTGTGGGCCGGCGACGGCGGCGAGGGCGCCAAGTACTGGCTTCACGTCCTCACCGAGATCAAGAACCGCGGCGTCTCGGATGTCTGCATGGTCGTCTGCGACGGCCTCAAGGGCCTGCCGGACGCCATCGAGACCGTGTGGCCGCAGGCCATCACGCAGACCTGCGTCGTGCACTTGATGCGCGCGAGCTTCCGCTACGCGGCCCGCCAGGACTGGGACAAGATCTCCAAAGCGCTCAAGCCGGTCTACACCGCCCCGACCGCGAAGGCGGCCGAGGACCGGTTCCTGGAGTTCCAGGAGGCCTGGGGAGACAAGTACCCGGCGATCGTGAAGATGTGGTCGGACGCCTGGGCCGAGTTCGTCCCTTTCCTCCAGTTCGACACCGAGATCCGTCGGGTCGTCTGTACCACCAACGCGATCGAGTCGGTCAACGCCCGCATCCGCAAGGCCGTCCGCGCCCGCGGCCACTTCCCCAACGAGCAGGCCGCGTTGAAGTGCGTCTACATGGCCATCATGGCACTCGACCCGACCGGGGCCGGCCGCAAACGCTGGACCACCCGCTGGAAGGCCGCACTGAACGCCTTCGAGATCACCTTCGACGGCCGACTCTCCATCGGCCGCCGCTAACTTAACCCAACCGAGTTACACCGTTGGCTGGACACACCC
>NZ_JBITCO010000065.1:0-1652 GCF_044453265.1 Kitasatospora sp. NPDC051705 | reverse complement strand
TGAGCAACGAGAGCCTGGCCAACCTGCTCAAGGAGGAGCGGCGTTTCGCCCCGCCGGCAGAGCTCGCCGCAGCCGCCAACGTCACCGCGGCCGCGTACGCGCAGGCCTCCGAGGACCGTCTGGGGTTCTGGGCCGAGCAGGCCCGCCGGCTGAGCTGGGAGGTCGAGCCGACCCAGACGCTGGACTGGTCGAACCCGCCGTTCGCCAAGTGGTTCGCCGACGGCACCCTCAACGTGGCCTACAACTGCGTGGACCGCCACGTCGAGAACGGCCTGGGCGAGCGGGTCGCGATCCACTTCGAGGGCGAGCCCGGTGACGGCCGCTCGATCACCTACGCCCAGCTCAAGGACGAGGTCTCGCAGGCCGCCAACGCGCTGCTGGAACTCGGCGTGCGCAAGGGCGACCGGGTCGCCGTCTACCTGCCGATGATCGCCGAGGCCGTCATCGCGATGCTCGCCTGCGCCCGGATCGGCGCCACCCACTCGGTGGTCTTCGGCGGCTTCTCCGCCGACGCGGTCGCCTCCCGCATCCAGGACGCCCGGGCCAAACTCGTCATCACCGCCGACGGCGGCTACCGCCGCGGCAAGCCCTCCGCGCTCAAGCCCGCCATCGACGAGGCCCTGACCAAGGTCGACGGCGTCGAACACGTCCTGGTGGTGCGCCGCACCGGTCAGGACACCGCCTTCACCGAGGGCCGCGACGTGTGGTGGCACGAGATCACCGCGCGCCAGTCCACCGAGCACACCCCCGAGGCGCACGAGGCCGAGCACCCGCTGTTCATCCTCTACACCTCCGGCACCACCGGGAAGCCCAAGGGCATCCTGCACACCTCCGGCGGCTACCTCACCCAGGCCGCCTACACCCACCACGCGGTGTTCGACCTGAAGCCGGACACCGACGTGTACTGGTGCACCGCGGACATCGGCTGGGTCACCGGCCACTCGTACATCGTCTACGGCCCGCTCGCCAACGGCGCGACCCAGGTCGTCTACGAGGGCACCCCGGACACCCCGCACCAGGGCCGGTTCTGGGAGATCGTGCAGAAGTACGGCGTCACCATCCTCTACACCGCGCCGACCGCGATCCGCACGTTCATGAAGTGGGGCGACGACATCCCCGCGAAGTTCGACCTCTCCTCGCTGCGGGTGCTGGGCAGCGTCGGCGAGCCGATCAACCCCGAGGCGTGGATCTGGTACCGCGAGCACATCGGCGCCGGCCGGACCCCGATCGTGGACACCTGGTGGCAGACCGAGACCGGCGCGATGATGATCAGCCCGCTGCCCGGTGTCACCGAGACCAAGCCCGGCTCCGCCCAGCGCGCGCTGCCCGGCATCGCCGCCACCGTCGTCGACGACGAGGCCAACGAGGTCCCCAACGGCTCCGGCGGCTACCTCGTCCTGACCGAGCCGTGGCCCTCCATGCTCCGCACCATCTGGGGCGACGACCAGCGCTACATCGACACCTACTGGTCCCGCTTCGAAGGCCGCTACTTCGCGGGCGACGGCGCCAAGAAGGACGAGGACGGCGACATCTGGCTCCTCGGCCGGGTCGACGACGTGATGCTCGTCTCCGGCCACAACATCTCCACCACCGAGGTCGAGTCCGCCCTGGTCGGCCACCCCGCCGTGGCCGAGTCCGCGGTCGTCGGCGCC
>NZ_JBITCO010000064.1:0-1757 GCF_044453265.1 Kitasatospora sp. NPDC051705 | reverse complement strand
CCGCCCGCGCCCCGGGGGCCGGAGAGCAGCACGGCGGCGCGCACCGGGAAGGCCAGCACCGCGAGCAGGGCGGTGGCCAGGGCGGCGAGCACGGCCTCCTCGCCGGGCGGCCGCCGCTCTCCCCGGAGCCGGCCCCGGAGGGCCCGTAGGCGCCGGCCCCGAACGGCACGGCCCCGGTCGCGTCAGCCCGCCTCGTCCCCGAACAGGGCCGTCAGCATCGCGTCCAGGGCGTCGTCGTCGAGGGCGGGGACGGTCCAGCCGTTCCCCCGGGCGTGGGCGAGGAAGGCCGGGTCGAGGGCCACGTGGTGTTGCCGCACGTCATGGGCCAGGTCGGAGTACCAGAGCCAGGTCCCGTCGGTGCACAGGTGCAGCCCGCCGATGACGGCGCCGGGGGCGCCGAGCACGTCGGGGACGGCGCTGGGCGTGGCGAACAGCACCGAGCCGCCCTCCAGGTACGCGAGCAGCTCGCGTTCGTACTCCGGCGCCTCGGCCCTGACGGCGTCCCGCAGCGAGGGGCCGTCCGGCCGTCCGCGCTCCAGCTCGCGGAAGTCGCCGACGAAGGGGTGGGCGTGCGTGTTCATCGGCCGGCCGGGGGTTCCCCGAACCGCACCTCGGCAGCGCGGGAGCGGGAGACCGCGTCCAGCAGGAGGACGGACGCGGCCTCCGGGGTGGGCGTCGGCGCGCCGGTCCGGACGTGCCGGGTGAAGGCCGCGAACAGGCGGTCCAGGCCCCGGCGGTGACGGGCGAAGGCCCGGGCGGAGGCGTGCCGGCCGCGGGCCCGCTGGCCGTCGAGGGCGGTGGCCGCGCCGACGTCGAGCAGCACCAGGTGGAGGAGGCGGCCCTGCCGGGCGGCCTCCCGGGCCAGCCAGCGGCGCATCCAGGCCCGGCTGCCGCAGTCGTGCACCAGGAGCGGGCCGCCGCGCCGGACGGAGGAGCGCAGCAGCCGGAAGTGCTCCAGCCGGGCCCACGGCCGGTAGACCGCGTACGGCAGGCTCGCGGGCATGACGGCCTCGCAGGCCTCGTGCACGGTGCGCGGATCGACGGTGGGCACCGCGCCCGCGCCGGACCACCGCCGCAGCAGCGTGCTCTTCCCCGCGCCGGGCAGGCCCGACACCACGACCACCGCGCCGGCCGGGTAGCGCACGGTGAAGGCCTCCCCGGCCTCGCCCCGCAGGTCGACGACGCCGCGCGGCCGCCGCTCGGCGCCGTACCCGCCCGGCGCCTCGGCCGTGTCCATGCTGGTGCTCACCCGTCCCCCGTCCGTGTCCGACCGCGAACCCTAACAACATCCGGCCGCCCGCCGCTCCCGCCGGGTGCCCCGCCCCCGGGCCCGGCGGTGGCGGCATCCGCCGCATCACGCCGCCGGACCCGCCGCCACGCCCTAGGCTGACGGACCACCGGACAGGAGGCTGGAGCGTGGCGGAGGCGGAACCGACGTACACCGCACTGGTGTTGGCGGGGCTGGAGCGGGATCCCGGGCGGGTGGCGATCCGGTTCGGCGAGGCGGCGCTGACGGCGCGGGAGTGCCTGGACGCGGTGTACCGGACGGCGCGGGCGCTGGCGGCGGCGGGGCTCGGACGCGGTGACGGTGTGACGGTGCTGTCCGGGAACCGGCCGGAGGCACTCCTGGTGCGGCCGGCGGCCAACCTGCTGGGGTGCCGGGTGGCGGTGCTCCATCCGGACGCGCCGCTCGCGGAGCTGGTGGAACTGGCCGGCTTCGCCGGCACCTCGGCGCTGGTGTTCGATCCGGTGGGCTG
>NZ_JBITCO010000063.1:0-1794 GCF_044453265.1 Kitasatospora sp. NPDC051705 | reverse complement strand
CAGCAGGGCGGCGACGGAGGAGAAGGCGGTGAAGAAGTCGAGGTGGATGCCGCGTTCGCGGGTGATGCGGTCGAGGGCGTGGGCGCCGTCGACCTTGGGGGCGAGGACGCGGTGGAAGCGTTCGGGGGTCTGGCCGGCGAGGACGCCGTCGTCGAGGACGCCGGCGGCGTGGACGATGCCGCGCAGTGGGGCGAGGGCGTGGGCCCGGTCGACGAGTCGTTCGACGTCGGCGGGGCGGGAGACGTCGGCGGTGAGGAGGTGGACGCGGGCTCCGGCGTCCTCCATGGCGCGGACGGCGGCGCGGACGTCCTCGGTGTCGCGCGGGGTGCGGCCGGCGAGGACGAGGTGTCCGGCGCCCTGTTCGGCGAGGCGGCGGGCGACCTGCAGGCCGAGGCCGCCGAGGCCGCCGGTGACGAGGTAGCCGCCCTCCCCCGACAGTTCGACGCGCTGGTCGAAGGTCAGCACGACCTTGCCGGTGTGCCTGGTGTGCTGCATGTGGGTGTAGGCCTGCGCCGCCCGGGTCCGGGGGAACACCGTCACCGGCAGCGGACGGAGCCGGCCGGCCGCGAACATCGCCCCGAGCTCCTCGAACAGTCCGGGCAGCAGCGTGGCGTCGAGTTCGGCGTCGTCCCCGAGGTCGAACGGGAAGTACCCGGCGTCCGGGCGCTCCCGGCGCATCCGCTCCGGCGACCAGATGCCCAGCTTGCCCATCTCGACGAAGCGCCCGTCCTTGGCGAGCACGGAGAGGCCCGCCGGGATGAACTCGCCGTTCAGGCTGTTGAGGACGACGTCGACGCCCTGCCCGCCGGTGGCGGCCGCGACCCCGTCGGCGAACGAGGTGCTGCGCGAGTCGAAGACGTGGGCGACCCCGAGGGCCCGGACCGCGTCGTGCTTGGACGCGCTCGCGGTGGCGAACACCTCCGCGCCGAGCGCCAGGGCGATCTGCACGGCGGCGCCGCCGACCCCGCCGGAGGCGGCGTGGATCAGAACCCGCTCGCCGGCCCGGAGCCCGGCCAGCCGGGTGAGCGCGTAGTGGGCGGTCAGGAAGGCCAGCGGGACGGTGGCGCCCTCGGCCATGGTCAGTCCGGCGGGCAGCGCCGCGACCTGGCCGGCGCCGACCGTGACGAAGTCGGCGAAGCCGCCCTCGGCCATCGCGATCACCGGATCGCCGACGGCCAGTCCGGTCACCCCGGCGCCCACGGCGGCCACGACGCCCGCGCACTCGAAGCCCAGCGGGACGTCCGCGGCCCGGTCGAGGCCGTACGCGTCCGCGTAGTGCTCCCGCATCATGCCCAGCATGATCAGCACGTCGCGGAAGTTCAGGCCGGCCGCCCGCACCCGGATCTCGACCTCGCCCGCGCCGGGCGCCCGCCGCTCCAGCGGCTCGGCCCGCAGGTCGTCCGCGGTGCCGTACTCGCCGAGCACCAGCTTGACGGCGCCGGTGTCGGGGGTGGGGTTGGTGGTGGGGGTGAGGGTGGGGGTGTGGCGGGTTTGTCCGCGGAGGGCGCTGTGGGGGTGGTGGGTGGTGAGGGCGTGGTGGGGGGTGGTGTGGGGGTCGGTGTCGGTGATGGTGCAGTGGAGTTCGGGGTGTTCGGCGTTGATGGTGCGGACGAGTCCCCAGAGGGCGGTGTGGGCGGGGTCGGGGTGGTCGTGGGGGGTGAGGGGGTGGGCGTGTCGGGTGATGACGTGGAGGTGGGCGCGGGTGCCGGTGGTGGTGAGGTGGTGGACGAGGGCGAGGAGTTCGGTGGTGAGGTGGTGGGTGTGTTCGGCGGTGGTGCGGGTGGTGTGGTCGGT
>NZ_JBITCO010000062.1:0-1837 GCF_044453265.1 Kitasatospora sp. NPDC051705 | reverse complement strand
GCACCCCCATCACCTGGCCCACCACCACCCACCCCCGACCCCTCACCCTCCCCCACTACCCCTTCCAACGCCGCCGCTACTGGATCAACACCACCGACACGATCAACACGATCGACCTCCCGCAGGGCTCCGCGGAACCGGTGCCCGGCAACTCCGGTCCGGTCCTGCTCCGACAGGTCCTGGCGGTACCGGAGGGCCGGCGCGCCGCAGTACTGCTCGACGCCGTGCGCGCCCACATCATGGCCCTGCTCGGCCACCGCCGCCCGGAGGACGTCGAGGCCGGACGCACCTTCCGCGACCTCGGCTTCGACTCCCTCACCTCAGTCGAGCTGCGCAACCGGCTCGCCGCGGCCACCGAACTGCGGCTCCCCGCCTCGGTGCTCTTCGACCACCCCACACCCGGCCGGCTCGCCGGCCACCTCCTCGCCGAGCTGCTGCACGAGGACCGCGACGACGCCCCCGCGGCGCCGGCCGCCGGCTCGGCGGAACCGGACGAGCCGATCGCGATCGTCGCCATGAGCTGCCGCTTCCCCGGGGGCGCCGACACCCCGGAGCGCCTGTGGCAGCTGCTCGCCGACGGCACCGATGCCATCGGGGACCTGCCCGACAACCGCGGCTGGGATCTGGCCGCGCTGTACGACCCGGACCCTGCCAACCACGGCACGAGCTACGTCCGTACCGGCGGCTTCCTGTACGAGGCCGACCAGTTCGACGCGGACTTCTTCGGGATCTCGCCGCGCGAGGCGCTGGCCATCGACCCGCAGCAGCGGCTGATGCTGGAGACCGCCTGGGAGGCGTTCGAGCAGGCCGGTATCGACCCGGCGTCGCTGCGGGGCAGCTCCACCGGTGTCTACATCGGCGCGATGGCCCAGGACTACGGTCCCAAGCTGCACGAGGACGCGCAGGGCCTGGAGGGCTACCTGCTGACCGGCAGCACCACGAGCGTCGCCTCCGGCCGGGTGGCGTACACCTTCGGGCTGGAAGGCCCCGCCGTCACCATCGACACAGCCTGCTCCTCCTCGTTGGTGGCCACCCACCTCGCCGTCCAGGCCCTGCGCGCCGGTGAGTGTTCGATCGCCCTGGCCGGCGGGGTGACCGTCATGTCGAGCCCCGGCATCTTCCTGGAGTTCAGCCGCCAGCGCGGTCTCGCGCCGGACGGCCGGTGCAAGCCGTTCGCCTCCGGCGCGGACGGCACCGGCTGGGCCGAGGGCGCCGGCATGCTCGTACTGGAACGGCTGTCGGACGCGCAGCGCAACGGGCACCAGGTACTGGCCGTGATCCGCGGCTCCGCCGTCAACCAGGACGGCGCCAGCAACGGGCTCAGCGCGCCCAACGGCCCCTCCCAGCAGCGGGTCATCCGGCAGGCGCTGGCCGACGCGCGACTCTCCGCGGCCGAGGTCGACGCGGTCGAGGCCCACGGCACCGGCACCAACCTCGGCGACCCGATCGAGGCGCACGCGCTGCTGATGACGTACGGCCAGGACCGGTCCGCCGACCGCCCGCTGTGGCTCGGCTCGTTGAAGTCGAACATCGGGCACGCCCAGGCCGCGGCCGGCGTCGGCGGGCTCATCAAGATGGTGCTGGCCATCCAGCACGGTGTCCTGCCCAGGACACTGCACGTGGACGAGCCGACCCCGCACGTCGACTGGACCGCCGGCGCCGTCGAGCTCCTCACCGAGGAGCGGGAGTGGCGCTCCGACGACCGTCCGCGCCGGGCCGGCGTGTCCGCCTTCGGCATCAGCGGGACGAACTGTCACGTGGTGCTGGAACAGGCCCCCGCGCCCGTCGAGACCAAGCCGGCCCCCGCCGAGGAACCCACCCCGCCCGTGGTCCCGCT
>NZ_JBITCO010000061.1:0-4017 GCF_044453265.1 Kitasatospora sp. NPDC051705 | reverse complement strand
CGAGGTGCTCGGCACCGGGCGGGTCGGCATCGACGAGGACTTCTTCGCCCTCGGCGGCGACAGCATCCGCTCCATCCAGGTCGTCAGCCGCGCCCACAAGGCCGGCCTGAGCTTCACCACCCGCGACATCTTCACCCACAAGACCGCGGCCGCCCTGGCCCGGATCGCCGGCGGCGCGGAGCCGCAGGCCGCGGCCGCGCCCGCCGAGGACGCCGGCGGCACCGGCCCGTACGAACTGACGCCGATCATGGCCCAGTTGCACGACGACACGCACAGCCTCACCGGCCCGGTCGTCAAGTACAGCCAGCACGTCGTCGTGCGGGTGCCCGCCACGCTGGACGCCGACCTGCTCGACACGGCCCTGCACGCCCTGGTCGACCACCACGACGCGCTGCGCACCCGCGCCACCGAGCCCGCGCCCGGCCTGTGGCACACCGAGGCACTGGCCCCCGGCGCGCTCGCCGGCGTGCGCCTGGTCGCCACCGCCGAGCACGGCGGCACGGACCCGCAGGACGCCCTCGGCCACGCCGAGCGGCAGGCCTCCGCGGCCCGCGCCCGGCTCGACCCCGCCGAGGCCGTGATGATCCAGGCCGTGCTGATCGGCGCAGCGCCCGGCGCCGACACCACCCTGCTGGTGATCTCCGCCCACCACCTGGTCGTCGACGGGGTGTCCTGGCGGATCCTGCTGCCCGACCTCGCCGCCGCCTGCGCGGCGCTGGCCGAGGGCCGCACCCCCGCGCTCGACCCGGTCGGCACCTCCTACCGCGCGTGGTCGCAGCTGCTCGCCGCCCAGGCCCGCACCCAGGTCCGCGGGTCCGAACTCGCGCTCTGGCAGTCGGCCCTGACCGGCCCCGACCCGCTGGTCGGCACCCACCGGCTCGACCCCGCGACCGACGTCTACGGCACCCAGCGCACCCTGCGCCTGGAACTCGGCCCCGAGGTCACCGGCCCGCTGCTCACCGACGTCCCGGCCGCGTTCCACGCCGAGGTCAACGACGTCCTGCTGACCGGCCTCGCGCTCGCCGTCGCCGACTGGCGCCGCCGGCACGGCCGCGCCGACTACGCGCAGACCCTGATCGAACTCGAGGGCCACGGCCGCGAGCAGCTCAGCGACTCCCTCGACCTGTCCCGCACCGTCGGCTGGTTCACCAGCGCCTTCCCGGTGCGCCTGGACCCGGGCACGCTGGACTGGGACGAGGTCTGGGCCGGCGGCCCCGCGCTCGCCACCGCCCTCAAGCGGATCAAGGAGCAGCTGCGCGCGCTGCCCGACCGCGGCGTCGGCTACGGCCTGCTGCGCTACCTCAACCCGCACGCCGCCCGCGCCCTGGCCGGGCACCACAAGCCGCAGATCGGCTTCAACTACATGGGCCGCTTCGACGCCCGCGAGGCCGGGCTCTGGGAGCCGGCCGGCGGCGACGGGGTGGTCGGCACCGGGGCCCACCCCGGCATGCCGCTGCCGCACCTGCTCGACGTCACCCCGGCCACCGAGGACCGGCACGACGGCCCGCACCTGATCGCCAACTGGTCCTGGGCCGGCCGGACCGTCGCCGAGGAGGACGCCCGGGACGTCGCGGACACCTGGTTCCGCGCCCTGGAACTGCTCGCCCGGCACGCCGCCGCCCCCGGCGCCGGCGGCCGCACCCCCTCCGACCTGCCGCTGGTCGCCCTGGCCCAGGAGGAGATCGAGGAGTTCGAGGCCGAGCTCGCGCAGGCCGGCACCGCCCTCGCCGACGTGCTGCCGCTCACCCCGCTCCAGCAGGGCATGCTCTTCCACGCCGACTACGACGCCGCCGGCTCCGGGCCGGACGCGGACGCCGTCGACGTCTACACCCTGCAGATCGTCGCCGACATCGAGGGCGAGCTGGACGCCGCGGCGCTGCGCGCCGCCGGACAGGCCCTGCTCGACCGGCACCCCAACCTGCGCGCCGCCTTCCGCGCCCGCGCCACCGGCGAGCCGGTCCAGGTCGTGCCGCAGCACGTCGAGCTCCCCTGGCTGGACGCCGACCTGACCGACCTGCCGGAGC
Organism: Kitasatospora sp. NPDC051705; assembly: GCF_044453265.1. Taxonomy (NCBI): domain Bacteria; kingdom Bacillati; phylum Actinomycetota; class Actinomycetes; order Kitasatosporales; family Streptomycetaceae; genus Kitasatospora; species Kitasatospora sp. NPDC051705. The sequence goes on along the minus strand of NZ_JBITCO010000061.1, from coordinate 1,993 downwards.
CCTCCCGGGCCGCCGAGCTGGACCGGATCACCGAGGCCGAGCGCACCCGCCGCTTCGACCTCGCCGCCCCGCCGCTGCTGCGCTTCGCCCTGGTCACCCACGGCGAGGGCCGGCACCGGTTCATCTGGACCAGCCACCACATCCTGGTCGACGGCTGGTCGATGCCGCTGCTGGTCCGCGAGCTCTTCGCGCTCTGCGCACCCGGCGCGGACGTCGCCCTGCTGCCCGACCCGGCCCCGTACCGCTCCTACCTGGCCTGGCTGACCGCGCAGGACCGCACCGCGGCCCGGGAGGCCTGGCACCGGGTGCTGGCCGACGTCGACGAGCCCACCCTGCTCGTCCCCGCCGACCCGGCCCGCGTCCCGGCGCTGCCCGACGCGGTGCTCGCCGAGGTGCCCGCCGACCTCACCGCCGCGCTCTCCGGCTGGGCCCGCACCGAGGGACTGACCCTCAACACCGTGGTCCAGGGCTGCTGGGCGCTGCTGCTCGGCCGGCTCACCGGCCGCCAGGACGTGGTGTTCGGCGCCGTCACCTCCGGCCGCCCGGCCGAGGTGCCCGAGGTCGAGTCGATGATCGGCATGTTCCTCACCACCGTGCCGGTCCGGGCCCGGCTGCACCCCGGCGACACCCTCGCCGAGCTGCTGCACGCCGTGCAGGACCAGCAGAGCGCGCTGCTCCCGCACGAGCACCTCGGACTCGCCGCGATCCACCAGGCCGCCGGCCTGTCCGGCGAGGTCTTCGACACCGTGGTGCTGTTCGAGAACTTCCCGCTGGACGAGAACGGCCTCGACACCGGCGTCGCCGACGGCCCGCGCGTCGTCCGGGCCGAGGCCCGGGACGCCCGGCACCACCCGCTGAGCATGGTGGTGCACCCCGGCGACACCCTGCACCTGCGACTGGACTACCACCCGGGCCTGTTCGGCCGGGACGAGGTCGAGCGGGTCGCGACGGTCTTCCAGCACCTGCTGCGCACCGTCGCCGAGCGGCCCGACCTGCCGCTCGCCCGGGTCGACGTGACCGCCCCGGCCGACCTCACCGGCCGCGCCACACCCGGCGAGCTGGGCGGGCTGCTCGGCGCCTGGGACCCGACGGTCGCCGAGGAGAGCATCGGCGTGGTCGAGCGGGTGCGCGCGGTGGCCGCCAGCACCCCCGACGCGGTGGCCGTCACCGACGGCGCCGGCTCGCTGGGCTACCGGGAGCTGGTCGAGGCGGCCGGCGGGCTGTCCGCCGAGCTGACCGCAGCCGGGGTCACCACCGGTTCGGTGGTGGCGATGTTCGCCGAACCCGGCGTCCCCTTCGTCACCGGCGTGCTCGGTGTGCTCGGCGCGGGCGGCGCCTACCTGCCGCTCGACCCGACCGCCCCGGCCGCCCGCAACACCGGGCTGCTCGAGGACAGCGGCGCCCGCCACCTGCTGGTCGGCGCCGGGTACCGCGAGCAGGCCGCCGAGTTCGCCGCCGCCGTGCAGGGCGGGCCGGTCACCGTCCTCCCGCTGGAGCGGTCCGGGCCCGGGGCCCTGCCGGAGTGCGTGGGCACCGGCCTGGACCTCGCCTACGTGATGTTCACCTCCGGCTCCACCGGGAAGCCCAAGGGTGCGATGGTGCAGCGCTCCGGGATGATGAACCACCTCTGGGCCAAGGTCGGCGACCTCGACCTGGCGGCCGGGGAGGGCGTCGTCCAGAACGCGCCGCTCACCTTCGACGTGTCGGTCTGGCAGATGCTGGCCCCGCTCGTCGTCGGCGGGACGGTGCGGGTCTCCGGCACCGAGATGGCCGCCGACCCGACCGCCCTGTTCGGGATGGCCCGCGACGAGCGGATCGCCGTCCTGGAGGTCGTGCCCTCCCTGCTGCGCGCCGCCCTGGACGCCTGGGACACCGAGGGCGACGCCCCCGAACTCCCGGACCTGCGCTGGCTGATGGTCACCGGCGAGGCCCTGCCCGCCGACCTCTGCCGACGCTGGCACGACCGCCACCCGCACATCCCGATGATGAACGC
>NZ_JBITCO010000060.1:0-4093 GCF_044453265.1 Kitasatospora sp. NPDC051705 | reverse complement strand
TACTGCAGGGGGGACCCTGTGGGAGAGTAGGACGCCGCCGAACAATCATTCACGAAGAACCCCCGCCGGGATATCCGGCGGGGGTTCTTTGCGTTTCCCGGAGGATTCCGGGGCCGGGGGAGCCTCACCCGTTGTCGGGCTGCGACTCCTCCTGAGCCTGAGCCGACGGCTGTGCCTGAGCCGACGGCTGTGCCTGAGCCGACGGCTGCGGCTGGCTCGGTGCCTGCGCCTGCGCCTGCGCCTGGGCCTGGGCCTGCACCTGAGCGGAGTCCTGCTCCTCGGGCCGGGCCGGCACGGCCACCGCTGCGGTGCCCCAGGCCGGCCGGCTGAGCCACACCTCCGCGGTGTTGGTGAGCCGGGTGACGCCGGTGCCGTCCGGTCGCATGCTGTAGAGGTCGGACCCGCCGCCGGACGGTGCCTGGGCGAAGACGATGGACTTGCCGTCGGGCGCGTACGAGGCGGTGCCGTAGGAGACGTTGGACGGGGCGGGGGTGAGCGCCCCGATCGCCGAGCCGTCGGGGTGGACGGTGTAGATGCCGCCGCCGGGGGTGTTGTCGGGGCCGGCCGGGTAGGTGGTGAAGACGATCTGGGTGCCGTCGGGGGACCAGCTGGCGCGGTCACCGGCGCGCAGTTCCCAGGGGGTGAGCTGCCGGAGCCCGGTGCCGTCCGCGCCGACCACGTAGACGGCGCGGCTGTTGGCGGGCTGGCCGGTGGCGCTGGTGCGGTACTCGAAGGTGAGCTGCTTGCCGTCGGGGGACCAGCTGGGGTTGCTGACCTGGCCGGAGTACGGCTTGTCGTTGGTGAGGAAGGTGAGCCGCTGGACGTCGGTGCCGTCCGGGCTCATCAGGTAGAGGTCCGAGTACTGGACCTGGTTGCCGTTGGCCGCGTCGAGGGCGCCCCAGGAGCGGCTGAAGGCGAGCTGCTTGCCGTCCGGCGAGTACGCGGGTGCGCGCTCGTCCTCGTTGGCGCAGTCGGCGGTGCCGCTCTCGCAGAGCTGGCCGATCTGGTGGGCGCCCTCGCCGCTGGCCGCGACCGTCCAGAGCCGGGCGGTGCCGCTCTGCGGGTCGGTCCGGTCGAAGGAGATGACGGCGCCGTCCGGAGACCAGTCGGGGCGGTCGTCGCGGGCGCGCTCCGGCGGCTGGGTGACCTGGTGAGGGGCGGTTCCGTCAGGGGCCAGGGTGACGATGGCGGTGGTGGTGCGGGTGGCGTCGACGAAGGCGCGGCCGACGATCAGACCGTTGTGGGCGGTGACCGCGGGTGCTTCCGCGGCGGCGCCCACCACGCCGGGGGTGGCCGGGGCGGTCGGTTCGGGGGTGGCGGCGGGGGTGTCCGCCTGGATCTCGGAGAGCGGGATGTCTCCGGGTTCGGCCCCGCATCCGGTGAGCAGGGTGCCCAGCAGCAGAAGGCCCGCACCGGCGGTTGCGCGGGTGCGGGCCTTGGGGGTGGGCGACTGTCGTGTGCCGGCCATCCGTGTCATCTCCGTCTCCGACCTTCCGGCCGCTCCGACGTTCGCTCCGTCGCCGATTCAGGACGAGGGCCCCAGAAGGGAGCTGTCACTGTGTCAGACGGAGGGCGCCGATGGCCGAGCGACACGCGACACTGCGCGCACGCTCCGCCACACGGAGTAGGAAGTCGGTCGGAGGGGAGGCGGTGGAGGGAGGGCCGTGGAGGGGAGGGCGGTCAGCCCCGGGCGGCTCGGCGCTCGGCCTTGGCCGCCGCCTCCGCCTCGTCCTCGGCCTCGGCGACCTCCAGGGTGGGCGCGGTGCCGTCGAGGTGCGTGGGCAGCCACCAGGTGTCGTCCGGTCCTGAGGGCTTGCCGGGGTACTCGCGCTGGGCCTGGTCGAGCATCTCCGCCATGGCGGCGCGCAGGCGTCTGGTGACCATCACGGGCTTGTCGTTCGGCCCGAGGTGAATCGGTTCGCCGATCATGATGGTGACCGGGACGTGGCGCTTGGTCAGGGTCTTGGGGCGGCCCTTGGTCCAGAGCTGCTGGGTGCCCCAGAGGATCACGGGCAGCAGGGGGGTGCCGGAGTCGGCGGCCATGCGGGCGGCGCCGGTCTTGAACTTCTTCAGCATGAACGAACGGCTGATGGTCGCCTCGGGGAACACCCCGACGACCTCGCCGGCCCGGAGCGCGCGCACGGCGGCCTCGTAGGCGGGCTGGCCGTCGGTGCGGTCGACGGGGATGTGCTTCATCCCGCGCATCAGCGGACCGGAGACCGCGTGCTTGAAGACGTCGTCCTTGGCCATGAAGCGGGTCTTGCGCTTGCCGCCGCGGTAGGCGCCCAGGCCGGCGAAGAGGAAGTCCAGGTAGCTGATGTGATTGCTGACGAGCACGGCACCGCCGTCGGCGGGGATGTGCTCGGCACCCACGATCCTGATCCGCACGTCGAGCGCGCGGAAGGCGGTGAGTGCGGCGCCGATCACCGGCGGGTACACGAACTCTGCCACGGTCAGTCCTGACTTCCACGGGCCGGGGCCCGGTACGGCGGTACCCGCGCCGTCGGGAGGGGGCCGACCGGAGCGCGGCACGCCGCGGCGGTCACGGGTGATTCACGGAGATGATCCCCCGAACGAGTGCCTGCTGTCACCTGAGGCGTCCGGTCAAGCGGATTTTCGCGGTGTGATCTCCGTGATGAGAACGGACGGGAACTTTTCCCGTCCCGGGCGGCCCGGTCAGGCCCCGGCGCCGAGCCGGCCCTGGGCCCGGCGGACCAGCGGGTAGATCTCGGAGCCGGGACAGTAGCCGAACGCGGCGTTGAGGAAGGCCGCGACGAGGGCGAAGGCGGTGGTCAGCACGCCGAGCCAGACCACCCCGGTGAGGTAGCCGAGCGTGCCGACGGCGGCGAAGACGAGGCCGACGCCCTGGGCGAACCGGGGCGGCCGCTCGTCCTCGGTCTCGGACGGAGGGCCCAGCCGGGGGAGCAGCACCGTCCGGAACAGCCAGCCGTAAGGGGAGAGCCGCGGGCCGCCGATCGCGCCGGCGGCGAAGACGAGCCCCTGGGCGGCGAGCAGGACGGGGCTGCCGGTGATCAGGGAGGCGGCCAGGACGACGAAGGTGAGGGCGGCGGCGAAACGGGGACCGCGGGGGTCTATCTGCACGGGGGCTCCGGGAGGGTCGCGACGGGCGGCGGCGGGGCGCGTCAGCGACAGCGGGTGGTGGTGGCCCGGCCCAGGTCGACGACGCGGCGGGAGGTCGGCAGCGGTGGGGCGGCGCGGTCGGAGTCCACCCGCCGATCGTACGCGCGCCCCGCGGGGCGGTCGACCTCCTTTCCGGACCCCGGGGGCGCTGGCGCAGACTGGGGGGCGACGGGATCGGTGAGGTGCGTCGTCGTGCCGACGGCGGCGACCGGGTCCGGCCTGCTGAGGGCCGGGAGCGACGGGAGTGTGCGGGTGCGGACCGGGGACGGGGCGGTACGGCTGTCGGAGGCGGAGCTCGGCGGGGCGCTCGGGGAACGGGCCACGCTGGTGCAGTTCTCGACGGCGTTCTGCCAGCCCTGCCGGGCCACCCGCCGGGTCCTCGCGGAGGTGGCCGGCATGGTCGACGGGGTGGTGCACGTCGAGCTCGACGCCGAGGACCGCTTGGAACTGGTCCGTCGGCTGGAGGTCCTGCGCACGCCGACCGTCCTGGTGCTGGACGCGGACGGGCGGGTGGTGCGCCGGGCCGCGGGGCTGCCGCGCAAGGCGGACGTGATCGCGGCGCTCGGCCGGGCGGTGTGAGGGGCGGAGCGAATCCGGTCGCGGATGTGCCGCCCCGTCGGGTGGTGTCGGGGGTGGGCTGGGGCAGGATGGGCGCAGGCGGAAGTGCAGCCGTCCGGCCTAAGCTACTGGCCAGTAGTGACCACTGGGCTACTGGCGAGTATGCTGCCAGGGAGTTCCGGACCGGCACGGGAACACGCTGCCCGGAGCGGGTGCGTGCCAAGTTCGCACCCGCTTGCACAGCCGCAGCCGCCGGACGAGACCAGTACAGGAGACAGGCCGTGAGCTTGAGGATCGTTGTCTGCGTGAAGCACGTGCCGGACGCGACGGGTGACCGTCGGTTCGCGGACGACCACACCACCGACCGGGAGGGCGTGGACGGCCTGCTGTCGGA
>NZ_JBITCO010000059.1:0-4344 GCF_044453265.1 Kitasatospora sp. NPDC051705 | reverse complement strand
CACTGAACGCCTTCGAGATCACCTTCGACGGCCGACTCTCCATCGGCCGCCGCTAACTTAACCCAACCGAGTTACACCGTTGGCTGGACACACCCGGTACCGGGTTTCGGCGACGACATGGCACAGTCAGCTCTGCCTTCGCGGAGGTGACCCGTCCTTCCGGTCCGCCACGGGTATGTCCCGGCGGTCCGTTCCGCCCGCACGGAGGTAGCCCGTCCGCGACCTTGTAGAACCGGCTCTTCCCGGTGTCCGCTCCGCCCTTGCGGGGTGGCCCGTTGGTGGACTTCGCGACGGCTCGGAACACGTCATCGGCCCCGCCCGCCCAGTCCACCGGACCCGCGCGGGGTGCCAGCCGAGGTCCGCTCCGTCCGTGCGGAGATGACCCGCTGTTCCGCTGCTCGTCGTAGCCGTCGCGGCAGCCCGCTCCCTCCGCGCGGAGGCGCCCGCCATCGAACCGGGTGTGCTCACCTGGTTCGCGTTCGCCCTGCCGCGCGGAGGAGCCGGTCCAGGCTGGTCCGTCGATGAGGACGGGGTCCGGTCTCCCGGCGCAGCTGCGGTGCTGGGCAGCTCTAACTGGAGCCGCTGTCCGCCGCCCGTGGCACGATGAACCCCGCGCTCCTTGACACCACAACAGCACAAGAGCACGACCGACCCTCCAGCATGGTCAAGAAATAGCAAAGAAGCCGCTGCGTCGCAGCTCAGGAAGGGTCCGCTCCGCCCGCGCGGAGGTGATCCGCGCCTCCAACCCACGCTGGCGGCCCGCGGAGTGTCCGCTCCGCCCGCGCGGAGGTGATCCGCTGTGCGAGGAGCACCACCGGGCGCCGGGGGAGTCCGCTCCGCCCGCGCGGAGGTGATCCGGCCACCGGCGACAGTCAGGCCCGCTGGACCATGTCCGCTCCGCCCGCGCGGAGGTGATCCGCTGGCCGCCGCGGCCATCCTGCTGCTCGGCGCGTCCGCTCCGCCCGCGCGGAGGTGATCCGGTCAGCGTCTCGCCGCCGCTCCCGCTGGGCTTGTCCGCTCCGCCCGCGCGGAGGTGATCCGCGGACTTGCGGATCTCCGGGTTCAGGTAGGGAGTCCGCTCCGCCCGCGCGGAGGTGATCCGCCGAAGGGCGGACGATGACCACCCCCGCCCCCGTCCGCTCCGCCCGCGCGGAGGTGATCCGCCGAAGGGCGGACGATGACCACCCCCGCCCCCGTCCGCTCCGCCCGCGCGGAGGTGATCCGAAGTAGCGCGCCCGGGCCGGGCCCGGTCGCACGTCCGCTCCGCCCGCGCGGAGGTGATCCGACGGCCCCGGCCGGCCGGGGGGTGCAACCCCTGGCCGTCCGCTCCGCCCGCGCGGAGGTGATCCGCGGCCGATACGGTCCTCGCGCTGCTCCCGCCAGTCCGCTCCGCCCGCGCGGAGGTGATCCGGCATCGCCACCGAACTCGTACTCAGCCCAGATGTCCGCTCCGCCCGCGCGGAGGTGACCCGACCCGGAGCACGTCCGCGACGGTCGCCGGGTCGCCCGCTCCGCCCGCGCGGAGGTGACCCAATGATCGCGTCGACGGCGGAGATGTCGATGCCGTCCGCTCCGCCTGCGCGGAGGTGGCCCCGCGAAGATCGCGCTCTCGGCGACCGCGCTTGGTCCGCTTCGCCCGCGCGGAGGTGGCCCGCAGCCGGCGTCCCGCGTGACCGCGCTGGTCCTGTCCGCTCCGCCCCTGTGGAGGTGACCTGCGGGTCGCAAGCCTGAGCGCCGAGCAGGGGTGTTCCGCCCACGCGGAGGCGCCCCGTAGACCTTGGTCCCCTGGGGGCCTGGCCGCTCCGCCCGTGCGGGGGTGATCTTGAGCCTGCCAGTAGGCGCGCCGTGCAACGTGGTCCAGAGTCGAGATTCAGCGCTACCACCAGGTTGTAGCGTGGTATACGCATCGCTACGCTTGCCTCATGAAGCAACTGAACGTCCGATTGGACGAGACAACCCACGCGGCACTGGAGCAGCGGGCCGAGGCGGCGGGGATGAGCCTGCCGGACTACGCGCGCAAGGTCCTGGTGGAGGAGGCGGATGAACGCCGCGAGCGCTTCCTGACCGCTGCTGCGCACTTCTCGCAGGCGTGGGGGCCAGCGTTTGAGGCGGAGTTCGGTCCCTATCCGCAGGGGGCGGCTTCGCGGCGGTCGGGGACGGCGGAGGCGGCGTGATCCTCTGTGTTGATCGGGCGTGGCTGTTGGATGTTGCCCATCAGTTTCTGCGGGCTGATCCGGATGTCACGGATTACGGCACGCTGGCTGCGGCGGTGGCCCGTCATGTCGACGAGGTGATGGATGTGCCGGTGTACGGGGGTGTGCACCAGAGGGCGGCCGCGCTTATGCACCAACTCATCCGCGTTCCGGCGCTGGAGTTCGCCAACGAGCACTTTGCGGCTGTCGTTGCTGCTTCCTACCTGTCTGCCTCTGGGGTCATCGTCACCGCCGAGCCCAAAGCGGCCGTTGGGCTCGCCGCCCGAGTACGCGATGGTCAGGCCGATGTCCGCGAGACCGCTGCTGTCATCCGCACCTGGTATCGGTGACCCGGCTCCAGGCTTTCCTGAGCGCGGAGCTGGCCATGGGGGCACCGATCCCGGCCGCCAGATTCGACCCGTGAGGATCCCGCTCCGCCTGCTGCGGAGGTTGACCGTGACGGTCAGCTCGCGAATCCAGGTCTCGGCCGTCCGCTCCGCCCGCGCGGAGGTGACCCGCTCCCCGAGCAGGCCGCCGAACTCCTCGACGCGTCCACCCCGCCCGTGCGGAGGTGACCCGAGGTCCGCCAGGCCGATCGGCAGCGGCACCTCGTCCGCTCTGCCCGCGCAGAGGTGACCCGTGCCGCGCCGTGCGCAACTACGTCGACCCTGGGTCCGCTCAGCTTGTTGGTGCACCCGAAGTCGACGGTCCACCAGAGTCTGCTTCGCTCGCGCGGAGGTGACCCGTCGACGCCGACGAAGAAGAGCCGCAACCCGAAGCCCACTCCGCCTGGGGTGACCCGCAGCGGGCTACGGAGGCCCGGGAGGTCTCGAAGTCCGCTCCCCCACTCAACCTCCCCGACAGCGGGCCCGGCGGCGCTGCCCGGGCAGAGGGAGAGGTGCCCTGCTCCCCGAGCTGGACCGTTGCCAGCCCCGACGGGACGGCGGACAGGGTGCTCCCGGTGGCACGAACAGTCCGCTGCCCGCTGCCCGTGGCACGATGACAGCGTTCCTTGGCATCACAACAGCACCATCGACCTGACCCGCCCCGCGATGGTCAAGAAACATCAAAGGCCCTGCTGCGCCGCAGGTCAGAAAGTGTCCGCTCCGCCCCTGCGGAGGTGGCCCGACACCCGAGAAGCCCCGCCACGGCCGTCCTGAGTCCGCTCCGCCCCTGCGGAGGTGGCCCTCCGGCCGGGCCCGGTGGATCGGTCAGCGGGGCGTCCGCTCCGCCCCTGCGGAGGTGGCCCGCGCCTGGCGGCGGTCCGGTTCCGGATGCGCACGTCCGCTCCGCCCCTGCGGAGGTGGCCCGTCTTCGACGGGCCCCGCCCGCGCTGCTCCCCGGTCCGCTCCGCCCCTGCGGAGGCGGCCCGACACATGACGGACGAGACGGCCGAACGGGCCGGTCCGCTCCGCCCCTGCGGAGGTGGCCCGACGTCGTCCAGCGGCTGCGGTGGTACGCCCGCGTCCGCTCCGCCCGTGCAGAGGTGGCCCGCTCCGCGAACAGATCGGCCTACCCCCCCTCCGGGTCCGCTCCGCCCGTGCGGAGGTGACCCGCTGTTCGACTTCAACTTCGCCGCCGAGGACATGTCCGCTCCGCCCGTGCGGAGGTGACCCGTCGATGGCCGGCACCCCGTCGTTGTTGTCGGCGTCCGCTCCGCTTGCGCGGAGGTGACCCGATCACCGGCACCTCGCCGACCGCGTCCACGACGTCCGCTCCGCCTGCGCGGAGGTGACCCGGCCCTGCAGAAGCCTCTCCCCGGACAACAGGGGTCCGCTCCGCCTGCGCGGAGGTGACCCGTTGTCCGTGTCGGCGACGGCTGAAAACGGGTTCTGGATCACTTTCAGGATGCCGTTGGTGATCTTCATGAGCGACGGGTTCGAGTCCCGTCGCTCAGTTGTTGGCACAGGTGCTGGAAACGGGTGATCTGGCCTCGTTGGGGGTCGGTTGATCCGCTGTCGTTGCGGTGCTGACTGAGAGGTCGTTTTCGTCCGATGTTTCATCCCGGAATCAGCCGTTTGGTCTGTGGTGTCGGGTCACGCCAGGAGATGGTGTTCCGCTGGTGAGGCGGCGGGCCATGAGGTCGGTCATGGCAAGGTGAATCATGGCTTCGGAGCGGGTAGGGAGGGCTTCGTAGTCGCGGGCGAGGCGG
>NZ_JBITCO010000058.1:0-5116 GCF_044453265.1 Kitasatospora sp. NPDC051705 | reverse complement strand
CGGCGGAGACCACCACGGTGTGGGACACCCCGGGGGTGTTGTCCACGAAATTGGTGATCAGCCAGTTCAGGTTCTGTGCGGCCTGGCTCATCTGAGTCAACTCAACGCTCCTGGTGGTTCGAGCCGCCGAAGAGATCGGTGCTTCGGTTCTGCTGTCCGTTGCCGGACGGGTCTACCTGATCGGGGTCGATCCGGAAGCTTCCGGTGTTTCCCGCGCTGCGGCCCTGCTCCACGCCGCGGCGCAGGTTGGTGAGCCGCCCGCGGACCTCCTCGGGGCTGCGGGAGACCTGCGGCCCTTCCTGCGGAGTGGGCTTGGCGTTGCCCGCCACCAGGTTCTGCTTGGGCACGCGCCGGGGCAGGCCTGCCCCGGTGGTGCCGCCGGAGGCGGGCTCGCGGGTCTGCTCGGCCCGCTGCCAGGCGCCGTCGTTGGGCGACTGCCAGGGGGAGGTCGTCGGGCCGGTCGGGCCGTACCCGCCGAGCCCCGACACGTCGTGGCCGCGCGGTTCGTCGACCGACGAGGTGTCCTTGGCACCGGCGAACCAGTTCGGGGTCTCGCCACCGGCTCCGCCGTCCGCCGGGGTGGCCGGGGCGGTGAAGCTGCCGCCGGCCAGCTGCTGGCCGGGGCGGCGCTGCGGCAGCCCGGACGGCAGGGTGGCGGCGGGTTCGGCGGCGGGCAGGGCCGGGGGCTCCGGGGCGTACGGGTGGCCGGCGGGGGCCTCCGCGGCCTGCTGGCCGTACTGGTCGCCGCCGTAGCCGTCCTGGTAGCCCTGGTAGTCCTGGCCCTGGTAGTCCTGGCGGCCGTACTGGTCGTCGGCGTAGCCGGACTGCTCGTAGCCCTGCTGCGGGTACTGGCCGTACTGGTCCTGGCCGTACTCGTCCTGCTGGTCGTAGCCCTGCTGGTAGCCGTACTGGTCGTCGGCGTAGCCGGACTGCTCGTAGCCCTGCGGGGCGTACTGGTCGTAGCCCTGCTGGTACTCCTCCTCGACCTCGGCGTCGAGCACCGGCATCTCGGAGGTGTTCGGGCCGCCCTCCAGGGCCGCGGCGCGGCGCACCTGGTCCAGGCGCTGCGAGCGCTGGACGGCCTCCAGCGCCGGGCTGAAGCCGGAGGAGCCGGCCTGGCCGGTGCCGGTCAGGTGGTCGTCGAAGCCCAGCTCGGCGGCGCTGCGCGGGCGGCCGTCGGGCGCCCACTCGGAGGTCGGCTCCTGCTCGGCGAAGATCCGGGAGACGGTGAACTGCTCCTCGGGCTCCGGGGCGGCGTTCGACTGGGTGACGAACGGCGGGAGCATGACCAGCGAGGTGGTCCCGGCGGACTCGCCGGAGGGGCGGAGCTGGACGCGGACGTCGTGCCGCTGGGAGAGCCGGCCGACCACGAAGAGGCCCATGCGGCGGGAGATGGTGGCGTCGACGGTCGGCGGCTCTGCCAGCTTCTCGTTGATCTCGGCGAAGTCGTCGGCGGTGAGGCCGATGCCCTTGTCGTGGATCTCGACCAGCACGCGGCCGTCCGGCAGGCGGGTCGCGTTGACCAGGACCCGGGTCTGCGGGCTGGAGAACGAGGTGGCGTTCTCGAGCAGCTCGGCGAGCAGGTGGACGAGGTCGGTCACGGCGGCGCCGACGACCTCGACCTCCGGGATGCCGGACAGCTCGACGCGCTCGTACTGCTCCACCTCGGAGGCGGCGGCGCGGAGCACGTCGACCAGCGGGACCGGGGTGTTCCAGCGGCGGCCGGCCTCCTCGCCCGCGAGGACGAGCAGGTTCTCACCGTTGCGGCGCATACGGGTGGCGAGGTGGTCCAGCTTGAAGAGGTTCTCCAGCTGGTCCGGGTCGGCCTCGTTGTTCTCCAGGTCGGTGATCAGCGCCAGCTGGCGTTGGATCAGGCCCTGGCTGCGGCGCGACAGGTTGGTGAAGATCGCGTTGACGTTCCCTCGCAGCAGGGCCTGCTCGGCGGCGAGCGCCACGGCCTGCTGGTGGACCTGGTCGAAGGCCCGGGCGACCTCGCCGATCTCGTCCTTGCCGTGCAGCGGGATCGCGGCGACGGAGGTGTCGACCCGGTCGGGGTCGGTCTTGGAGAGCTTCTCGACCAGGTCCGGCAGGCGGTGGTCGGCGATCTCCAGGGCCGCGCTGCGCAGGGTGCGCATGCCGAGGATCATCGAGCGGGCGACGTAGCCGGTGAGCAGACCGGCCAGGATCAGCGCCGCGACGACGATGATCGTGTTGAGGACGGCGTCGTAGAGCGCGTTGTCCTTCAGGTTGCGGGAGTCGGTGAGGACGTCGTCCAGCAGGACGACTTCGGTGCTCCGCAGGGCCTGGATGTGGGTGTTGGCGGCCTGGTTCCAGTTGTCCGGGGTCAGACCGGCGCCCTTGGCCTCGGCGTAGGCGGCGTCGGCGGCGGCCTTGCCCTTGCTCTGGCCCTCGGCGGCGGCCTGGCTGTAGGCGGCGCCCAGGGCGAGCAGGCTCTGCATGGTGGGCGCGGAGCCGTTGGGCATCTTGTACGCCGAGCGCTCCTGCGCGGCGGCCTGGGCGACCTGCGCGTCGGAGTACTTCTTGGCGTCCTCGGGGGCGCTACCGGTGTTGAACTCGGTGAGCGACACCTGCTCCAGCTTCTCGGCGACGAGGATCTGCTGGATCATGTCGGAGTTCTCGTACCGGGTGGTGGTCCCGGCGGAGATGCCGACGAGCAGGTGCAGCATCAGCGCGCGCTGCGTCGACGCGGAGGCCTTGGCCAGCGACATCGCGTAGATCGCGCGGCCCTTGCTGGTGGCGTTGGTGGAGCCCATGCCGACCGAGTTGTCGTAGGACAGCAGCGGGGCGAACATCACCGAGTAGGCGCTGGCGGTGGCGCTGGCGAACAGCTCGGGGCCGTACGCGTTGGCGCGCAGGTGCGGCAGGTTGACCACGAGGTTCTCGAAGGCCTCGTGGCGGCGCGGCAGCTCACCGGACTTGTCGGAGGCCGCGTAGGCCGCGTTGTACGCCTTCAGCGCCGTGTCCGTGTCGGACCGGGCCTTGGCGACCAGGCCGGCCGGGTCCTGCTTGGTGAGCAGGGGTATCAGCGTCTTGTCGCGCTCGTTCTCGAGCGCCTCGGCGAGTTCGGTGGCCGCCTTGGCGAGCTCGGCGGTCTTCTCGGCGCGGGAGGCCTTGATGTAGCCGTCGACCGAGGTGTTCACGCGGAGGCCGCCGAAGACGAGACTGATGATCACGGGGATCAGCAGGATCGCGATCAGGCGGGTCGGCACGCGCCAGTTCCGCGGGCGGAGGAAGTCGTAGCGACCGGAGCCGCCGTCGCCGTCCTGGCCGCCGCCCGGCGGTTCCTTGGACGCGGCCGCGGGCTGCAGCACCGGGGAGGCGGGTGAGCGCTCCTCGGTGGGCGTGAACGCGGAGAATCCGGCCGGGTCCTTTGCGGTACCGTTCGGCTCGCTCTGGCGGGGCTCGGAGCGCCGCTGCGGGGCGGGTTGCTGCTTACGCCTCACTCGACAACTACCTCTCGGCCGACTGCCGGCCATGGATCAATCCAGCGCTACCCCCGGGCCCTGGCCCGTCACCGGGTGGGCCGGCACGAGAGCAATCAGGGGTAGCTGGAATTTCAGCACGTGCAGGGATGGGGGACAAACAGCCGTCGGATGGCACCCGCGTCGGCACAATCTGGACATTCACCGACATGCCGGAGCAAAACCGTGGTCATCTGGCGCTGAGTGACGCTAATTCACCACGGAGAGTCACTGTTGATCACAAAATGCCTACCGAACTGTTATCCGCTGCTTATACACGGGTCTTGCGCGGTGCCCCCGGACGACACCGCCCGGTAAGCGCGGCCACCCCGGGGGTCCGTCGCGGTGACGGACCCCCGGGGCGTGCGGCCTGCTCCGCACCCCTCGTCGGCCTCAGCGGAGGCGGGCGAGGAGGGCGTGTTCGACGAGGGTGATGAGGGCGCTCTTGGCGCTGTCGCGCCGGCGGGCGTCGAGGGTGACGACCGGGGTGTCGGCGCTGAGCTGGAGGGCCTCGCGGACCTCGTCGGGGGTGTGGGGCTGGTGTCCGTCGAAGCCGTTGAGGGCGACGACGAAGGGGAGTCCGCTGTTCTCGAAGTAGTCGAGGGCGGGGAAGCAGTCGGCGAGGCGGCGGGTGTCGACGAGGACGACGGCGCCGATGGCTCCGCGGACGAGGTCGTCCCACATGAACCAGAAGCGGTCCTGTCCGGGGGTGCCGAACAGGTAGAGGATGAGGTCCTCGTCGAGGGTGATGCGGCCGAAGTCCATGGCGACGGTGGTGGTCGTCTTGCCGGAGACGTGGCTGATGTCGTCGATCCCGGCGGAGGCCGAGGTCATGACGGCTTCGGTGCGCAGGGGGTTGATCTCGGAGACGGCGCCGACGAGCGTGGTCTTGCCGACACCGAAGCCGCCCGCCACGACGATCTTGGCCGACGTCGTGGCACGGGCGGGTCCGTTAGAGCTTGCGAAGTCCACTGAGGACCCTTTCGAGCAGCGTGACATCGGGCGTTCCGCCCGACTCGCCCGCGGCGGCGGGCTGGTGGATGGCGACGAGACCGGCCTCGGCCAGGTCGGCCACGAGGATGCGGGCCACACCGAGCGGCACACCGGCCAGTGCGGAGATCTCCGCGATGGACTTGACCTCACGGCAGAGGTTGACGATCCGGGCGTGCTCGGGGAGCAGGCCGCCGGTCCGCTCGGCCGAGCCGGTCGTCGAGATCAGGGCCTCGATGGCGAGCTGGTACCGCGGTCGGGTGCGGCCGCCGGTCATCGCGTACGGGCGGACCAGCGGCTGCTGCTCGTAGCCGTCGGACTGCTGCCCGCCGTAGCCGCTGCCGTACCCGTTGCCGTAGCCGGCGGGTGTCGAGGGCGGGGTCATGGGTCCTCCTTGTGCTGCAGCCTTGGGCAGCCGGTTCCAGCTGGGGCGGTGCCAGCTGAGGCGGGATCAGCTGCCTGAGGGTAGCTGAGGGTGAGACGCCGGGACCGGTCGGGTCGGACCCGGCGGGGGAGGTGGGACGGGGGATGGATGCCGCTCGGGCCCAGGTCAGTGCAGGAGACTGCCCTGGAGTTCCGCGCGGAGTGCGGGGGTGAGGACGGCGCCGGCGCGGTCGACGAGCAGGGCCATCTCGTAGCCGACG
>NZ_JBITCO010000057.1:0-5385 GCF_044453265.1 Kitasatospora sp. NPDC051705 | reverse complement strand
ACCTGGACGGCCTGATGGCCCGCCGCCGCTCCCTCGGACTGCCCGGACTCGCCGTCAACTGGGGCCCCTGGGCCGAGGTCGGCATGGCCGCGGACGAGGGCGACGCCTACGACCGGATCGGCCTGCGGATGCTCCCGGCCGACCAGGGCTCCCGCCTCGCGGTCCGGCTGGCCCGCACCGGGCGGGCGACGCACGAGGTCGCGGTGCTGGCCGCGGACTGGCGGCGGTTCCGCACCGCGCTCGGCGAGGACCTGCCGGCCGGCTACCTGGCCCGGCTCGGCGCCACCGCCGAAGGCGCCGTCACCGCCCCGGGCGGCCGTCCCGACCGGGCCGCGGACACCGCACCGCCCTCCGCCCGCCAGGAGCTCGCGGCGGCCGCCGACCCCCGGGCGTTCCTCGCCTCCTGGGTCGAGCGGACGCTGCGCGCGGTGCTGGGCTCGCGGGCGCCGATCGGCCCGCACCAGGGCTTCTTCAGCCTCGGCATGGACTCGCTGATGACCGTCGAGTTCCGGTCCAGGATCGCCGCCGGACTCGACCTGAAACTGGCCACCACCGTCGCCTTCACCTACCCGACCCTCGACGAGCTGGTGGGCTTCCTGGCCCGCGAGCTCGGCCTCACGGCCGACGCCGCGGCGCCGGTCCGGGCCCGCGGCGGCGCCGCGGAGCGGCAGGACGCACCACCCGCACCGGCGGCCCCCACCGGCGACGCGGTCGGCGACCTGATGGCCCGGATCTCGCAGAAGTACCAGAGCCACCGGAACGCCTGAACGGGTGCCCGGACTCCCCCACACGAACGGCGAAACGAAACAGAGGTACCAGAGTGACTACCCCGACCATCACCGCCGGAGTGCGCTACCTCGCCCCCCGGTGGCGTGACAGCGGGACCGCACCCGAGATCGGCGACTGGGGCTCCCTCGCCACCAACACCGTGCGGCACGACGTCCCCGTCGCGAACGCCCGGGGCACCGAGTACGGCCTCGACACCACCGGCTTCACCCTGCTCGAACACCGCACCGAGGTCGACTTCCGCGACGAGTCCGCCGTCCTCGGCCGGTACTTCGCGGAGCTCGCCCCGCTGGTCAAGGAGCAGAGCGGCGCCGACGAGGTCTTCGTCACCCACCACTTCGTCCGCTGGGGCGACCCGGAGGACTTCGAGGCCGGCTACGCCGGCTTCCTGCACGGCGACAAGGGCCTCGGCGACCCGTTCGGCTACACCCGCTCCCGGATCGAGGAGCTCGGCATCGAACTGGGCTCCGACCAGGACCACGACTTCGCCTGGTACAACACCTGGCAGCCCGTCGACCGCGAGGTGTTCCAGCACCCGCTGGCCCTGATGGACGCCCGGACGGTGCCGCGCGAGCACATCCACGACTACTACTACACGAGCGTGGGCGAGCCGCACCCCGAGTCGTCCCCGGTCTTCGACGAGGGCCACCGCTTCTACTACTTCCCCCGGATGCGGACCGACGAGCTGCTGATGTTCAAGCAGCTCGACACCCGCCCGGACCGCGCGCCGACCTGTCTGCACTCGGCCTTCACCGATCCGACCGCGCCGGACGACGCACCGCTGCGCCGCAGCATCGAGGTGCGCTGGATGTGCGCTTTCAAGCGCTGAACCGCTGAGTTGCTGGAGGGGAACCACACCATGGCCGGACCGACTCCGGACGCCGATCTGCTGGCAGCGCTGCAGCAGTCCGTCTTCGTCATCGACAAGCTGGAGGGCGAGCTCGCCCGTACCCGCGAGGACATCGCGATCATCGGCATGTCCTGCCGGTTCCCCTCCGCGGGCGGCCCGGAGGCCTTCTGGGAGCTGCTGCGCGGCGGAGTCGACGCCATCACCGAAGTCCCGGCCGACCGCTGGGACATGGAGTCGCTCTACGACCCCGACCCGGCCGCCCCGGGCAAGCTCTACAGCCGGCACGGCGGCTTCGTCGCCGACGTCGACCGCTTCGACCCGCTCTTCTTCGGGATCTCCCCCAAGGAGGCGGCCCGGCTCGACCCGCAGCACCGGCTGCTGCTCGAAGTGGCCTGGGAGGCCGTCGAGGACGCCGGGTACGCCCCGCGCTCGCTGCGCAACAGCCGCACCGGCGTGTTCGTCGGCATCGCCGAGAACGACTACGCGCGCCTCGTCGAGGAGGCGCACGGCACCCGGCTCGACCACTACGACGCCACCGGCACCGGCTTCTGCTTCGCCTCCGGCCGGATCTCCCACGCCCTGGGCCTGAACGGCCCCAACATGGCCCTGGACACCGGCTGTTCGAGCTCCCTGGTGGCCCTGCACCAGGCCGTCTCGGCACTGCGGCTGGGCGAGTGCGAGCTCGCCATGGCGGGCGGGGTGCACCTGCGGCTGTCCCCGACCACCTCGCTCTCGCTCGCCAGGACGGGGGCGCTCGCCCCCGACGGCCGGTGCAAGACCTTCGACGCGAGCGCCGACGGCTTCGGCCGCAGCGAGGGCTGCGGCATGGTCGTGCTCAAGCGGCTCTCCGACGCCCACCGCGACGGCGACACCGTGCTCGCCGTGGTCCGCGGCTCCGCGGTCAACCACGACGGCCCGGCCAGCGGCTTCACCGTCCCCAACCACCGCGCCCAGGTGGAGCTGATCCACAGCGCGCTGGAGAACGCCGGGGTCGAGCCCGAGCAGGTGGCCTTCGTCGAGACGCACGGCACCGGCACCCAGCTCGGCGACCCGATCGAGGTCAGCGCCCTCGCGAGCGTCTTCGGCGGGAGCGGGCACCCGGTGCTGCTCGGCGCCGTGAAGAGCAACATCGGCCACACCGAGGGCGCGGCGGGCATCGCCGGCATCATCAAGACGGTCCTCGCCCTGCGCCACGCGGAGGTCCCGGGGAACGTCCACTTCACCGAGCCCAGCCCGCACATCGAGTGGGACGGCCTGCCGTTCGTCGTGCCCACCGGGCCGACGGCCTGGCCCGAGGTCCCCGGCGGCGTCCGGGTGGCCGGGGTGAGCTCCTTCGGCATGAGCGGCACCAACGCGCACGTCCTGCTCGCCGCCGCACCCGACGCCCCCGCGGACACCGCCGACACCGCCGGGGGCGCCCCCGGGCGCACCGCGCAGGTGCTCACGCTCTCCGCGCGGACCGAGGACGCCCTGGACGAGGCGGCCGCCCGGATGGCCGCCTTCCTGGCCGGCGGTGCCGGCGGCGCCGACCTGGCCGACGTCTGCCGCACCGCCAACACCGGCCGCGACCACTTCGAGCACCGCCTCGGCGTGGTCGGCGGCTCGGCCGCCGAGCTGGTCGAGCGGCTGACCACGGGCGGCGCCGTCACCGGCTTCGTCCCCGCCCACCGGCCGGCCCCCACCACCGCCTTCCTCTTCACCGGCCAGGGCTCCCAGTACCCCGGCATGGGGCGGGAGCTGTACCGCACCCAGCCGGTGTTCCGGGAGGCCGTCGACCGGTGCGCGGCCGTCCTGGACCGCACCCTGGACCGCCCCCTGCTCTCCGTGCTGCACCCCGACACCGTCGGGGAGGCCCCGTACGACCTGGACCGCACGGAGTACACGCAGCCCGCGCTGTTCACCGTCGAGTACGCCCTGGCCGAGCTCTGGAAGTCCTGGGGCGTCACCCCGCAGGTGGTGCTCGGGCACAGCGTCGGCGCCATCGCGGCGGCCTGCGTGGCCGGGGTGTTCCCGCTGGAGGACGCTCTGCTGCTGGTCGCCGAGCGGGCCCGGCTGATGCAGGCCCTGCCGGAGGGCGGGGTGATGGTGTCGCTGCGGGCCGAGGAGGCCGTGGTCGCCGCCGCCGTCGCCGAGCACCCCCTGGTGTCCGTCGCCGCCGTCAACGGGCCCGGCGAGATCGTGGTCTCCGGCGACGCCGGACAGGTGGACGCCGTCCTGGCGGTGCTCGCCGGGCAGGGGGTGGAGGGCCGCCGCCTGCCGGTGTCCCACGCCTTCCACTCGCCGCTGATGGCACCGGTGGCCGAGGAGTTCCGGGCGGTGGCCCGCCGCGTCCGGTACGCGCCGCCGCGGATCACCGTGGTGTCCGACCTCACCGGCGCCCCGGCCGGGGCCGAGGAGCTGTGCGACCCCGAGTACTGGGTGCGGCACGCCCTGGCGCCGGTCCGCTTCGCCGACGCCGTCCTGGCCGCGCACGCGGCCGGCGCCCGGGTGTTCGTCGAGACCGGCCCGAAGCCGGTGCTGCTCGGCCTGGCCCGGACCGGCCTGACCGGCGACCGGGGCGAGGACAGCGCCTGGGTGCCGAGCATGCGCCCCGGCCGTGAGGAGGCCGAACTGCTCGCCGGGGCCGCCGCGCTGCACGTGCGCGGGGTGCCGGTCGACTGGGCCGCCGTCGACGGCCGCCCGCGGCCGCGCCGCGTCCCGCTGCCCACCTACCCCTTCCAGCGCGAGCGCCACTGGTTCACCGCGCCGGCCGGCGCCGGCCGCGCCGCCGCCCGGGTGCGGCCGCTGCTCGACACCGAGGTGCGGCTGCCGGTGTTCCGGGCGACGGTCTTCCAGAGCGCGCTGGGGACGGGCACCCAGCCCTTCCTCGCGGAGCACCGGGTCGCCGGCGCCCTGGTGTCACCGGCCGCCTGCCACCTGGCGATGGCCGCGAGCGCCGTCGAGGCCGGCACCGGCGCAGCCGCCGTCGAGCTGCGCGACGTGGTCTTCCCCGAGCCCCTCGTGGTGCCCGCCGAGGGCACCCGGACGGTCCAGCTCGTGCTGAGCCCGGCGCCGTCCGGCACCGACCGGGAGTTCCGCCTGGTGGGCGTCCCGGAGGGTGCCGACGAGGAGGGCTCGGTGCACGCCACCGGCCGGGTGCCCGAGGGCGCCGCGGCGGCCGGGGCCGCGCCGGTGGTGGACGTCACCGCCGTCCGCGACCGGCTGGACCGGGAGGTCGACCGCGAGGAGCTGTACGCGCGGCTGGCCGGCGGCGGCATCGAACTCGGCCCGGTCTTCCGCCGGCTGGACCGGATCTGGGCCGGCCGGGACGAGGTGCTGGCCACCGTCGCCCCGGCGGCGGGTGCCGAGCCCGTCGCCCCGGTCCACCCCGGGCTGCTGGACGCGCTGTTCCAGGCCACCGAGGCCGTCGCGCTCGCCGCCGGCACCGAGGGCACCGCCCGGCTGCCGTTCGCGGCGGACCGGCTGACGGTGCACCGGGACGCCGACCGGCGGGCCCACTGGGTCCACGCGCGCCGCACCGCGGACGGCCGTTGGGACATCGTCCTGCTGGACGGGTCCGGGACGGCCGTGGTCGAGGTGGCGGGCTTCCAGGACCGCCCGGCCCCCCGCGAGGGCTTCGGTGCCGGCCCCGAGTGGGCCGACTGGCTGGTGGGCGTCCGGTGGGAGGAGACCACCGAGGACAACCCGCCCGCCCCCACCGGACACTGGCACGTCACCGGCACCACCACCGACGTCGACCTCGGCCCCCA
>NZ_JBITCO010000056.1:0-8707 GCF_044453265.1 Kitasatospora sp. NPDC051705 | reverse complement strand
GACTCCCCTGGCGCCCCGCCCTCCTCACCCTCCAACACTGACCCACCCCACCGACCACACGACGCCCACACCACCACCAGGACACCCGCGCGCAAGCGCGGGTGCCCCGGCGACCACACTCCGACCCGAGCCGGACCGTCGGACGGCGGCCGGCCGCGTCGCCGGCGACGGTCTCAGACCACGGCCACGCCGCTGCCGGCGATCACCTCGGGCCGCAGCAGGGCCGCGAGCCGCTCCGCCGGGAGCAGGCCGCGCTCCAGCACGAGTTCGGCCACACCCCGGCCGCTGGCGAGGGCCTCCTTGGCGATGTCGGTGGCGGCCGTGTACCCGATGTACGGGTTCAGGGCGGTCACCAGCCCGATGGAGTTCTCGACGGTCGCGCGCAGCACCTCGGTGTTGGCGGTGATGCCGGAGACGCACCGCTCGGCGAGGGTGAGGCATGCGGCGCGCAGATGGGTGATCGACTCCGACAGCGAGTGCAGGATGATCGGCTCGAAGGCGTTGAGCTGCAGCTGCCCCGCCTCGGCGGCCATGGTGATCGCGACGTCGTTGCCGATCACCTCGAAGGCGACCTGGTTGACCACTTCCGGGATCACCGGGTTGACCTTGCCCGGCATGATGCTCGAACCGGCCTGCACCGGCGGCAGGTTGATCTCGCCGAGGCCGGCGCGCGGCCCGGAGGACAGCAGCCGCAGGTCGTTGCACGTCTTGGACAGCTTGACGGCGATGCGCTTGAGCACGCCGGACATCTGGACGAACGCGCCGCAGTCCTGGGTGGCCTCGACCAGGTTGGCCGCGGTGACCAGGGGCAGCCCGGTGATGCCGGCGAGGTGGCGCCGCGCGGCTTCGGCGTACCCGGTGGGAGCGTTGAGGCCGGTGCCGATCGCGGTGGCGCCGAGGTTGATCTCGTGGATCAACCGGACGGCTTCCGCGAGCCGGCTGCGGTCCTCGTCGAGCATGACGGCGAAGGCGGAGAACTCCTGGCCGAGCGTCATCGGCACGGCGTCCTGCAGCTGGGTGCGGCCCATCTTCAGGACGTCGCGGAACTCGACGGCCTTGTGGGCGAAGGCGTCCTGGAGGACGGCCATCGCGTCGAGCAGGCCCCGCACGGCGAAGACCGTCGCGATCCGGACGGCGGTCGGGTAGACGTCGTTGGTGGACTGGCCGAGGTTGACGTGCTCGTTGGGGTGCAGGTGGCGGTACTCGCCCCTGGCGTGTCCCAGGAGCTCCAGCGCCCGGTTGGCGAGGACCTCGTTGGCGTTCATGTTGGTCGAGGTGCCGGCGCCGCCCTGGATGACGTCCACGACGAACTGGTCGTGCAGCTTGCCGCCGCGGATCTCGCGGCAGGCGGTGGCGATCGCGGCGGCCTTCGTGGGTTCCAGCAGGCCGAGTTCCTCGTTGGCGAGGGCGGCGGCCTCCTTCACGGCGGCCAGCGCGTCGATCAGGTGCGGGTAGGCGGAGATGGGCGTGCCCGTGATGGGGAAGTTCTCGGTGGCGCGCAGGGTGTGGACGCCCCAGTAGGCGTCGGCGGGGACGTCCCGGTCCCCGAGCAGGTCGTGTTCGCTACGGGTGGCGGCGGTCATGGCTGGGCGGGTCCTCTTCTGGCAGTAGTGGGTCGGGTCACGGGCGCGCGAGCAGGGCGGACGGGTCCAGCGCGGTCACCGGCCGCACGCCGCCGACGGGCCGGCCGCCGCCGGTCGCCGGCTCCCCCGCGAATGCGCTGAGCAGCCGCGGGTCGACGCCCGCCAGCGCCAGGGCGGCCGCCGCCACCGGGACACGCGCCCGGTTCGCCCCGTCGGCGATCTT
Source organism: Kitasatospora sp. NPDC051705 (assembly GCF_044453265.1). Taxonomy (NCBI): domain Bacteria; kingdom Bacillati; phylum Actinomycetota; class Actinomycetes; order Kitasatosporales; family Streptomycetaceae; genus Kitasatospora; species Kitasatospora sp. NPDC051705. The sequence continues at coordinate 6,901 of NZ_JBITCO010000056.1, read as the reverse complement.
CAGGGCGACGGCGCGGCCGTCCGGCAGCGCGGCGATCTGGACGCCCTCGAAACCGTCCTTGGCGAGCAGCCCCGGTACCGCGCGCATCAGCCGGGCCACGTCCCGCCCCGCACCGGAGGCCATCTCGGGGTGTTCGCGCAACGCGGCCGCCACCCGGAACTCGGGGGTCCCGGGTGCGCCGGTGGCGATGCGCGCGGCGGCGCGGGCCAGTCCGTGCAGGGAGACGGCGAACAGGGGGGTGCCGCAGCCGTCCAGGGTGGCGTGCGCGATGCGCTGGCCGGTGAGGTCCTCCACGGTGTCCGCGATCATCCGTTGGAGCGGGTGCCCGGGGGCGTCGTAGTCCTGCAGAGGCCAGCCGTTGAGCCGGCACAGGTGGAGCATCGCGGCGTGCTTGCCGGAGCAGTTCTGGGCGATGCGGGAGGGCGGGCGGTCCTCCCGGATCCAGGTGTCGCGCACGGCCGGGTCGTACGGCAGGTCGGGGACGTTGCGAAGGTCGTCCTCGGTGAGACCGGCGAGCGTCAGGATCCGCCGGGCGGCCGCGAGGTGGCGTTCCTCGCCGGAATGGCTGCCCATCGCGACGGCGAGCAGTTCACCGTCGAGCGGCAGTCCCGCCCGGACCATGGCGACGGCCTGGACGGGCTTGAGGGCCGATCGCGGGAAGCACGCGGCCTCCGCGTCGCCGAGCTGGAACCGGACCTCGCCGTCGCCGCCGAGGACGACGACGGAGCCGTGGTGGGTGCTCTCGACCACACCGCCTCGGGTGACGTGGGCGAGGGGGACGTGGCGGGGCTCGCGGATCGCGGGCGCGTCCGCGAGAAGGCTGGTGAGCATGGTTGCCTCGATCGTGATGGCTTGGGGCAGCTGACCTGGGTGCCTGACGGCGGTGGCCCGGGCGGAGGCGCGGTGGGCCCGCGGATCCCCCGGGCCACCCGGGTTCAGTCGTCGGTTCCGGCCGCGACGCGCGCGATGCGCCCGCGGACCGCGTACCAGCCGGCGACGAGGACGGCGGCGATGAGCGGTACGCACAGCACGGTGGTGCGTCCGGCGCCGCCGTCGGCGTACATGAGGACCAGGACGGTGACGAGGAAGGCCAGCGTCACGAGTTCGGTCCAGGGCGAGCCGGGCAGCCGGTACTCGGGCCTGGTCAGTTCGCCGGACGTGGTCTTCCGCCAGAACAGGAGGTGGCAGAGCATGATCATGCCCCAGGTGGCGATGATGCCGATGGCCGCGAGGTTGAGCACGATCTCGAACGCGTCTGCGGGGACGACGAAGTTGAGGCCGACGCCGAGGACGCACATGCCGCTGGTGAGCAGGATGCCGCCGTAGGGCACCTGGGTGCGGCTCATCCGTGCGGTGAAGCGCGGAGCCGAGCCGTTGACGGCCATGGAGCGCAGGATGCGGCCGGTCGAGTAGAGGCCGGAGTTGAGCGAGGACATCGCCGCGGTGAGGACGACCAGGTTCATCACGCTGCCCGCCGCCGGGACACCGATGTGGGAGAGCACCGTCACGAACGGGCTCTGGCCGGAGGTGTACCGGTTCCACGGCATCAGCATCGACAGCAGCACGACCGAGCCGACGTAGAACAGGCCCACCCGCCACATGATCGAGTTGATCGCCTTCGGCATGATCTTCTCGGGGTTCTCGGTCTCCCCTGCCGTCACGCCGACCAGTTCGACGGAGGCGTAGGCGAAGACGACGCCCTGGATGATCAGCAGCATCGGCAGCAGCCCGTTGGGGAAGATCCCGCCGTTGTCGGTGATCAGGGACGGGCCGGGCACGGCGCCGTCGACCGGGTGCTGGGTCACGAGCAGGAAGATCCCGATGCCCATGAAGACGACCAGGGCGCCGACCTTGACGATGGCGAACCAGAACTCCAGTTCGCCGAAGATCCGCACCGAGATGAGGTTCACGGTGAGCACCACGGCCAGGGCTATGAGCGCGATCACCCACTGCGGGACGTCGGAGAACAGGTGCCAGTAGTGGGTGTACGTGGCGACGGCGGTGATGTCGGCGATGCCGGTGGTCGCCCAGTTGAGGAAGTACATCCAGCCGGCGGTGTAGGCGCCCTTCTCCCCCAGGAACTCCCGGGCGTACGAGACGAAGGCACCGGAGGAGGGGCGGTACAGGACGAGCTCGCCGAGCGCCCGCACCACCAGGAACGCGAAGACGCCGCAGATGGCGTACGCGACGAACAGGGAGGGGCCGGCGTCGGCGAGCCGTCCGCCGGCGCCGAGGAACAGCCCGGTGCCGATCGCACCGCCGATGGCGATCATGTTGACGTGCCGGGCCTTCAGGGACTTGCTGTAGCCGGTGTCTCCGGCGTCGACGTGACGGGTCGTGGGGCGCTTCTCGTCTTTGAGGAACTGCTCGCTCACGCCTCGGCTCTGCCTTCTCTTGAGGTGTCCGCGCGCTGGGGGCGCACGATGTCGGTGAGGGTGGCCTCCACGCGGTGGAGGTGGTGGGACATCGCCTCGACGGCGTCGGACTCGGAACCGTCGATCAGGGCCTCGACGATCGCGCGGTGCTCGCAGTTGGACTGCTCGCGCCGACCGCCGAGTTCGTTGAGGAAGGTCGACTGACGCGCCAGTGCGTCACGGATCTCCTCGATCACCCTGCGGAACACCGGGTTGCCGGAGGCCTCGGCCACCGCCAGGTGGAACACGGTGTCCAGGGCGACCCACGCGGTGGTGTCGGTCTCCCGTTCCATCCGGTCGAGCAGGTGGGCCAGGTGGTCCAGGTCCTCGGGGCTCCGGCGCAGCGCCGCGTAGCCGGCGACCGGGATCTCGACGTGCCGGCGCACCTCCAGGAGGTCGCTGGCCGCGTAGTCGCCGAAGGTGGGGTCCTCCACCGTGTTCGCCACGACGAAGGTGCCCTTGCCGGTCTTCGAGACGGTCAGGCCCATGGCCTGCAGGGCACGGAGGGCCTCCCGCAGCACGGGTCGGCTGACCTCCAGCGTCCGGCACAGCTCCGCTTCCGAGGGGAGCTTGTCCCCCACGGCGTACTGACCGCGCTCGATGGCGCTGCGCAGGTGGCCGAACACCGCTTCCATGGCGCTGACGCGCCGCGGGGGGACCGCACCACCTGTCTGGCTGTCTGACAGGTTCACGGGCTGATCCTGGGGCTTGGAACACCACGGTGTCAAGACACCGGAGCCGTGCCGGTGACCCGGGGTGAACCCGGCCGGACCCGCACCTTCCGCTCGCCGGCGCCGCCGGGGGCGGCGGCCGGAGCCGACCGGGCCGCGGCCACCAGCGCGTGCACCACGGCCGAGTCGAAGGCCATCTCGGGATGCCACTGGACGCCGACCGCGAAGCGGTGCCGGGTGCTCTCGATCGCCTCGACGGTGCCGTCCGCCGTCCGCGCGCCCACGACCAGGCCGGCCCCGAGGGAGTCCACCGCCTGGTGGTGGTGCGTGGCGACCTGGCGGGTCCCCGGAAGGAGCGCGCCGATCCGCGTCCCGGCCACCGTGGTGACGGCGTGGGGGGCGAAGTGGCCGCCGTGCAGGTTGTGCCCGTGGTGGCCCACCGTCTCGGGGAGGTGCTGGATCAGGGTGCCGCCCGCGTGCACGTTCATCAGCTGCATCCCGCGGCACACTCCGAGCACCGGCATGTCACGCGCCAGAGCCTCGGCCAGCACGGCCCGCTCCCAGCGGTCGCGTTCGCGGACCGGAGGCCCCGTGCACGGATGCGGCTGGGCTCCGTACAGCTCGGGATCCAGGTCCTCGCCGCTGGTCAGGACGATCGCGTCCAGTCGCGCCACGACGTCGGGCGCGGCCTCCGGCGCGTCCGGTGGCAGCAGGACCACCCGGCCGCCCGCCGCCTGGACGCAGCTGACGTACGCCGCGGGCAGCAGTGCCGCGGGCAACTCCCACTCCGCCCACTGGGCCTGGGCGAGGTAGGTGGTGAGGCCGATGAGTGGCTTGGGCATACCACGTCCTTTCGGGAGCGGGGGTCGACGGCCGGCGGCCGTCTCCTGCGGCCCGCCCGGCGGTGGCGGCGCGGGCGGGCGGCGCAGGAGGGGGTGCACGGCCCGCAGGGCACGCGGACGCGCCCGGCAAGCGCGGGGGCGGGGGTGGGGTGGGGCGCCGGCCCGGGGGCGGAGGCTTGCGCATCCGGGCCGCGAGCAAGAATCCTGCTGCCATTCATGCTTAAGCACAAGAAAAGACATCTTCGCGACAGATAAGTGAGCCTTAACTCCGTGCAGAGACTCGACCCCCGGCTGCTCGCCACCCTCGAAGCCGTCATCCGCCACGGCTCCTTCAACGCCGCCGCACGCGAGTTGGGATACAGCGCGCCCGCCGTCTCGCAGCAGATCGCCGAACTCGAACGCCGGGCCGGCCTCATCCTGATCGAGCGCCGCCCCGTGCGCGCCACCCCGGCCGGCACCGTCCTCCTCGACGCCGAACAGCGCGTGCGGAGCGCGCTGGCCGCGGCGTCCCTGGAACTCGACGCGATGCGCGCGGGAACGGCCGGGCGGATCAGGCTCGGGGCGTTCGCCTCCTCCGCCGCCGGCATCGTCCCCCGGGCGCTGGCGGAGCTCCACGCGGCGTATCCCGATGTCCGGGTCAGCCTCTCCCAGGTGGAGCCCGAGGCCGGCTACGGCCGGCTCAAGCGCGGAGACATGGACCTGGCTCTCAGTTACGACTACGACTTCATCCCGATGCCACCGCCCCGGACGCTGCGCCGGACGCTGGTCGCGCGTGATCCGGTCGTGGCGGTCGTCCCGGCCGACCATCCCCTCGCCCACCGGGACGTCATCGACCTCGCCGACCTCGCGTCCGAGACCTGGATCGCGGCTCCGGAGGCAGCGCTGCGCCTGGAGCTGCTCGCCCAGATGGCCAGGACACCGGGTTTCCAGGCCCGCCTCGAATACGACGGCGACGACTTCAACACCGTGCTCGGCTTCGTGGCCTCCGGTCTGTGCGTCGCCGTCATGCCGCGGCTGGCCGTCCCTCCGGACAGCACCCAGGTCGTGGCGCGCCGCCTCGCCGGCCCGGAGCTGACGCGCTTCATCTACACCGTCCGCATCGACACCCGGCACGCCCCGCGCGCCCTCCTGGCCCTGGAGGGGATGCTCGCCGCCGAGGCCCTGGACGCCCTCTCATGAGCCGGGGCGACGCCGCGACGGGCGCGGCACCGGAAGTCGCCGGCCCGCGGGCGGGCCGGCCTCCGGGCGGCCGCTCAGCCCTGCGACAGCGTGCTCCGATCGGCGGTGAGCCGCTCACGCCACTCGGCCACGGCGCCGGCGGGCATCGCCGCGAGACGGGCGATCACCTCGTCGTCCCGCCCGTCGCTCCAGCTGAGGACGCGGGTCAGGACGGTGTTCCGGACGAGGCGGACCTCCTTGAGCAGCTCCTCCAGGCGCTTCAGCTCCTCCCCGGTGGCGCAGAGCGTGTCGTCGACGGCCGTCCTCTCCACGGCCCGCTCGTGCCGCAGGTACTCCGCCAGGCCGGTGAGGACCACGCCGTCGTCGGCCGCGGCACCGCGGAACGTCTCGGCAAGGTGGTCCAACACGCAGTCAGGGGCGTCGGCGAGACTCGCCCCCACGACCTTCGCGCCCTCCCAGCTGCACCGTCCGGCGTCGCTGGTCCGCAGCCAGAGCCCGGCCTCGACCGGATTCCGGTCGCCGCACGCGGCCGCGCGATGGGCGTACAGGGCCGCACGGTGACCGTAGAAGACGTAGCCCTCCTCGATCCGGACACCCGCCGGAGCACAGATCCGCCCCGGCACGCCGCCGTAACCGGAGTCGGGCCGGTAGGCGGCGCATCCGTCCAGCTCGGCGTCGGTAGCCGTCGCCCAGGCCGGATCGCACAGCTCCGGGTTCCGCGCGAGGAAGTCCGCCACCTCGACCCGCCATGCCGGAACCGGGCTCATCCGGGGTTCGGCCCAGATCACCGTTCCCGTCTCATCGAGCGTGAACCGGCAGGCCTGTTCGAGGTCCGTCCAGGCCGTGGCGGCCTCGGCGGACCACTCCAGTTCCTCGTCCGGACCGACCCGGTGCAGCGAGCCGATCACGCGCTGGACCAGGGGCAACACCCGTCGGACCAGCGCGTGGAGCTCCCCGGCGGTGAAGAAGCGCCAGGTGTCGGCGCCCCGGTCGTCGACCGTGCGGTGCGTGAGCGGCAGAGCGAACACCGCCGGGGAGGGCAGCGCGCCCTCGCCGACCGTGGCCCGGCGGTGCCCGGGGAGCCAGCCGGCGGCGTCCTCGCCCTGAGTCCGCCAGTCGCTGTCCCCGAACCACACGGCGCCGGCCGCGACGTCGACGGCGATCCACTGCTGGTAGCCGTTACCCGGCCCGAACCGCTCCAGGTGGTGCTCGGCCTGCCGGTCGTGCCACACGTACTCCGCCGGGGGCGGACTGAGTTGGACGGCGACGAAACCGTCCTGCGGGGTGTACCCGACGACGACGTGTGCGGTCGGTTTGCTGGACTCGGTCCCGGACATGCGGCTCCCTCCGTGCCGGACCGTGGCGGATCCGCCACTGTGCGGCACCGAGCCTGCCCTGCGCGGGCCATCCGATCAAATCCGATCACTTGTGCACGCGTCGTCCCCCGAGGGCCCGCGCACGCGCGACACGGGACGGCACCGCCGGGCGCGCGACCACGAAGGACGCCGGGCATTTCGCTCGCGGAGCTGCCGGTGAAGCGGACCTTGACGCAGCCTCGCCGGGCGCGCATCATCGACCCGTGAACCTGTCAGACAGCATGACAGGCGTGGAGCTGGCCGCCGTCGCCGGAAGCCGCACGGTCGGCCCGCGGGCACGGGACCGGACACGCCGGTGGGGGGGGGGGGCCGCCGGGGCGCCCCCCCCCCCCCCCCCCCCCCGCAACCCCCCCCGCGGGCCCCCGGGGGGGGGGGGGGCCCCCCCCCGGGGGGGCCCCCGCGGGGGCCCCCCCCCCCCC
>NZ_JBITCO010000055.1:0-9450 GCF_044453265.1 Kitasatospora sp. NPDC051705 | reverse complement strand
GGGGGGTGGGGGGGGGGGGGGGGGGGGGGGGGGGGGGGGGGGGGGGGGGCCCCCGGGGGGGGGGGGCGCGGGGGGGGGGGGGGGGCCCGCCCCCCCCCCCCCCCGCCCCTCCGGGCATTGTGCAACAAAATGTCAGTAGGCGACCTGGCGTACGCCTGCTCCGCGATCTGTCACCGCGCGCTCTGACGCGGTGATCCGCCCGGCCGCCCCCGGCGCCTCGGCCACCTCGGTCCTCGACCCCTACTACTACGCCGAGATCGACCCGCGTACCGGTGACGTCACCCGAACCGCCTACCTGGGCGCCGGGTTCCTCTTCGACACGCTGCAGACGGTCGGGTCCATCGCCCCCGGCGGGGTGGTCTACCAGGCACCACCACCGGGATCCTGCGGATCACCGCGCAGTGAACGGGAGGGACGGCACCGCCCGTGCGAGACTGCGGAGATGCCGTCCCCCACGCAGCGCGCCCTGGCCCGGGTGCCGGTCCGGCTGCGGCCGTTCCTGGTCCGGCACCGCAGGCTGGTGAAGTTCCTGCTGGTCGGCGGCCTCTGCTTCGTGCTCACCCTGGTGGTCGACGTCCAGCTGAAGGCCACCGTGCTGGAGCACAAGCCGGTGGTCGCGCTGACCGTCGCCACGGTGATCGGCACCGCCGTCTCCTACGTGCTGAACCGCTGCTGGTCCTTCCGGGCCGACGGGCACCGGCGCGAGGCGCTGCTGTTCCTCCTGGTCAGCGCGGTGGCGATCGCGGTGAACGACGTGCCGCTGGTGGTCTCGCGCTACGTCCTGGACCTGCGCGAGCCCTTCGTGGGCCCGGTCGCCCAGGAGGCCGCCGACTTCCTCAGCGGGATGGTCCTCGGGACCTTCGTCGCCATGCTGTTCCGGTACTGGGCGATGCGCCGGTGGGTCTTCACCCGGCCCGCCGCGCGCCCCGCTGCCGGCCCGGCCGCCGCCCCGACGGCCGGCTCCGCCCTGCTCAGGACGCCGCCCCCGGAACCCGGTTACGCTGCAACGGAGGTGCCCCGCGGGATGCCACCGGACATGCCGTAGCCCGGCGACGGACCCGGCGGCGCCCGTCGGCACGCAGGCGGGAGTGGGTGCATGAGCGCGAGTGCGATGCGCGAGCCGGAGGGCGTCCTGCCCGGGCCCGCCAGCCAGCGCGGGATGCGCCGCGCCAACCTGGCCCTGGTGCTCGGGGTGATCGCGCTCGCCCCGCGCTCGCGCGCCGAGGTGGCTGCCGAGACCGGCCTGACCAGGGCCGCCGTCTCCTCGCTCGCCGAACAGCTGATCGCCGCCGGCCTGGTCGTCGAGGCGGGACCGGCCGCCCCCAGCGGGAAGGTCGGCCGCCCCGGCACCGCACTCGGGCTCAACCCGCTCGGGCCGGGCGGCCTCGGCGCCGAGATCGGCGTCGAACACCTCGGGGCCTGCGTGGTCGACCTGCGCGGCGAGGTCCGGGCCTGGCGCCGCCGGGAGGTCCGCAACCGCGGCCGCCGGCCCGCCGCCGTGATGGCCGACCTCGCCGAGCTGCTCGGCTCGGCCGTCGCCGAGTCGGGCCTGCGACCGGCCGGGATCACGCTGGCCGTCCCCGGGCTGGTCGGCATCTCCGGCGGGGTGCTCCAGCGGGCCGCCAACCTGGGCTGGGAGGACGTGCCGCTGGCGGCGGGGCTGCGCCCCGAGCTGCGCGCGGCCGGCGCGGCGGACCTCGCCGAACTGCCGGTGGAGGCGGACAACGAGGCCAATCTGGGCGGCCTCGCCGAGCGCTGGCTGGGGGAGGGGCCGGAGCACTTCCTGTACGTCTCCGCCGAGGCCGGCGTCGGTGCGGCGATCGTGGTCGGCGGGCGGCTGCTGCGCGGGGCGCGCGGCTACGCGGGCGAGTTCGGCCACCTGCCGGTCCACCCGGACGGCCCCCGCTGCGCCTGCGGCGCGAACGGCTGCCTGGAGCAGTACGCCGGCGAGGCCGCGGTGCTGCGGGCGGCCGGGCTGACCGGGCTGCCCGGCGACTGGGTGGCGCTGCTCGCGGAGCGCGCCGAGGCCGGGCGGGAGAGGGTGCTGGCGGCGCTGGCCGGGGCCGGTACGGCGCTCGGCACCGCGGCCGCCGGGGCGGTCAACCTGTTGGACCCGGAGCGGGTGGTGCTCGGCGGGGGCTACGCCCGGCTGGCGCCCTGGCTGCTGCCGGCGATGCAGACCGAGCTGGCCGCCCGGGTGACGGTGCGCCCCTGGTCGGACGCTCGGCTGGCGGTCTCCCGGCTCGGCCGGCGCGGGCCGCTGCTGGGCGCCGCGGTGGGCGTGGTGCGCGCCGTCGTCGCCGATCCGGGGAGGCTGGCGGCCGGCTGACGGATTGGCCGGAAGTCGACCCCAGGGCGGGTGCGGGCCGCGCACGGCGACGCCCGTGCGCCGGCCGGGAGGGCCGGGGCACGGGCGTGGGGGTCGGAACGGCGGGGCCGGGAGGCTCAGGCCTGGTCCACCAGCTCGCGGCCGACGGTGCGCGGGCGGCGCAGGACGGCCAGGAAGGTGACGGCGACGCCGAGCACCGCCCAGACCAGCAGCACCACGATCGGCAGCAGCAGGTTGGTGGAGCCGAAGTAGGCGATCGAGCGGGCGGCCGAGGTGCCGGCACCGTTCGGGATCCAGGAGCCGATGGCCCGCCAGAACGGCGGCATCATCGGCGGCGGGTAGACACCGCCGGCGCTCGGGTTGCCCAGCACGACGAAGACCAGCACCGCGACGCCGATGCCGACGATGTCGAACAGGCACTGCAGCGCCATGGTGAACGCGCCGACCGTGAACACCACCAGGGCGCCGAGGGCGGACAGGCCCAGGATCGAGCCGGGCAGCGCGTCCAGGACGGGCCCGGCGATCACCGTGCCGCCGATGCCGGCCGCGATCGAGTACAGCGCCAGCACGCCGAGCCGGATCGTCGCCCGCTGGGCGTTGGCGGGCTTGGAGCCGGCGCTGATGCCGAGGATCGAGGCGACCAGGTAGCCGCCGACGCACCAGCCGATGACCAGGTAGAAGCCGGAGAGGCCGTTGGTGTCGCCCTTGGCGAGCGGCACGACGTCCTCGACCTTGACCGTGCGGTTCTGGGACTTCTCCAGCGCCGTGGTGATGCTCTCGGCGGCCTTGGCGGCGGACGGGCCGCGGGCGCCGCCGACCAGCAGGGTGTCCTCGGTGCCGGCGGTGTTCACCACCAGCGCGGCGTAGATCTTCTGGTCCTTGATCTGCTGGGTGGCGGTCTCGGCGTCGGGGGCGGTGACGGCCTTGACGGCGTCGTCCGGGACCGACTCCAGCGCCTGGACGAACTTGGGGGAGACCTGCGGCGGGGCGACCACCGCGATCGACAGGTCGTGCGGGGCCGGGTGGTGCAGCGCCCCGACGTACGAGGTGATGAAACCGAGTTGGAGCAGCAGTACGGCGATCACGAGCAGCGCGGCGCGCGGGGTGACCGCTCCCTTCAGTTCGGCGACGAAACCCTGCCCCGGGGCGGCCATCCACATCTCCTTGCGTATAGGGGAAAAACGGATACTTCATACCATGAAGTAGTTGGGTTGTCGTACCCCACGCGCCGCATTCCGGCCGGTGCGGCTGCGGGATACTGGCGCCGTGAGTGACGAGGACGCCCTGCTGGCGGTGGAACGCGAGGTCGCGCTGATGTTCCGGCGGGGCCGGGCCAGAGTGGCGGAGCTCTCACGCCGGGTGCACCCCGAGCTGGAGGGTGCGGCGTACAGCATGCTCGGCTACATCGAGCAGGCCGGGCGGGTGCGGGTGACGGACGTCGGCGCCCACTTCACGGTGGGCAAGGCGACGGTGAGCCGGCAGATCCGGGCGCTGGAGGAGCTGGGTCTGGTGTCCCGGGAGGCGGACCCGCTGGACCGGCGGGCCGCGCTGGTCTCGCTGACCGCGGACGGGCGCCGGCGCTACCTGGCCGCCCGGGACGTCCGGATGCGGCGGGTGAGCGAGCTGCTGGGCGACTGGTCCCGGGAGGACGTCGACCGTTTCGCGGAACTGCTGCACCGCTTCAACGACGTGCTCGACGAGCCCACGGTGGAGTGACCCGGCCGCGGCCGGAGCGGTGGTGAGCCCGGCGGGCCCGCAGGAGGCGGGTTCCGGCCGGGCTTTACTTGTCCTTGAAGAAAGTTGCCTTAGTCAACCATTAGTCCTATGGTTGCTTAAGGCAACGATATTTAAGGATCCGGATGACCATGACCACCGAGGCCGCGACCGGCGCCGCCGCCGTCGACGACCGACCGATGACCCACCGGCAGGTGATGGAGGCGCTGTCCGGCCTGCTGCTCGGCCTCTTCGTGGCCGTGCTCTCGTCGACCGTCGTCTCCAACGCCCTGCCCCACATCCTCACCGACCTGCACGGCGGCCAGTCCGCGTACACCTGGGTGATCACCGCGACGCTGCTCACCCTCACCGCCTCCACCCCGATCTGGGGCAAGCTGTCCGACCTCGCCAGCAAGAAGCTGCTGCTGCAGATCGCCCTGGTGATCTACATCGCCTCCTCGGCGCTGGCCGGCCTCTCCCAGAACACCGGCCAGCTGATCGCCTGCCGCGCCCTCCAGGGCATCGGCGCCGGCGGTGTCACCGCGCTGGCGCAGATCTGCCTGGCCGCGATGGTCCCGCCGCGCGAGCGCGGCCGCTACAGCGGCTACTTCGGCGCGGTCTTCGCGCTGGCCACCATCGGCGGCCCGCTCATCGGCGGCGTCATCGTGGACACCTCCTGGCTGGGCTGGCGCTGGTGCTTCTACGTCGGCATCCCGTTCGCGATCGCCGCGATCCTGGTGGTCCAGCGGACCCTCAAGCTGCCGGTGGTCCGGCGCAAGGTCAGGATCGACTACCTCGGCGCGCTGGTCATCACCGCCGCGGTCAGCCTGCTGATGATCTGGATCACGCTGGCCGGCAAGAACTACGACTGGGTGTCCTGGCAGACCGCCGCGATGGTCGGCGGCGGCCTGCTGCTGGGCGCGCTCGCCGTGGTGATCGAGCGCCGCGCCGCCGAGCCGATCATCCCGCCGGACCTCTTCCGCTACCGCACCGTCACCCTCGCCGCGCTCGCCAGCGTGCTGGTCGGCGTCGGGATGTACGGCGCGACCACCTTCCTCAGCCAGTACTTCCAGCTGGCCCGCGCCAAGTCCCCGACCATGGCCGGCCTGATGACCCTGCCGATGATCCTCGGCCTGGCGCTCTCCTCCACCGTCGCCGGCCGGCTGATCACCAAGTACGGCAAGTGGAAGGCCTACCTGGTCTCCGGCACCTTCCTGCTCGCCGTCGGCTTCGGCCTGCTCGGCACCGCCCGGGTCGACACGAGCTACGGGCTGCTCTCCGTCTACATGGCGATCACCGGCGTCGGCCTCGGCCTGACCATGCAGAACCTGGTGCTCGCGGTGCAGAACACCGTGCCCCGCCACGAGCTCGGCGCGGCCAGCTCGGTGGTCACCTTCTTCCGCACCATGGGCGGCGCGATGGGCGTCTCCGCGCTCGGCGCGCTGATGAACAACAAGGTGACGCACTACCTGGCGGAGAACCTCGCCGCCGCGCACGTCCCGGCCGGGCCCGCGGCCGGCGGCGGGGGCATCCCGGACCTGCACCGGCTGCCGGCCCCGGTCGTCCCGCTGGTGACGGACGCCTTCGGGCACGGCGTCGGCGACGTCTTCCTGGTGGCCGCGCCCTTCTCGCTGCTGGCCTTCGTCACCGTCCTGTTCATCCGGGAGACCGCGCTGAAGACCCGACAGGGCTGACCGGCGGCGCCCACGCACGCGAACGGGCCGGGGAGTGTCGATGCACTCCCCGGCCCGTTCGGGCTCTCCCGGCGGTCACGTCCCGCCGGTCACGCGGTCGGTCGGGTCCCGCCGGTCACTTCCCGGCGATCAGCGTCAGCCCGTAGACGACGGCCGCGGCGCAGAGGCCGAAGCAGGCGTAGGCGCCGACCAGGGCGAGCCGGCCGCCGCCCGGGCCGCCGGAGGCCTCGCCCTCGCGGGCGGCCAGGGTGGCCTCGCGACGGGACAGGGCCAGGATGCCGAGCGCGAAGACCGCGACCACGGCGACGGTGATCCCGAAGCTGGCACCGGCGGTCTGGGCCAGGGCGTTCCACTTGATGTGCATGGCGTGTGCTCCTCAGCCTGCGGCGCTCAGGCCGCGACCGTGGTCGAGGCGGGGGTGGGGGCGTTGGCGGTGGGGACGGCCTGCGGGACCTCCACCGGGGCGGCGTCGTTGACGTTGTCCGCGCCGACGGGCTGGCGGCGGGAGATCAGCCACATGGCGCCCGAACCGGCCACCAGCACGGCGCCGACCAGGACGACGCCCCAGGTGCCCTGGCGCGCCAGCAGCGCGGCGCCGCCGGAGACCAGCGCGGCGGCCGGCAGGGTCAGCGCCCAGGTGTAGACCATGCGGCGCACCATGCTCCAGCGCAGCTGGGCCTTCGGGCCGCCGAGGCCGGCGCCCATGATGCCGCCGGAGCAGACCTGGGTGGTGGAGAGGCCGAAGCCCATGTGCGAGGAGGTCAGGATGACGGTCGCGGCGGCCGACTCGGAGGCGAAGCCCTGCGGCGCCTGGATGTCCGCCAGGCCCTTGCCCATCGAGCGGATGATCCGCCACCCGCCCATGTAGGTGCCGAGCGCGATCGCGGCACCGGCCGAGACGATCACCCAGGTGGGGGGCAGCGCGCCCTTGGGCAGGGCGCCGACCGAGACCAGGGTCAGGGTGATGATGCCCATCGTCTTCTGGGCGTCGTTGGTGCCGTGCGCCAGCGAGATCAGCGAGGACGAGAAGATCTGGCCGGTCTTGAAGCCCTTGGTGGCGATCCCGGAGTCGCCCTTGCGGGTGATCGCGTAGGCCAGCTTGGTGGCGCCCCAGGAGGCGAGGCCGGCGACCAGCGGCGAGGCGATCGCCGGGATGAGGATCTTCGACACGACGGTGTCGAAGTTGACGCCGTTCATGCCGATTCCGACAACGGTGGCGCCGATCAGACCGCCGTACAGCGCGTGCGAGGAGCTGGACGGCAGGCCGCGCAGCCAGGTCAGCAGGTTCCACAGGATCGCGCCCGCCAGTGCGGCGAAGATGATCTCGGGGTGGACGCCCGTCTTCTCGTTGACGATGCCGCCGGAGATGGTGGTGGCGACCTTCACGGACAGGAACGCGCCCGCGAAGTTGAGGACGGCCGCGATGGTGACCGCGACCTTCGGCCGGAGGGCTCCCGTCGCGATGGAGGTGGCCATCGCGTTGGCGGTGTCGTGGAACCCGTTGGTGAAGTCGAAGGCGAGCGCCGTGATGATCACAACGGCCACCAGGAACGAGATGTGTTCCATACCCAAACAATCGTCGTAGTTGTCGCACGGACGTTGGTGTCGTCGCGACCGTAGGTCGGCTTGGTAAACGGAAGGTGAACTGGACCGGGAATCGTGGTTCCTATGGTGGCCCCACGGTGTCCAACAGCTTTCGTGGGGGTGTCCCGGGCCGTGCTGAGCTGGGCATCGGCGAAGAACGCCCCGGTTCGCTCCGGTTTGCTGAGACCTGTCTCACACATCAATCGAGAATTAACCTCCCAGTCCGGGTGCGCCCTGTTTCCGGCGAGTAACCCGTGGGAGGATCGGCGGGATCCGGGGAACCCGGGGCACGGGCGGGGCGGGGAGGACGAACCCATGGGCGGGGCTGCACAGCGCACGGAGTCGGCGGGCGTACGGCCCTGGGTGCGGGCGGCACTGCGCTGCGGAGCGGCCCTGGCCGCGGCCGCGCTCGCGCTCCCGTTCGCCGCGCAGGCCGCGTACGCCGCCCCCGACCCGGGCGCGCCGGTCATCGCGGCCAGCCCCGGCGAGGACCCGCTGGCCGCCGCCAAGGCCACCCTCGGCCCGCTGCTCGACAAGCTGCACGGGCTCTACCAGAGTGCCGAGGCCGCCACCGAGCAGTACAACGGCGCCGTGGCCAAGGTCGCCGAACAGCAGGCCGCGCTCACCGACCTCCAGGGCCGCCTCGACCGCCAGCAGAAGCAGGTCGACGCCGGCACCGACATCGCCTCCCAGCTCGCCGCCGCCCAGTACCGCAACGGCGCCAGCTCCGCCTACGCCGAACTGCTGCTGTCCAAGGACCCGTACGAGGCCGTCACCATCGCCGAGCTGCTCGCCGCCGCCAGCCGCTCCCAGTCCGAGTTCCTCGACCGGCTGAAGAGCGACCGCGAGGCCCTCACCGGCCTGAAGCAGCAGACCGAGGAGGCCCTCAAGACCTCCCAGACGCTCGTCTCCGAGCAGGACGCCGCCAAGGCCAAGGTCGCCGCCGACCTCGCCTCGGTCGAGCAGCTGGTCTCCTCGCTCACCGGCGCCCAGCGCACCGAACTGGAGAAGCTGGAGAAGGAGAAGGCCGACGAGGCCCAGCTCGCCTTCCTCGCCTCCGGCGCCCTCGGCCAGGGCGAGCGCACCCCCTCGCTGGAGGGACGCGCCGCCGTCGCCTTCGCCCTCGCCCAGCTGAACAAGCCCTACCTGTGGGGCGGGACGGGCCCGGAGGCCTACGACTGCTCGGGCCTCACCTCGCAGGCCTGGCTGCACGCCGGCCGCCCGATCCCGCGCACCAGCCAGGAGCAGTGGGCCCAGCTCCCGCACATCCCGCTGAACCAGCTGCGCCCCGGCGACCTGATCATCTACTTCGAGGGCGCCACCCACGTGGCGATGTACATCGGCGGCGGCCTGGTCGTCCAGGCGCCCCGGCCGGGCGCCGTCATCAAGGTGTCGCCGATCGGCTCGATGCCGATCCTCGGGGCCGTCCGGCCCGACCCGTCCGGCGCGGCGGACGAGGCCGGCGGCGCCTGGAAGGTGCCCGCCCTGCCCGCCGGCTGGGACGCCGTCACCCCGATCGCGCCCAGCCCGGCCAACCAGGCCCCGGTGACCCCGGCCCCCGGCACGCCCGCCACCCCGCCCGGCGCCACCCCGGGCACGCCGTCCACCGGCCCGGGCACGCCCACCGGCACCGGCACGCCGTCGGGCACGGGGACGCCCACCGACCCGGGCACGCCGAGCGGCACCGGGACCACCACGCCCACCCAGACGCCCACCGGAACGCCGACCACCACGCCCACCCAGAGCCCGACCGGCACGCCGACCACGACGCCGACCGGCACCCCGACGCCCACCGGCACGGGCACGCCGACGCCCACCGGGACGCCGACCGGCACCGGGACCGGCGCCCCGAGCTCCACCGGCACCGCCACCACCAGCGGTTCGGCCAGCGCCCCGGCCCCGGGCAGCGCCAGCGCGACGCTCCCGCTCGGCGGCCACTGAGCACGGTGGTCCACCGGCGGGACGGTCCGGGGAACGGGACGCTTCGAGGAACGGGACGGGCGCCCCGCGCCCCCGGCGCCCGGGGGCCCGCCCCGTACCGTGCGGGGCCGGCGCCGCTACACCCCCCGGGCGGGCGCGCAGCCGCCGACCCCCCCCGTGGACGTCGGGGGGTTGGGGATGTCGGGCGGG
>NZ_JBITCO010000054.1:0-9657 GCF_044453265.1 Kitasatospora sp. NPDC051705 | reverse complement strand
GGTTACATTCCGAACCCGGAAGCTAAGCCTCACAGCGCCGATGGTACTGCAGGGGGGACCCTGTGGGAGAGTAGGACGCCGCCGAACAATCATTCCAAAAAGACCCCCTCCCACTCGGGAGGGGGTCTTTTTGCGTTAACCTCTGCCAACACACGAACCGGAGTTGGCTGGAGAGGCGCGATCCGTTGCAGAACCTGACTCTCACCTGGCAGTCAGCCGGGGGCGCCGCGGTCGCTCTCTACGGTGGTGCGTACGCCGCCGGCAGGGTCCGGAAGCCGTCGTTGTCGGCGCTGCTGCGGGAGGCCGGCACGCTGCTGGCGCTGTTCGCGCTCTGGCAGCTGGTGGGGCACCTGTCGGTGATGAGTGTGGACCACGCGGTCGACCGGGCGGGGTGGATCCACCGGACGGAGCTGGCGGTCGGCCTGCCGGACGAGGCGTCCTGGCAGGCGGCGGTCACGCCGTACCCGGTGCTGGTGAAGCTTGCGAACTACTACTACGCGGTCATGCACTTCCTGGTGATGCTGGCGGTGCTGCTCTGGGTGTTCCTGCGGCACCGTGAGCGGTACGCGTGGGTGCGGAACACGGTGGTGATCACGACGGCGGTCTGCCTGCTGGTGCAGTTCGTCCCGGTGGCGCCGCCGCGGATGCTGCCGCAGAACGGCTTCGTCGACGTGGCCGCGCAGTACGGGCAGTCGGTGTACGGGGGTGCCGTCGGCGGGGTGGTGGTGGCGGACCAGTTGTCGGCGATGCCGTCGGTGCACGTCGCCTGGTGCGTGCTGGCGGCGGTCGCGGTGGTGCGGGTGTCGAGGAGTCCGCTGCGGTGGGTGGTGCTGCTGCACCCGGTGCTGACGGTCGCGGTGGTGGTGGTGACGGCCAACCACTTCTGGGCGGACGGCATCGTCGCCGTCCTGATCCTGCTCCTCGCGTACGCCGTGCTGGCGCTGGTGGCACGCCGGCGGGGCCGGGCCTCCGTCGACACGGAGGCCCGACCCCGGCGTGGTGCGGTGGATCAGCCGGAACAGGTCACTTGAGCGGCAGGGCGATCCTGCCCCAGGCGCCGTTGCTCAGTGCGGACGTGGCCCAGTACCAGGCGGCGAGCCCGGAGACGGCCGCGACCCAGCCGGCGAACTTGGCGAGCCCGCCGTAGCCACCGAAGGTGGCGACCGCGGACAGGACCAGGGAGAGGGTGAACAGGCCGTAGACGACGCGGCTGACCAGGCCCGCGCCCCAGCTGGCCGCGGTGAGGGTGAGGGCGAGCAGCGCCCACAGCAGCAGGAAGAGCCCGGCGGCGTTCTTGCCGGCCCCGCCGGCCGCGGACCAGGTCGCCCAGAAGGCGCCGAGGCTGGTGAAGGCGGTGCCGGTGAAGGCCTCGCCGCCGCGGAGCTGCCAGAGGCCCGCGACGAAGAGGGTTATTCCGCCGACGAGGTGGGCGAGTTGGGCGGCGTCCCCGACCCCGGTGCCACTGAGGATCCCGGTGGAGAGCAGGCCGTAGGCGAGCAGTGTGAGGCCGAGTGCGAGGTAGCCGAGGTTACCCGCGTCGGCTCCGGTGGAGCGGGCGTTCGTTGCCCCGGTAGCTTCGTTGCTCACCGGAGGCTCCTTTCACTCTGGGCGCGCGCAGGGCGCAGTCAAGGCAGTGGTGTGGTCCGATGAGGTGGATGCGCGCGACCGCGCCGAGGGCGCACGGCTGGAGCGTGCGCGGGCTGCGGTCAGAAGTGATGGGCCAGCGGGAGAGCCGCTGGTCGCGTCCCCGCCGGGGGATTCCCCGGTGAGATCGGTGTACCCGGCCGAACTCGCTTGTACCCTTGTGAATCCAACAATTCGTGACGTCGTCAGCTGTCGAACGCTCACGGCCGGCCCCGGAACGGGCCGGAATCCGACGGATCCGGTCAGGCGGTCCGCTGGGCCGGCACCCGCAGGGTCAGGATGGCCATGTCGTCGGAGGGCGGCTCCGGGGCGAAGCGCTCGACGGCGCGCTGCACGCGCAGGGCGACCGCTCCGGCGGTCAGGCCGGTGCAGCCGGTGAGCACCTCGGCGAGTCCGTCGTCGCCGAGCATCCGGCGGCCCTCGCGGCGTTCGGTGACGCCGTCGGTCACGCAGAGCAGGACCTCGCCGGGGGAGAGCACCAGGTGTTCGGCCGTCAGGTCGAGGTCGTCCATGACCCCGAGCAGCGGCTGCGGGGTGGCGGCCCGGTCGACCCGGCCGTCGGTGCGCAGCCGCAGCGGCAGCGGGTGGCCGGCGCAGACCAGGGAGAGCTCGGTGCTGCCGTCCGGGCGGGGCGTCAGCTCGCCGTAGAGCAGGGTGAGGAAGCGGCTGCGCGAACCCTCGTCCAGGATGGCCGCGTTGAGCCGGCGGAGCACCTGCGGTGCGTCCAGTCCTTCGCGGGCGAGCAGGCGCAGCGAGTGCCTGGCCAGTCCGGTGACGGAGGCGGCCTCCGGGCCGGTGCCGCAGACGTCGCCGATGGCGAAGCCGTAGGTGCCCTCGCGGATGGTGAACAGGTCGTAGAAGTCGCCGCCGACCTCGTTGCCCTCGCCGGCCGCCTGGTAGTAGACGTCCACCTCGACACCGGGGATCTCGGGCAGCTCGGGCGGGAGGAGGCTGCGCTGCAGGGCCTGGCTGGTGGCGGTGCGCTCGGAGTAGAGGCGGGAGTTGTCGAGCGCGAGGGCGGCGCGGCGGGAGAGGTCCTCCGCGAGTTCGAGGATCTCCTGGCGGAAGCGGACGCCGGACGGGACGCCGAGGGCGAGCAGGCCGATGACCCGGTTGCGGGCGGTCAGCGGGAGGACCACGGTCTCCCCGAGCAGGCCGGCGAGTTCGGGGCCGTCGTCGAGCCCGCCGGCGGCGGCGGTCTCGACGGGAGCCGACCAGAAGCGCACGCCGTGGGTCGGGCCGGCCTCCGGGGCCGGGGTCTTCTCGAGCAGGCCGCGCAACGGGTCGATGCGGTCCTCGTCCTCGTGCAGGACGAAGGCGAGACCGGCCGCGGCGCTGTGGTCGCCCTTGGTGTAGACGGCGCACCAGGAGGCGAGGGTGGGAACGGCCATCTGGGCCATCAGCGCGAGGGTCTGCTCGTGTTCGAGGGTGCCGGCCAGCAGGTCGGAGGCCTCGACGAGGAAGGACAGCGAGCCCCGGCGCAGCCGCTCCAGCTCGGTGAGCCGGGTGCTCTCGACGGCGAGGGCGACCCGGTCGGCGGCGAACTGCAGGCGCAGTGCGTCCTCGTTGTCGTAGCGGCCGGGGGCGGCGGTGGCGATGCCGAGCGAGCCGATCAGCCGCCCCTCGACCTTGAGCGGCACGGTGACCAGGGAGCGCATGCCGCTGCCGGTGAGCAGCGGCAGGCCGGTCGGTCGCGCGGTGAGGTCCTCGTGGACGGAGGGCAGCCGGGCGGAGTCGTACCGGTTGCCGGTGTCGACGGGGAACCGGGCCCGCCGGCGGTGGCCGGAGGTGAGTCCGGTGGCGGCGCGGACCTCGAACTCGGTCTCGTCCTCGGTGGTGAGGAGCAGGTACGCGGCGTCGGCGTCGAGCAGGTCGCGGGCGCGTTCGACGGTGCGCTGGAGCAGGGTGTCCAGGTCGTCGGTGGCGACCGGGCCGGCCAGCAGGTCGAGCCGCGGACCGGTCGGGTCGGTCCGCTCGCCGGGCAGCGTGCGGGCGGGGGAGCGGAGCACCGCGCGGTCGGGTTCGAGGACGAGCAGACAGAGGGTGGACGGGACGCCCTCGGTGTCCCGGACGCGGACCTGGACGCCGTAGACCTCGACCTCCTCGCCGTCGGCGCGCCGGACGCCGTAGCCGCCCTCCCAGCGGGCCATCCGCAGGGTGTCGGCCAGGTCGGGGCCGCGGTCGGCCGGCTGGGGCCAGACGGCGAGGTCGGCCCAGGGGCGGCCGAGCACGGCGGCGGCGGGGTACCGGAAGAGCGCCTCGGCGTCCGGGTTCCAGGCGAGGACGCGGCCGTCCTCGTCGAGCTGGACGACGGCCACGTGCACCGGGCCCGGGCCGCTGGGCAGGTCGCTGCCGGGGGTGGCGGGGACGGCGTAGCGGGTGCCGGCCACCGGAGCGGGCAGGGCGAGCCGGAACCAGACGGTCTTCGTGCCGGCCGCGTACTCGACGCCCCAGCGCTCGGCGAGGGCCGAGCACATCAGCAGGCCGCGGCCGCCCTCGCCCTCGGGGTCGGCGTAGCGGTCGGAGGCGGTGACGGGGCCGTCGCCGAGCGCCGGGAGGCTGCGCTCGGGGTGGTGGTCGGTGACCTCGATCCGCACCGTCCCCTCCTCGCGCAGGCAGCAGACCTCGGCGGCGGTGCCGGCGTGCACGACGGCGTTGGTGACCAGCTCGCTGACCAGGACGACGGCGTCGTCGACGACCTCGGGCAGGCCCCAGCCGAGCAGCGCGTCCCGGACGAAGCCCCTGGCGGCGGCCGCGGACCGGCCGTCGGGGTCGAAGGTGGCGGCTGCGCGCGCGGTGACCACGTTGCCACTTCTCCTCTGCTGCTCTGGCCCTGGCTGTCCGGGGTGCGGCGCGGACTCCCCCGCGTGCCGTCGGGGTGGGCGGCGGCGCTGGGGCGGGTCGCGGCCCGGTGCAGCGCTCCACCCTACTTTCCGCTTGGTTCCCCGTGGGGGCGGGGCGGCGAAACAGGCACCTGAGGGTGATTCTGCCCACCTGTTTCGGACGGCGGGGCACCAACCGAGCGCAACCGGCCGTGCACCCGGTGCCGGTGCTGCCAGACTGGGGGGTCCGCGACGGTCGGTTCGAGCAGTACGGTCGATGCGGGTGCCGGTGGACCGAGTGGGCCGCCGGCGCAGCCCGGCCGGGCCGGTGCCGGGTGCGTGCCGTACCGGCACGGGAGGTCACCGGACAGTTCACGATGTGGGAGGGGCCCGTTGAGTTCGGCCACCAAGGACGCAACCGGTACGACGCCGCCCGCCCAGCGCGGCGGGCGGTCCGGGACCGCGCCGCGGAACGCGGCCGGCCGGCGAGCGAACCACAACCGGGGAGCGGAGCCGGCCGAGCTGCGGAAGCTGCTGTCCGCGCTGACCGCGATGCGGGACGGCAACTTCCGCCGGCGGTTGACCGTCCCGGGGGACGGGCCGCTGGCGGAGATCGCCGCGGTGTTCAACGAGGTCGCCGAGCGCAACCAGCACCTGACCGGCGAACTGGCCCGGGTGCGCCGGGCGGTGGGCCGCGAGGGCCGGCTGAACGAGCGGCTGGAGACGGGCGCGGGCGAGGGCGCCTGGATGGCGGCCGTCGACAACTGCAACGCGCTGATCGATGACCTGGCCCGCCCGATGTCCGAGGTGGGCCGGGTGCTGACCTCGATCGCCGAGGGCGACCTGGACCAGAAGATGGAGCTGCGCTCGCTGCACAGCAACGGGGTGAGCCACCCGCTGCGCGGCGAGTACCTGAAGATCGGCCGGACCGTGAACGGCCTGGTGGACCAGCTCTCGGAGTTCACCGACGAGGTGACCCGGGTGGCCCGCGAGGTGGGCACCGAGGGCAAACTGGGCGGCCAGGCCAAGGTCCGCAGCGTGTCGGGCAGTTGGAAGGACCTGGCGGACTCGGTCAACACCATGGCCGGCCGGCTGACCGCGCAGGTGCGCAACATCGCCCAGGTGACCACGGCGGTGGCCAAGGGCGACCTGTCCCGGAAGGTCACCGTCGAGGTGGCCGGCGAGATGCTGGAGCTGAAGAACACCGTCAACACGATGGTGGACCAGCTGAACGGGTTCGCGGCGCAGGTCACCGGGGTGGCCCGGGACGTCGGCACCGAGGGCCGGCTGGGCGGTCAGGCGCAGGTGCCGGGCGTGGCCGGCGTCTGGCGCGACCTGACCGACTCGGTGAACTTCATGGCCGACAACCTGACCGGCCAGGTGCGCAACATCGCCCAGGTGACCACGGCGGTGGCGCGCGGCGACCTCTCGCAGAAGATCGAGGTGGACGCGCGCGGCGAGATGCTGGAGCTGAAGAACACCATCAACACGATGGTGGACCAGCTCTCCGGCTTCGCCGAGCAGGTGACCCGGGTGGCCCGCCAGGTGGGCACCGAGGGGCGGCTGGGCGGCCAGGCGCAGGTCCCCGGAGCGGCCGGCGTGTGGCGCGACCTGACCGACAACGTCAACTTCATGGCCAACAACCTGACCGATCAGGTGCGCAACATCGCCCAGGTGACCACGGCGGTGGCGCGCGGCGACCTCTCGCAGAAGATCCAGGTGGACGCGCGCGGGGAGATCCTGGAGCTGAAGAACACCATCAACACGATGGTGGACCAGCTGGGCGCCTTCGCGGACGAGGTGACCAGGGTGGCCCGGGACGTCGGCACCGAGGGCATCCTCGGCGGCCAGGCCAGCGTGCCGGGGGTGTCCGGCACCTGGAAGGACCTGACCAACTCCGTCAACCTGATGGCCAACAACCTGACCAGCCAGGTCCGCAACATCGCCGAGGTGACCACCGCGGTGGCCCGCGGCGACGTCTCCAAGAAGATCACCGTCGACGCGCGGGGCGAGATCCTGGAGCTGGTGACGACCGTCAACACGATGGTGGACCAGCTGTCGGCCTTCGCCGACGAGGTCACCCGGGTGGCCCGCGAGGTGGGCACCGAGGGCATCCTGGGCGGTCAGGCCCGGGTGCGCGGGGTGTCGGGGATCTGGAAGGACCTGACCGACAACGTCAACTTCATGGCGTCCAACCTGACCGGACAGGTCCGCAAGATCGCCGAGGTCGCCACCGCGGTGGCCAGCGGCGACCTCTCCAAGAAGATCAGCATCGAGGCGCAGGGCGAGGTCGCGGCGCTCGCCGGGACCCTCAACACGATGGTCGACCAGCTCTCCTCCTTCGCCGTGGAGGTGACCAGGGTGGCCCGCGAGGTGGGCACCGACGGCACCTTGGGCGGCCAGGCGAGCGTGCCGGGCGTGGCCGGCATCTGGAAGGACCTGACCGACAACGTCAACCTGATGGCCAACAACCTGACCGGCCAGGTCCGCAACATCGCGCTGGTGATCACGGCGGTGGCCCGCGGCGACCTCTCGCAGAAGATCGACGTCGACGCGCGCGGCGAGATCCTCCAGCTCAAGACCAGCATCAACACCATGGTCGACCAGCTCTCGGCCTTCGCCGACGAGGTCACCCGGGTGGCCCGCGAGGTGGGCACCGACGGACGGCTCGGCGGCCAGGCCAGGGTGCCCGGCGTGGACGGCACCTGGCAGGACCTCACCGAGTCGGTGAACGAGCTGGCCAACAACCTGACCCGGCAGGTGCGCGCGATCGCCCAGGTCGCCACCGCGGTGACCAGGGGCGACCTGAGCCTGCGGATCGACGTGGACGCCGCCGGCGAGCTCGACGAGCTCAAGGACAACATCAACCAGATGATCGCCAACCTGCGCGAGACCACCCGGACCAACCAGGAGCAGGACTGGCTCAAGACCAACCTGGCCCGGATCTCCGGCCTGCTGCAGGGCCGCCGGGACCTGGAGGCCGTCGCCTCGCTGATCATGACCGAGCTGACCCCGGTGGTCTCCGCCCAGCACGGCGCCTTCTTCCTCGCCCAGCCGGCCGGCCGCACCGCCGAACTGATCACCGAGGACGACGACGAGAACGACACCGTGCTGCGCCTGATCGGCAGCTACGGCTACCAGCGGCGCGCGATGCCGACGACCTTCCGCCCCGGCGAGTCGCTGATCGGCCAGGCCGCGGTGGAGAAGCGGGCGATCATCCTCAAGGAGGCGCCGCCCGGGTACCTGAAGATCGCCTCCGGGCTCGGCGAGGCCTCGCCGGCCCACATCGTGGTGCTGCCGGTGCTGTTCGAGGGCCGGCTGCTCGGCGTGATCGAGCTGGCCACCTTCAGCTCCTTCACCACCGTCGCGCTGGACTTCCTCAACCAGATCGCCGACCTGATCGGCGTCACCGTGAACACCATCAGCGTCAACACCAAGACCGAGGGGCTGCTGCTGGAGTCCCAGCGGCTCACCGCCGAGCTCTCGATGCGCTCCGCCGAGCTGGAGGCGCGCCAGGAGGAGCTGGAGCGCACCAACGAGGAGCTGCAGGAGAAGGCCGAGCAACTCGCCCAGCAGAACCGCGACATCGAGATCAAGAACAGCGAGATCGAGGAGGCCCGGCAGGTCCTGGAGGAGCGCGCCGAGCAGCTCGCCCTGGCCTCCCGGTACAAGAGCGAGTTCCTCGCCAACATGTCGCACGAGCTGCGCACCCCGCTCAACTCGCTGCTGATCCTGGCCAAGCTGCTCTCCGACAACAACGAGGGCAACCTCTCGCCCAAGCAGGTCGAGTTCGCCGACACCATCCACGGGGCCGGCTCCGACCTGCTCCAGCTGATCAACGACATCCTCGACCTGTCCAAGGTCGAGGCCGGCAAGATGGACGTCCGCCCGGCCCGGATCGCCCTCGTCCAGCTGGTCGACTACGTCGAGGCCACCTTCCAGCCCGTCGCGCTGGACAAGAGCCTGGACTTCGCCGTCCGGGTCTCGCCGGCCCTGCCGGTCACCCTGCACACCGACGAGCAGCGGCTCCAGCAGGTGCTGCGCAACCTGATCTCCAACGCGGTCAAGTTCACCGACACCGGCGCCGTCGACTTCTCCATCGCCCCGGCCGGCCCGGAGGTCCCGCAGCACGTCCGGGAGCGGCTGCTGGAGGCCGGCTCGATCCAGGGCCCGGACGACGAGCTGATCGCCTTCTCGGTCTCCGACACCGGCATCGGCATCCCCGGCAACAAGCTGCGGGAGATCTTCGAGCCGTTCCGGCAGGCCGACGGCACGACCAGCCGCAAGTACGGCGGCACCGGCCTCGGACTGTCGATCAGCCGGGAGATCGCCCGGCTGCTCGGCGGTGAGATCCACGCCGAGAGCGAGCTGGGCGAGGGCTCCACGTTCACGCTCTACCTGCCGCTGCGCACCGAGGCGCCGGACGCGGCCGCGACCGAACGCCAGGCCGCGCCGCACGCCCCGGCGCTGCGCGCCTCGGTCGGGGTGACCCCGGTCGGGACGCCGGTGCCGGTCGGCGAGAACCCGGCCGACCACTGGGCCCAGGAGGTCCGCGAGCTGGCCGAGGAGCGCCGCCGCGGCGCGGTGGAGCGCCGGCGCACCGCCGCGCTGGACACCACCGTCGCGAGCCGCCAGGTGGAGCCCGCCCCGCCGCGGCCCGGCCGCGTCGACGCGCGCTTCGACGGCCAGCAGGTGCTGATCGTGGACGACGACGTGCGCAACGTGTTCGCCCTCACCAGCGTCCTGGAGCAGCACGGCCTGACGGTGCTGTACGCCGAGAACGGCCGCGAGGGCATCGAGATGCTGGAGCAGCACGAGAACGTCGCGCTGGTCCTGATGGACATCATGATGCCGGAGATGGACGGCTACGCGACCACCGAGGCGATCCGCCGGATGCCCCAGTTCTCCGGCCTGCCGATCATCGCCCTGACCGCCAAGGCCATGAAGGGCGACCGCGAGAAGTCCCTGGAGGCCGGGGCCACCGACCACATCACCAAGCCGGTGGAGACCGACCACCTGCTGTCGGTGATGCGCGAATGGCTGCGCCCGGGCCGCGCGTAGCCGCCCGGGACGGGGGGGGGCCCCCGGGGGCCCCCCCGCGGGGGGGGGGGCCGGGGCGCCGGGGGGGGGGGGGGGGGGGGGGGCGCCCGGGGGGGGCGCCCCCCCCCGGGGGGCCGGGCGCCGCCACCAC
>NZ_JBITCO010000053.1:0-12418 GCF_044453265.1 Kitasatospora sp. NPDC051705 | reverse complement strand
GGGGGGGGGGGGGGGGTGGGGGGGGGCGGCGCGGCCGGGGGCCCCCCCCGCCCGCCCGGGGCGGCCCGGCCGGCCGGGGGGGCGGGGGGGGCGGGGCCCCCCGCCCCCCCCGCGGCAGCCTTTCCGGGGCCCGCGACGCCTCCACCCACCCGGTCTGACCAGTCCGACAACACTCCCGGCCGCGAGGACCGTCGTACCCTTGGTGGGTGACCGACGCCGTAGCAGCCATCCCAGAAGAAGCAGCCCCGGTCCCGCTCCTCGAGCCGAAGGAGGGGATCCCGCCCGTCGTGGCGGACGAGCAGGCGCTGGCCGCCACCGTCGCCGCCTTCGCGGCGGGCACCGGGCCGGTCGCCGTCGACGCCGAGCGGGCCTCCGGCTACCGCTACGGGCAGCGCGCGTACCTCATCCAGCTGCGCCGCGCCGGCGCCGGCACCGCGCTGATCGACCCGATCGCCTGCCCCGACCTCAGCGCCCTGGGCGACGCCCTCGCCGACACCGAATGGGTGGTGCACGCCGCCACCCAGGACCTGCCGTGCCTGGCCGAGGTCGGCATGAGACCGCGACTGCTGTTCGACACCGAGCTGGCCGGCCGCATCGCGGGCTTCGCCCGGGTCGGCCTCGGGCCGATGACCGAGAGCGTGCTCGGGCTGAGCCTGGCCAAGGAGCACTCGGCGGTCGACTGGTCGACCCGACCGCTGCCCGAGCCGTGGCTGCGCTACGCCGCCCTGGACGTCGAGGTGCTGGTCGAGCTGCGCGACGCGCTCGAACAGGAGCTGGACGCCCAGGGCAAGCTCGGCTGGGCGACGGAGGAGTTCGCGGCGATCGCCGCCGCGCCCCGCCCGGCCCCGCGCACCGACCCCTGGCGGCGCACCTCGCAGCTGCACAAGGTCCGCCGGCGCCGCCAGCTGGTCGTGGTACGCGAGCTGTGGCTGGCCCGGGACCGGATCGCGCAGGAGCGCGACGTCTCACCCGGCCGGGTGCTGTCGGACGCCGCGATCGTCAACGCCGCGCTGGCCATGCCGCTGAACATCGCCGCCCTGCAGGCCGTCCAGGGCTTCGGGCCGCGGGTGCACCGGCGCCAGCTGGAGCAGTGGCTGGCCGCCGTGCAGCGGGGCCGGGAGGTCCCGGAGAACCAGCTGCCGCCGGCCGCCGCGCCGCACGACGGGCCGCCGCCGCCGCGGGCCTGGGCGGAGAAGGACCCGGTGGCCGCCGCCCGGCTGTCCGGGGCTCGCGCCGCCGTGACCGAACTGGCCGAGCGGCACCACCTGCCGGCCGAGAACCTGATCACCCCGGACCTGGTCCGCCGGGTCTCCTGGGAGCCCCCGGCCGATCCGGGCGCGGACGGCGTGGCCGCCGCGCTGCGCCGGCTCGGCGCCCGGCAGTGGCAGGTCGACCTGGTGGCGCCGGTGCTGGCCGCCGCGTTCGCCGAGGCCGCCGACGCGCAGGCCTGACCGCAACCGCCCGGAGGGGGCGCCGTCCACGGGACGGCGCCCCCTCCGGCGCGTCCGGGCAGGCCCCGCCGGTGGGACGTGTCGCGGGACACACGGGCCGAACCGTCCGAGGGGCCTGGGCAGGTTGGTTACCGACCGGTAGCATGGCGGTGAAGCGGCTCCGCACGGGTCTTCGCCGGCGGCAGCCTGCCCACCTCGAAATGTTGGTCCCTGGGAGGAGAGCCCCCGTGCCTCGTACCGCGAGGGACGTCGTCTTCGTCGATGGCGTCCGCACCCCGTTCGGCAAGGCAGGCCCGAAGGGCATCTACCACGAGACCCGCGCCGACGACCTCGTCGTCAAGTGCATCCGGGAGCTCGTGCGCCGCAACCCGAACCTGCCCGTCGAGCGCATCGACGAGGTCGCGATCGCGGCCACCACGCAGATCGGCGACCAGGGTCTGACCATCGGGCGCACCGCCGCCCTGCTGTCCGGCCTGCCCAAGTCCGTCCCGGGCTACGCGATCGACCGCATGTGCGCCGGCGCGCTGACCGCCGTGACCACCACCGCCGGCGGCATCGCCTTCGGCGCGTACGACGTGGTCGTGGCCGGCGGCGTCGAGCACATGGGCCGCCACCCGATGGGCGAGGGCGTCGACCCGAACCCGCGCTTCGTCTCCGAGAAGCTCGTCGACGAGTCCGCCCTGTTCATGGGCATGACCGCGGAGAACCTGCACGACCGGTTCCCGCACATCACCAAGGAGCGCTGCGACGCCTACGCGGTGCGCTCCCAGGAGAAGGCCGCCAAGGCGTACGCCAACGGCGACATCCAGCCCGACCTGGTGCCGATCTCGATCCGCAACACCAACCCCGAGGTCGGCGAGACCGGCTGGGGCCTGGCCACCGTGGACGAGCCGATGCGCCCGGGCACCACGATGGAGTCGCTCGCCGGCCTGAAGACCCCGTTCCGCCCGCACGGCAACATCACCGCGGGCAACTCGGCCGGTCTGAACGACGGCGCCACCGCCTCGCTGCTGGCCGCCGAGGACGTCGCCGAGGAGCTCGGCCTCCCGGTCAAGATGCGCCTGGTCTCCTACGCCTTCGCGGGCGTCGAGCCCGAGGTCATGGGCATCGGCCCGGTGCCGGCCACCGAGAAGGCGCTGGCCAAGGCCGGTCTGACCATCGACGACATCCAGGCCTTCGAGGTCAACGAGGCCTTCGCCGTCCAGGTGCTGTCCTTCCTGGACCACTACGGCATCGCGGACGACGACGAGCGGGTCAACCCGTTCGGCGGCGCGATCGCCTTCGGCCACCCGCTGGCCTCCTCCGGCGTGCGCCTGATGAACCAGCTGGCCCGCCGCTTCGAGCAGCGCCCGGACGTCCGCTACGGCCTCACCACGATGTGCATCGGCTTCGGCATGGGCGGCACCATCATCTGGGAGAACCCGCACTTCGAGGGTGGTAAGTGACCATGAGCACCACGACTGAGCTGCTCCAGCACGGCGCCGAGCTCTTCCCGGGCGAGGTCGTCACGACCGCGCACGTGCGCCACCTCGACCTGCCGCTGCAGGCCGGCAAGCTGGCCCTGATCACCCTGGACAACGGCTTCGACCACACCAAGCCGACCACCTTCGGCCCGGGCTCGCTGCTCAAGCTGTCCGTCGCGCTGGACCAGGTCGAGGCCGAGGCCGCCGAGGGCAAGATCGTCGGTGTCGCGATCACCGGCAAGCCGTTCATCTTCGCGGTCGGCGCCGACCTCAAGGGCGTCGAGCTGCTCAAGGAGCACGCGGACGCGCTGGCCATCGGCAAGGGCGGCCACGAGGTCTTCAAGCGGATCGCCGCGCTGCCCGTCCCGTCCTTCGCCTTCTACAACGGCGCGGCGATGGGCGGCGGCGTCGAGGTCGGCCTGCACGCCACCTACCGCACCGTCAGCGCGGGCGTCCCGGCGTTCTCGCTGCCCGAGGTCTTCCTGGGCCTCGTCCCCGGCTGGGGCGGCTGCAGCATCCTGCCGAACCTGATCGGCCCCTCGAAGGCGATCAAGGTCATCATCGAGAACTCGATGAACCAGAACAAGCAGCTCCGCGGCAAGGACGTGTTCGAGCTGGGGATCGCCGACGCGATCTTCGAGCCGGCCGACTTCCTGGAGCAGTCGCTGCTGTGGGCCGCCAAGGTCCTCAAGGGCGAGGTCGTCGTCGAGCGCGAGGAGATCGACCGCGGCAAGGCCTGGGACGACGCCGTCGCCTGGGGCCGCCTGGTCGCCGACGCCAAGGTGCACGGCGCCGCGCCGGCCGCCTACAAGGCGCTGGACATCATCGCCCAGGTCAAGGACGCCGACCTGCAGGCCGGCTTCGACGCCGAGGACGCGGCCCTGGCCGACCTCATCATGAGCGGCGAGCTGCGCAGCGGCATCTACGCCTTCAACCTGGTGCAGCGCCGGGCCAAGCGCCCGGTCGGCGCGCCGGACAAGTCGCTGGCCCGCCCGGTCACCAAGGTCGGCGTCGTCGGCGCCGGTCTGATGGCCTCGCAGCTGGCCCTGCTGTTCGCCCGCCGCCTCGAGGTGCCGGTGGTCCTCACCGACATCGACCAGGAGCGCGTCGACAAGGGCGTCGGCTACGTCCACGCCGAGATCGACAAGCTGCTCGGCAAGGGCCGCATCGGCCAGGACAAGGCCAACCGCCTCAAGGGCCTGGTCTCGGGCTCGCTCGACAAGGCCGTGGCCTTCGGCGACGCGGACTTCGTGATCGAGGCCGTGTTCGAGGAGATGGGCGTCAAGCAGGCCGTCTTCGCGGACCTGGAGAACGTGGTCTCGCCGACCTGCGTGCTGGCCACCAACACCTCCTCGCTGTCGGTCACCGAGATGGCCTCGAAGCTGAAGCACCCCGAGCGGGTCGTCGGCTTCCACTTCTTCAACCCCGTCGCGATCCTGCCGCTGCTGGAGATCGTCCGCGGCGAGCAGACCGACGACGCCTCGCTGGCCACCGCCTTCGCCGTGTCGAAGAAGCTGAAGAAGACCTCCGTCCTGTGCAAGGACGCCCCGGCGTTCGTGGTGAACCGGATCCTGACCCGCTTCATGGGCGAGATCCAGAGCATCATCGACGAGGGCACCCCGATCGCCAGCGTCGAGAAGGCCGTCGAGCCGCTCGGCCTGCCGATGTCCCCGATCGTGCTGCTGGAGCTGGTCGGCCCGGCCATCGCCCTGCACGTCTCGGAGACCCTGCGCGGCGCCTTCCCGGAGCGGTTCTCCGTCTCCGAGAACCTCGGCAAGGTGGTCAAGGCCGGCAAGCGCGGCTTCTACACCTGGGTCGACGGCAAGCAGGTCCTCGACCCCGAGGTGCTGGAGCTGCTGTCCTTCGGCGACACGGTCCTCACCGAGGAGCAGGTCCTGAGCCGCGCCCTGGAGGCCGTGGCGCAGGAGATCGGCCTGATGCTGGAGGAGGGTGTCGTCGCCGAGGCGCAGGACATCGACCTCTGCATGATCACCGGCGCCGGCTGGCCCTTCCACCTGGGCGGGATCACCCCGTACCTGGACCGTGAGGGCGTCTCGGAGCGGGTGAACGGCAAGCGCTTCCTCGCCCCCGGCGTGGCCTCGGTGCCCGCGTAGGGCGTAGCGGTACGCACGACGGAGCCCCGGTGACCCGCAAGGGTCACCGGGGCTCCGTCGTGCTCCGGGGTGCCGTGCCGCCGTCGTGCCGGGCCGCCGGGTCCGGGGGCCCGGCCGGGGTCAGCGCTTGAGGCGGTAGACCACGGTGTCGGCGAAGACGCCGACCATCTCGTAGTGGGTGTCCAGTAGGTTCTCGATCCGCGGGACCATCACCGGCTGGTACGGGGCGATGCCCGAGTCGTCCACGACGACCTCGGGGAGGCCGTTGGCGAGCTCCTTGTCGAAGGTCTGCCAGGCGTTGTTGACGCTGAACTGCTCGCCCACGTTGGGGCTGCCGTCCTTGCCGCCGCTGTAGTTGGTCAGGAAGCCGGCCGTCAGGTAGCGGGTGGCGGGCTTGCGGTCGGCCAGCCAGTACAGCTCCGGGTGCATGCCCCAGACCAGCACGGTGTCCTTGGGGGTGGTCTGGGCGGCGACCGCGGTGGCGACCTCGGTGGTGCGGTTGAGCCGCTCCCCCGGCCAGGCCAGCGCCAGGCCCCAGAACACCGTCGAGGCGACCGTGGTGTACACCAGGACGGGCTTCCAGCGCACCGCCGAGGTGGCCACCGCGCCGGTCCCCAGCAGCACCAGCGGCGGGATCAGCTGCAGGTAGTAGTGGCCGAAGAAGTGGAACCCCACGCTGACCGCGACGACCGAGGAGGCCAGCCAGACCCAGAGGTCGGCGGTGGAGCCGTGCTCCTCGCCGGCGACCGGCAGCGGGCGGTGCCGGTACTTGAGCCAGAGCCGGCGCCCGACCGGGAGCAGGAAGCCCAGGCCGGCCGCGACCAGGATGGCCGAGTTGCCGAGCGCCCGGCCGACCATCTGCAGCCAGGCGCCGCCGAAGGAGGCGTAGTCGCCGCTGCCGGTGACCACCCAGAACAGGAAGCCCTTGGGCTTGGTCAGGATGACCGCGACCAGCGCTATCGGCAGCGTGAACCCGAAGGCGATCTTGAACAGGGCGGGCGGCCAGCGCACCCCGCGCCGGCGGGTGTCCTGGAACAGCATCCAGAGCACCGGCAGCAGCACCGCGCCGCCGGTCTGCTTGGTCAGCGAGCAGAGCGCCACCGCGATGCCGGCGGCCAGCCAGCGGCGGCGTTCGGCGTACCGGAAGGCCGCCACCATCGCGGGCAGCATGAAGACCTCGAAGGTCGCCGCCTGGGTGTCCTCCGGGGAGAGCCCGATGGAGACCAGCAGGTAGAGCAGTCCGGCGCCGGCCCCGGCCCGGTTGCCCCACCGGCCGCGGGCGATGGAGGCCAGCAGGATCGCGGTGACCAGGTGGGCGGCCACCGCCAGCGTGCGCAGCGGCCACAGCGAGGCGGAGCCGAACACGGCGAAGCAGGCCTGGTAGAGCCAGGGCAGCAGCGGCGGCTTGCGGTCCACCACGGTGTCGTACAGCACTCCGCCGTCGGCCAGCATCCGGGCCTGGGTGGCCAGGAAGCCCTCGTCGGGGCTCCAGACCGGCCGGGCGAAGGACGGGACGTGGGTGACCAGCGCGACCAGCGCGAGCACCGGCACCAGCCTGGTCCAGTACCCGGCGCGGACTCGGGTCAGGACGCGCTCGGGCAGGCGCTCGGCCACGGCGGCCAGGCGGAGGCGGGTGGGGGTGGACACGGATGACAACCTACCGGGCGGGATCGGCGCGCACGGCGCCGGTCCCGCCATTCGGTGCGATTGTCAGCTTGTCTCGCGACGAACTGTTACAGGCCTACGACAAACGGTCGTCGCCGGAACGGGTGCCGCCCGCCCTCAGGCCTGGACCGGGGCGGCGTCCAGGCTGGCGACCAGGGCCGCCACCTTCGCGGCGATGTCCGGGGCGTTCAGACCGATCTCGGCCAGGATCTCGCCCCGGCTCGCGTGGTCCAGGAACTCCTGCGGGATCCCGAAGTCGCGCACCGGCAGGTCCACGTCCGCGTCGCGCAGCGCCTGGGCGACCGCGGCGCCGACACCGCCCACCCGGCCGTTGTCCTCGATCGTGACGACCACCCGGTGCTCGGCGGCCAGGCCCGGCAGGGCCGGGTCCACCGGCTTGACCCAGCGCGGGTCCACCACGGTGGCGGTGACGCCCTGGGCGGCCAGCAGGTCCGCGACCTCCAGGCTGGTCGGGGCCATCGCACCGACCGAGACCACCAGCACGTCCGCGCGGTGCGTGCCGCCCGGCTCCTCGGCGGCGCGCAGCACGTCCATGCCGCCGATCCGGCCCACCGCCGCGACGGCCGGGCCGACCGTGCCCTTGGAGTAGCGGACCACGGTGGGCGCGTCCTCGACCTCGACGGCCTCGCGCAGCTGGGCGCGGACCTGGTCGGCGTCGCGCGGGGCGGCGAGCCGCAGACCCGGGATGACCTGCAGGATCGACATGTCCCACATGCCGTTGTGCGAGGCGCCGTCCGTCCCGGTGACCCCGGCCCGGTCCAGGACGAAGGTCACGCCCAGCTTGTGCAGCGCCACGTCCATCAGGACCTGGTCGAAGGCCCGGTTGAGGAAGGTCGCGTAGACCGCGAACACCGGGTGCAGCCCGTTGGTGGCCAGGCCGGCAGCGCTGGTGACGGCGTGCTGCTCGGCGATGCCCACGTCGAAGATGCGGTCCGGGAACGCCTTGGCGAACGGGGCTAGGCCGACCGGGTGGAGCATCGCGGCGGTGATCGCGACGATGTCCTCGCGCTCGTGGCCGAGCGCGACCATCTCCTCGCCGAAGACCGAGGTCCAGTCCTTGCCCGAGCTCTTGACCGGCAGGCCGGTGTCCGGGTGGATCACGCCGACCGCGTGGAAGCGGTCCTCGTCGTTGTTCTCGGCGGCGTGGTAGCCGCGGCCCTTCTCGGTCAGGCAGTGCACGATCACCGGCCCGCCGAAGCCGCGCGCCTTGGTGAGCGCGGACTCCAGGGCGGTCAGGTCGTGGCCGTCGATCGGGCCGATGTACTTGAGGCCGAGGTCCTCGAACATGCCCTGCGGGGCGATGAAGTCCTTGAGGCCCTTCTTGGCGCCGTGCAGCGTCTCGAACAGCTGCTGGCCGACCACCGGGGTGCGCTGCAGCGCGTCCTTGCCCCAGGACAGGAAGCGCTCGTAGCCCTGGGTGGTGCGCAGCGTGGCGAGGTGGTTGGCCAGGCCGCCGATGGTCGGGGAGTAGGAGCGCTCGTTGTCGTTGACGACGATGACGACCGGCAGGTCCTTGGCGTCGGCGATGTTGTTCAGCGCCTCCCAGGCCATGCCGCCGGTGAGCGCGCCGTCACCGATGACGGCGACGACCGGGTCGGCCTTGCCCTTGATCCGGTTGGCCTTGGCCAGGCCGTCGGCGTACGAGAGGACGGTGGAGGCGTGCGAGTTCTCGATCACGTCGTGCTCGGACTCGGCGCGCGAGGGGTAGCCGGAGAGGCCGCCGCTCATCTTCAGCCGGGAGAAGTCCTGGCGGCCGGTGAGCAGCTTGTGGACGTAGCTCTGGTGGCCGGTGTCGAAGAGGATGCGGTCGCGCGGCGAGTCGAAGACCCGGTGCAGCGCGATGGTCAGCTCCACCACGCCGAGGTTGGGGCCGAGGTGGCCACCCGTCTTGGCGACCTCGGTCACCAGGAAGGTCCGGATCTCCTCGGCCAGGGCGGCCAGCTGTCCGGGCGTGAGCCGGTCGAGATCGCGCGGTCCCCGAATGCGGGTCAGCAGGGCCACCCGTTCCTCCTCGTTCAGTGTTCGCGGACCGCGGGCGGTCCGAGGGGCTTCGCTGCCCGGTCTGGCGGCAGCCCGACGGTCGCGGCCGGTGCCGACCGGTCGAGTCTAATGTCCGCTTGCCGGACACCGAGCGGCGCGGCCCGTACCACCGATCGGATACCGCCATTCCCCGAGGTCGGCCCGGGGGCGCTCGTCACCGTGGATTGACGGACGGACGTGCGGCCGTGGTTCAGGCACGACCGAGTGCGCCGGACTCGCCCATCTCGCTCATCACCAGCGCCAGCGCGCCGAGCACCTCCGCCCGCCCGCCCAGGGTGCCGGGGACCACCGAGAGCTGGCGGGCCGCGCTCGGGATCGCGTAGCGGGCCACCGAGTCGCGGATCGGGGCGAGCACCAGCTCACCGGCCTCGGCGAGGTCGCCGCCGAGGATCACCCGGCGCGGGTTGAGCAGGTTGCACAGGGTGGCCACGCCGGTGCCGATCTGCCGGCCCGCGTCGGCGATCACCCGGCGGCACCCCAGGTCCCCCTGGTGCGCCAGCTCGACCACCCGCGGCAGGGTGAGGTCCGGGCCGAGCGTGGAGGTGAGCAGGGAGAGCAGGTACCGCGAGCCGACGAAGGTCTCCAGGCAGCCGCGGTTGCCGCAGCGGCAGACCGGCCCGGCCTCGTCCAGGGTGATGTGCCCTATCTCACCGGCGGTTCCGCCCGGGCCCCGGTAGATCTGGCCGTTGACCACCAGGCCGGCGCCGACACCGCTGGCCACCTTGATGTACGCGAGGTCGCTCAGCCCGCGCCCGGCCCCCCAGACCAGCTCGCCCAGGGCACCCAGGTTGGCGTCGTTGTCCACGTGCACCGGCATGCCGAGCCGCTCCGCCAGCTCCCGGCCGGGGGCGATGCCCGTCCAACCGGGCAGGATCGCGGTGGAGCCCAGCGCGCCCGTCTCCACGTCGATCGGGCCGGGCACGCCGAGGCCGACGCCGATCACCTTGTCCGGGCGGAAGCCGGCCTGCTGGAGCAGCCGCTCCACCATCGCCTCGGCCCGGTCGAAGCCCTGCGCGGCGGAGACGTCCACGTCGATCGGCGCGCTCTCCTCCGCGAGCACCCGGTGCGCCAGGTTCCCGACCGCGACGCGCAGGTGGGTGTGGCCGAAGTCGATCCCCACCACGATGCCGGCGTCCCCGCTGAGCGAGACGCTGCGCGCGCGCCGGCCGCCGGAGGAGGTGTCGGCGACCACGACGGTGCCGCTCTCCTTCAGCTCCCGCACGATGTTGGACACGGTGGCCGCCGAGAGGCCGGTGCCGCGGGCGATCTCGGCCTGGGTCAGCGAGCCGGCCATCCGCACCGCGCGCAGCACCCGCTCCAGGTTCGCCCGGTGCAGGGACGACTGCGAGCCCGGTGTGTCCGTCGACATGATCCACCCTCCCAGGGGGCGGGGGCCCCTCCGTCGGGACGTCCCCTTCAACTCCTGAAGGGTAGGGCCTGTCCCCCGGATCGGCTCGGGGCCGGGCCGATCCGGGGGACGGGGCCGGCCCCGCGGGCACCGCGGTGGCGGCGGAGTGAGCGGCGCGTGGAGGTGTTGCACAGCCTGGACCTGCAGGGACGGGCCACGGCCGTCCTGGCGGCGGCCGAAACCCACTCACCACTACCATGGTGCCCAATCTCACGCGCCCCACCGGACCGCGGACGGTACCGGGCAGGGGAACGCTTCCAGACATGACGGGGAATCAGATGGCAGGGGATCACCCTACGCCGGGGGCCGGCGAAGCGCCGGGCAGCGGCCCGCAGGACAATCGGGGCGTCTCGTTCGGCCGCCCTCCCGGCGGCGTGGACCCGGCCGCCGTGGCGGACCAGATGACGCAGCTCGACGGCGCACCGATCCCGGGCCCGGCCGCACCCGCCGGACCGCCCCCGGCCCAGCCGCCGGCACCGCCCGCGCAGCCGCCGGCCGGCGGCGTCGACTACGCGGCGTACGCGCCCACCGCGGCCGGCTTCCCCAGCCAGGCCCCGCCGCCGGCCGGGGCGCCGGTCGGCCCGTACGACCCCGTCGCCGGGGGCGGCTACCCCGCGCCCGACGCCGGCCAGTCCTACGGCGCCGGCTACGGCTACCCGCAGCAGCAGCCGGGCTACACCTACCCGGGTGCGCCGGCGGTGCCGCCCGCGCCCAAGCAGCGCAACCCCGTGATGCTCTGGGGCGGGATCATCGGCGGCGTCCTGGCGATCGCCATCGTCGCCGCGCTGGTCGTGCTCCTCAAGGGCTCCGACCCGGACCCGGCGCCCAACGCCAACGGGGGCACCACCACCTCCGGCGGCACCACCGGCGGCGTCACCGACGCACCGACCGTCGACGGCACCACCGGCGGCAGCAGCACCGGCGGCGGCGGTGGCGGCAAGGCCAGCTACAACATCGCCTGGAACGCCGCCAAGGCCACCACCGGGGACGGCAGCTCGCAGATGCTCGGCATCTGGGGCACCGACAAGCTCGCGGTGCGCGCCGACAGCACCGGCATCAAGGCCTACAACACCTCGGACGGCAAGGAGGCCTGGACCATCGCCGTCCCGGGCGGCAGCAAGGAGCTGTGCACCGCCTCCTACGCCTCCAACTCCAAGAACATCGCCGCCGTCTCCTTCAACACCGGTGACAGCGACTGCTCCACCATCGGCGCCGTCGACCTCGCCCAGGGCAAGCTGCTCTGGACCGTCAAGGTCTCCAACGACCGGATGTCCTCGCCGACGCTCAGCGTCACCGACAAGGTGGTCGCCATCGGCGGCAACGTCGTCGGCGGCCTGAACATCGACAACGGGGCCGCGGTCTGGCAGTTCCAGCCCCGCGACAAGGACTGCAGCCTGTACGGCCGCGCCGCCGGCAGCCAGATCGCCGTCAGCGACCGCTGCTACGGCGGCTCCGGCCCCAAGTCGCAGCTGGTCGTCGTGGACTCCGACACCGGCAAGACCACCAGCTCGCCGATCACCCTCACCGGCACCATCGAGCGGATCGACAAGGTCGTCCAGGACCAGCCGCTGGTGCTGCTGATGAGCAGCGGCCCCAACGGCGACTACATCCTGCCGTTCGACAAGAGCAACAAGCCCGGCAACCAGATGTCCGTCAAGGAGCCCGGCGCGGACAGCCTGCGCCTCTCCGGCCAGGCCGACGCCTACACCCAGAACGTGGTCAGCGGCACGACCCTGTACGCGCAGGTCAGCGGCAGCAAGTCGGGCATCAACGCGTACGACCTGACCACCGGCAAGCGCATCTGGTCCACCGCGAGCAGCAGCTCCAGCAACGACATGCGGCTCGTCTCCGGCACCGACAAGGACGGCAAAGTCCGCGCCATCGTCAGCCAGGGCTACAACAAGCCCGCCCGGCTGGTGACGCTCTCGCCGACCGACGGTTCGATGACCGACCTCGGCACCATGGCGATGCCCGACGGCCTCGACATCGGGATGAGCCTGTCCGAGTACATCCTCTCCAACGACGGCAACGCGGTGTACGCCTTCCGTCGCGGCAGCTCCGACGCGCCGCTGACGAAGTGGAAGAAGTGACGCCGCCGACGCGGGACGCGTGACGCCGCGGAAGCGGAACCGGTGACACCGGGCGGGGGGGGGGGGGGGCGGCCGCCCCCCGCCCCCCCCCCCCCCCCGGGGCCGGGGGGCCCCCCCCCCGGGCGCGGGGGGGGGGCGGCCCCCCCCCCCCCGCCGGGCGGGGGGC
>NZ_JBITCO010000052.1:0-18171 GCF_044453265.1 Kitasatospora sp. NPDC051705 | reverse complement strand
CCAGCGCAAGGCCGAGGCCATCCGCGACGCGGACCGCGCGGGCCACACCGCGATCAACGCGCGCTCGCCCCGCCGGCGGACCGCCGTCGAGACCAACCCTCCCGCCCGCGCCTGGTGGCGCTCCTCCTGACCCGCCGTCCGGGGCCCGGTTCCGGCCGGGCCCCCTTCTCTCCCGAGAGGAGACGCACGTGATCACCCAGCTGATCTGCCTGATCCTGTTCCTGGGGAACGTGGCGATCGTCATCGGCGGCCTCTACCTGGTGGCCATCGCCTACCTGGAGGGACGGCACCGGTGACGATCCCCCCGCCCCCGACCGAGCCGCCCACCGCCGGCATGCCCGACGCCCAGCCCTCGCCCGCGAGCGAGGTCGTCGCCGAGTGGTGGCGCAAGGACGGCCCCCGCATCCCGACCCCGACCCCCGCCCCGGTCCAAGCCTCCGTCCACATCCCTGTGCCGGTCGGCCCGGCCGCGCCGCCCTCGGTGGAGGAAGCCGCGGCCGCGTTCTGGGCCCCGGCCCGCGAGATCTTCGCCGAGCAGGCCACGACGATCGCCTCGCAGATCGGCCAGCTCCTCACCGAGACCGAGGCCCAGCGCGCGGCCCGGGAACAGGTGGAGTACGAGGAGCTGCTCGCGGGTCAGCGCGCCCGGCGCGACGCGGCGTTCACCAAGGTCGGGGAGACCGCCAAGGAACGCGCCGAGCGCCACCGCATCGAGGACGCCCTTGCCGGCGGCCCCGCGCAGCGCGACGACCTCGTCGGCCTGGTCGACCTGCTCGCCAACCGGATCACCGAGACCCCCGAGGACCGGGCCGCCCGCCTGGAGGCCGAGCGCGAGACCGCCAAGCGGCGGGCCCGCGCCGAGGAGGACGCGGCCCTGGCCGCCGCAGGGGAGACCCCCGAGCAGCGGACCAAGCGGCACCGTCAGCAGCAGCTCGCCGACCAGCGCGAGGCCCGCACCAAGGCCCGGCGCGAGCGCCGCCGGGCCGCCCGCGCCAAGGGCGACTCCTCTGACCGCACCCGCCGCTTCTGGCGCTGGGCGATCCTCACCGCGATCAGCGCGACCGGCGGCTACAGCACCGGCCTGGTGTCGCTGATCGCACCCGGTGGCCCCATGGTCGGCCTGCTGCTGGCGGGGTTCGGCTGGGCCCTGGACCTGCACATCCGTGACCGGGGCCGCCTGCGCGTCTCCGAAGTCCGGGGCGCCGGGCCCCTCCTGATCCTCGTCATCCTGCGCGTCCCGGTCGCCTCCGGCCTCGCCGTCGCCGCCGGCCTCGCCCCCCTGTTCACCGCCCTGCCCCTCTACCGATAAAGGAGACACCCACCATGAGCAGCCTCATCGCCCTGGGCACCGGCGGCGCCGCCACCGTCGCAACCTTCTACCTGTACGTCGGCGTGCGCGGGAAGAACAAGATCAACGTCCAGCCCGAACACGTCCCCTACTGGGCGTTCGGCATCGGCGAGCTGGCCGCCAACGCGGGCACCGCGTTCCAGCAGATCAGCGGCATCGGCACACAGCTCAGCGACGCGTTCAAGGGCAACGCCGCCCTCGGTGACTGGCAGACCGGCGCGACCGCGGCGATCCTGACCATCGCCGTCTTCGGCCTCAAGCCCAAGGCGTGGAAGGACGCCCTGTGCGGGGCCATCGCACCGTCGCTGTTCGCCGCCGCCGGCGGACTCTGGGTCCTGCCCGCGTCCATCGTCTCCGGCCTGATCAGCGCGTTCGCGAAGTGATGACGATGGAGAAGATCATCCCCACCGAGAAACTAGGCGCCACCCTCCTGTGGCCCATCACCGGCCTGGCCACCGGCACGCCCGTCCTCATCCGCAAGCTGACGGCGCCCCAGCGCGAGCGGCGTGCCGAGGCCGCCGCGCTCAGGGCCAAGCGGGAGGAGCTCGCCGCCGAGGCTGCCGAGGCCGCCGAGGCCGCCTTCGTGAAGAAGGTCTCGGCGGAGACCGACCCGATCAAGCGCGCCGCGATGCTCCAGGCGCAGGAGGCCGCGAAGGTGGCGGCCCGCGAGTTCGAGCTGGAGCAGGCCAAGGCCGCCCGCAAGGAGACCCGCAGCAAGCTCGGCGACACCGCCGGTGCCGCCGCCCTGCTGCTCGTCGTCGGCGGCCCGCTGATCTGGTCGCTCGCCCGCCCCTGGATCCAGCCCGGCATCGGCATCCTCCTCGGGGTGTGGTGGATCGCCGCCCTGATCCACGCCCCTGCCCCGGCGAAGACGCGCGCCAAGGACGCCGCCCCGGCCGACGCCGACGACGACCAGGGCGACGCCGACGACGACCGGGAGCAGACCGAACCGACCGACCGCCCGCCCCTCACCGTGGCCGAGCTGACCACCACCATCGAGCACATGGTCGCCATCCGCGCCCAGCGCGACGAAGGCCGCGGATACGTCCACCTCGCCGAGGTCCTCGAAAGCCTCCAGCGCCACCACTACTACCCGGGGCTAACAGCGCGTGATTTCGGCGCCGTCGTGAGGGCCGCCGGCCTCCCCGTCGAACCCAAGATCCGGGTCGCCGGGAAGAAGGAAAAAGCAGTGTCCCCCGGCTTCTCCGCCGAGGGGCTCACCGCCCTCCTCGGACGCCCTCCCCAGCTGCCCGCACAACCGGTCCCCGAGCCCGCCCCAGCCGAGGCCGTCTGACCCTCCCTCACCGCCCCACCACCAGAGCCCCCGTTCGGCCACCGGCCGGGCGGGGGTTCTGCCATGCTCGGACAGCCTCGATCGCCGCTCTCCCCCGAGGAGGACCAGGCCCCCGCCGATCTCGACTACACCCGGCGGCTGACCTGCGAAAACTACACGACTACACCCCCGACTACACCCCGACTACAACCCCCGACTACAGCCCCGCCGAGAGGGGATGCCGATCTTGTACCGCTACCGCTGCGGGGTCTGCCGCACCATCAGCGACCACCTCGACCCCACCGAGGCCCTGATCGAGCAGCGCCGCCACATCACCACCGTCCACGACGGCCGCGCACCCGAGAGCCAGAGCATCACCCCCCTCGACAGCGGCACCGCCCCCACCACCTGGACACCGGACGCCGCCACCTGGGAGACCTCCAATCAGCGGCTCCTGCGCACGATTGTCGCCGTGATCACCCGCTCAAAGCTGTCACTGACCG
Organism: Kitasatospora sp. NPDC051705; assembly: GCF_044453265.1. Lineage (NCBI taxonomy): Bacteria > Bacillati > Actinomycetota > Actinomycetes > Kitasatosporales > Streptomycetaceae > Kitasatospora > Kitasatospora sp. NPDC051705. The sequence continues at coordinate 15,047 of NZ_JBITCO010000052.1, read as the reverse complement.
TAACCGTGGTCGTGGTGGCCTTCATCGGCTGGCGCCTGTACGACATGCTGACCAACCTCGCCTCCGCCCTGCCCCCGCCCCACCCACTCGTCCAGCCGACGACCCCGCTCGCCCCTCCCTCCGCCACCAGCCACCCCTGACCGCGACCCCGGGCCGCCTTCCGGCCGAGGGTGCGTCAGCTCAGGTCAAAGATCCCGGGGGGCTCCGCCCCCAGACCCCCGGCCACCTCCGGGGAGCCGGGGGCCTCGTGATCTTGTGCAGCGTGCGATGTGGCGGGCGTGGACCGTATGGCGGGACTCCCCGGCGGGCGGCACCCGATGGGCGATATCACGGCCTCTGGGGGTCCCTCACCGACCGCGCGCGGATCGTGCACGCCTGGCGAGATGGTCGGGACCCCCGGCGGCCGTGATCCGGGCAGGCCTGCCGCCCACCGGGGAGTCCCGCCACGGCCCCCACCCGTGGGGTCAAGGACGATGGCGGGCCAAGCACGCGAAAGGCCGGCGCCCCGTCGCGCTTGGGCAGGCAATCTTGCGAGATTAGACGCGGGCCGTCGACACGGCGGCACGGGCACCGGCACGACCGACACACTGACCGGCACGGGCCCGGCCCCGCTCCCCCGCCCGGGGGTGGTGGTGGACTCCCCGGCCGACGACCTGCGGCAACGCACCGACTACAAGCCCGACTACATGCCGCGTGGCCCCGGCGCACCGCCGAGGCCACGCGGAGCGGAGGAGCCGTCAGCCGTTCCAGCGGCCGGGCGGGCTGCAGTCCGCCGGCAGGTGCCCGACGCAGTAGTAGGCGGTGGTCACCATCGCGGCCGGGCCGGTCGGTTGGTCGGTGATCCGCCACGTCGGCGTTTCCCCACACAGCGGCAGGCCCTCGTCCGTCTGCTCCCGCGCGGTGAGGCAGCGGACCTCGTTCTCGCCCCGGCCGGCCTTGTGGCCCTTCGCCCGTTCTTCCGCGATCCGGATGTGGCCACGCGGCTTGCCCTTCGGTGTCCAGGTCCAGCGCCGGGCGCCGCCGACGGTCTCCGCCTGCTCGGACTCGATCCGGCGGGCGACCGCGACCAGCGACTCGGGCTGTTCCAGGGCGAGCTGGACGATCCGGGTGACCAGGCCCTCGCGGTTCAGCGGCAGGGCCAGGCCCGCCGACAGCCGGTCCACCCAGCCGTCGAGCGCCTCGGCGAGCTGCGGGGGGACCTGAGTGGCCAGCCGGACCGCGCTCGGGGCCGGCTTCTCCTTCTTCTTCCCGTTCCCGGTGCCGCCGGGCTCCCTAATTAGGGAGGTCACGGCCTCTCGGGCAGCTTCGCGGACCGCCTTGGCGCGCTCGCCCTGGTCCTCGGGCAGCTCGGTCGGCTGCGGCAGGGCGGTGACCGCGGCGTCCAGGAGAGCGGCGGTGAGCTTGCGGTCGAGGGCCGACTCTTTCAGCGCGTCCTGGGCCCCGTGGAACACCGCCTCGGCGGTCGTCTCCCCGAGCTCGTCGCGGCCGTCCTCGTCTCGGTCGCCGCCGTAGGCCTTCACCACCGGCATGAGGCTGGTGACGTGGCTGCCGGTCACCCCGCGGCCGGCGGTCGCCGGGGCGAGCCGGGCCGCCAAGCGCCAACCCTCCATCAGCCGGTAGGCGGGCGAGGGCTTGAGGCCCCAGCGCTCCCACAGGTACTCGGGGAAGGTGTCGTGGGTGTCGCGGTGCAGGTGGCCCTTGGCGATGACGGCCAGGGCTTGCCCCGCCGCCCAGCCGGAGGCCTGGAAGGTGTCGAGGGCGGCCTCGGCGGCAGCGAGGTTCGCGCGCTCCATCGCGGTGAGCGCGCCGGTGCCCTCGGCGACGTCGGCGAGGTCGGGCAGGTCCTGGACCAGGGTGACGATCGACCGGTCCGGCCGGTCCGGGCGGTCGTTGCGGTGCTGTGCTGCGGGCGTGCTCATCCCTCTACTCCCAGCTTCATGTTCCGGATCTCGGTGAGGACGCGGTCGTAGTGGGTCATCCGCGCCTTGATCCGCGTGCCCCAGCTCTTGATGTACTTGCGGTGGGCCGGGATCTCGGTGACCAGCACGGTGAAGCCCGCGGCCACCAGGTCCTCGCGCACCTTCCACGTCCACTTCGTGTCGTTGGGGTCGACCCGGTTCAGCGAGACGACCGCCGGCAGTGCACGGCCGGTCTCCTGACGGGCGCGTTCAAGGAACCGCGCGGTGTCGAGGGTGCGGGGCAGCTCGTAGCTGCTCGTGCTGGCCGGGACGATGACGACGTCGGCGAGCTTGAGCACCGACAGCACGATGTCGGCGTGGTCCTCGGCTTGGGGGCAGTCGACCACCGCGTCGTGGCCGGCGGGCACCAGCTCGGGGATCAGGATGTCGGCCTGCGGTCGAGCGCAGGGGTGGACGGGGAAGGGGAAGGCGGCCATCTGGTTCCAGTCGGCCCAGCCCCGCGAGCGGTCGGCGTCCACGCCGACCACCGGGGGCGTCTCGTGGCGCTCGTGCATCGCCGAGGCCAGCCAGCCACTGGTGGTGGTCTTCCCCGTGCCCGGCTTGAAGTTCACGGAGGCAATCAGCATGGCCGACACGCTAGCCCCGCCGCAGTGAGGCACCGCCGGGCAACGCCGGACGCTGGTACCGTGCGGGTGCAATCAGCATGAACGGCCCCCGGTTCGCCGGGGGCCGTTCGCGTTCCGGCCCCGCGCCAGCGTGCAATCTAGCAAGATTGCACGCCAACCCCCGAGGCTCCGCCCACCCTTCCCTTCACCACGCCCACCAGGACCGTGCCGGTGGTCCGGCACACCCCGTGCCGCCGTGCCGGACCGCCCCGACACGGCCACCCACCTGACCATCCGACACCAGCCGACCACCACACCAACCCCACCAGGAAGCGACCGAAGCGACCGACCAAAGCCACACCCAGAGGACCACCAAGGTTGCGAAGATGATCTCGATGGGTACTGAACGAGGTACTGAATAGCACTCCAGGTATCTTCGATACAGGATCATGGTCCGCCGGGGGCGGACGGGGCGGACGGGGCGGACGGGGCGGACGGAGGGGGTGGGGCGGGATGGGGTGGGTGACGCCGATCCGCGCCCCCGAGCAGGTGGACTACCGGCTGTCCCGGGACTGCGGGTGCGACGTCGACCGGGACGCCCAGGTCGAGTACCGGCTCGCCTCGGAGACGGACCTCCGGTGGATTGGCAGCGGTCTCGGCGAGGTTGGGCTGACCGCCGGGGCTCCCGTCGACCCGGACGCCGCGCGCGCCCTGATGGACGGTCGCGACCCGCGCACCGGGGCGCAGCTGGTGGCCCGCAAGAAGGTGTTGGACCCGCGCGGGAAGGTGGCCGCGCACGTCCTGGTGGACGCCGTCGCCGCGCTCGCCGAGGCGGACGGCGTCACCTCGGCCGCGTACCTCGGGGGCGGTCCGCTCGCGGAGCGGCTGGCCCGTGCCGGGCGCGGCGTGCGCCGGGAGGGCGAGCGCCACCTGCTCCCGCTGGCCGACGCCGAGCGCATCGCCGCCGCGGCCGGCCTGGACGTCGAGGAGCTGTACGGCGCCGACGTCGTCGCCCAGGCGCGGCCGTTCGCCGGGCGGCACGTGGACGTCGGCCTACGCGGCGTCGACCTCGTGCTGGACCTCCCCAAGAGCATCTCGACCGCGTGGGCCTTGGCGGCTGACGACGTGGCGGCCGGGATTGAGGAGGAGTGGCACGCCTCCGTCTCCGAGGCCGTCACCGAGGCGTTGGAGCCGTGGACGGCGTACGGGATGGCCGGGCACCACGGCGACGGGCAGCGGGCTGAGCGGGTCGCCACGTCCGGCCTGCTCGGCTGGACGACGCTGCACCGCAGCGCCCGGCCGGTCGACGGCGCGGTCGGTGACCCCCACCTGCACACCCACGTCTCCATCGCGCACATGGCGCTGGGCGCGGACGGGAAGTGGCGCACCATCGCGGCTGGCGCCGAGGACCTGCTGCGGCACGGCCACGTCGTCAACGAGATCGCCGAGGCCCGGCTGAGGCAGCGCCTCACCGCCCGGTACGGCGCCCGGTGGGAGCGCTCGGCGACGACCGGCGCGTGGGAGCTGGCGGGTGTGGACGAGGGCCTGCGGGCCGCGTTCTCCCGTCGTCGCGCCCAGGTGGTCGCGGAGGTCGGGCCCGAGGCGACCCGCGACCAGCAGAAGGCGGCCGCGCGGCGCACCGCCGAGAAGAAGGTCGGCGCCGACCAGGCGGCCGAGCGCACCAGCTGGCGGGACCGGGCGGTCGCGGTGATGGCCGGCGACCTCTCCGGCCTGGACGAGGACGAGCGCCTGGTCGTGCTCGCCGAGGCAGGGGTCGCGGTCGACGCGATGGTGCGCGGCGCGTTGCCCGGCCCGGACGGCGGCACGCCCGCGGTCGGTGGTCCGGGCGGCCCGGTGCTGCCGACGCCCGAGCAGATCGCCTCCCAAATTTGGGACGACCTCGAACACGGCCTGGTGGCGTCGAAGAAGACGGTTGGGCACGTCGAGGTGATGGCCGCCGTGGTCCAGGCCCTGCCGTACCTCGACTCCGTCGAGCAGCTCACCGAGCTGGTCGACCAGGTCCTCGCCGTCGACGGGCACGCCGTCCGCCTGAGGGACTCCAACCGGCACCACCAGCACCACCGGCAGCGCTACACCCACACCTCCGTGATCGAGGCGGAGTCGACCATCATCGAGTCGGCGGCGACCGGTCTGGGCCGGGGTCTGGCGCAGCTCACTCCGGAGGCGGCCGGGCTCACGATGGCCGTCGCCGAGGCCTCGAAGTCCACGGCGGGCAAGCCGTTCGAGTTCTCCCCTGAACAGCGCGCGGTGATCGTGCGGCTGCTGACCGCCGGTCACGCGGCCGACGCCGTGATCGGCGTCGCCGGGGCGGGCAAGACCACGCTCATGCAGGCGGCCAGGGCCGGGTGGGAGGCCGCCGGCCTTTCCGTGGTCGGCGCCAGTACGGCGGCGGTCGCGGCGGCGAACCTGGCGGCCGAGGCCGGGATCGACTCCAGGACAATCGCCGCGTGGACGCGCGACATCTCCGGCGGCCGCGGCCTGGACGGCGTCGGCGTCCTGGTCGTGGACGAGGGCGCGATGGTGGACGACCGGGCGCTCGCCGCTCTGCTGCGACACGCCTCCACCACCGGCACGAAGGTCGTCGGCCTGGGCGACCCGCTCCAGTTGCGCGCGGTCGGGATCGGCGGCGGCTTCGCCCGGATCCACCAGATCGTCGAAGGCCTGTCCCTGACCGAGAACCGGCGCCAGACCGACGAGGTCGATCGGGCCGCGCTGCAGGCGTGGCGCGACGGCGGGCGCACCAGCGCACTGGCGATGCTGGCCGGGCACGGGCGCGTCCACGCCGTCGACACCGTCGAGCAGGCCCACGAGACGATGCTCTCGGCCTGGGATTCGGCCCGCGTCCGGTGGGCCGGTGACCCGCACGGCCAGGTCGCCGAGCTGCTGCTGCTCGCCGCCCGCCGGGCCGACGTCGCCGAACTCAACGCCGGGGCCCGGGCACTGCGGGTCGCCGCCGGCGAACTGCCCGGCGAGCACACCTTCCGGGCCCCGGACGGCGGCCGCGTCGAGTTCGCACGCGGCGACTTGGTCCACGTGCGCCGCAACGACTACCGCTCTCGTCGCGGTGACGAACCGGACGTGCTGAACGGCTTCCGGGGCGTGGCCCTGGAGGTCGACCAGCGGCGCGGGGTGCTGGTCGAGTGGCGGCGCCCGGACGGCGCCGGCGGGCACCGCACCGACCGGGCGTGGATGAGCCCGCGCGACGTCGCCGAGGGGCGGCTGACCCACGGGTACGCGATGACGATCGGGTCCGCGCAGGGTCTGACCAGCACGGTGACGATCGCCTCCGGCCGGGGCGCCGACGCCCACAGCCTGTACCCGGCACTGTCCCGGGCCCGGCAGGAGACCCACCTCGTTCTTCCGCTCGCCGAGCTGGAGGACGACGTCACCCGGATCACGCTGGGCGAGCCGCGGACCAGCGCCGAGCGCCTGGACCGCGCCGTCGCGGCGTACGGGCGACAGCTGGAGCGAGACGGCGGGGACGTCATGGTCCTGGACGAGCTCACCTCCGCCGAGCAGCCCGTGCCGGTGGCCGTGCCGGTCCCTGACCAGCACCGGCACGCCCCCGGCGACGTCCCGGCACAGCGTCAGAACCCCCCGGCGATCGAGCAGCCGGACGGCTTCCGGACCGGCCGGGTACTGCCCCCGGAGCCGGTCGCGCCGCCGGTGCCCGGGTGGCGCGAGCGTGCGCACGGCGGTGTGAGCACCGGCTCGCTGCTGCCGCGCGCCGAGAAGGCCGAGGCCGAGGCGCAGCAGACCCGGGCGAAGGCCCATCAGCTCGAAGCCCGGGCGGACCGGCTCGCCGCCGTCCTGGGCACTGATCAGTCCCCCGGCCGGCAGCGCCTGGCCAAGGCCACCGCGCACCTCGATGCCGCCGAGGACCTGCTCGGCCGGGCCGCGGCCGCCACCCAGGCCGCAGCCGACATCGACGCCCGCACCGTCGAGATGTACGCGACGAACCGGGAAGAGATGCGGGTCGAGGGCCGGATCCGCGCACGCGCCGCCCTCAAGCGCTCCGCCGTCTTCTTCCAGCGTGGCGGGATGCTGGAGGCCGCCGACGCCCTGCGCCAGCGTGTCAGCAACCGCACTGCGGAGATCGAGGTCATGCGCCAACAGGTCCTCGACCTGCGCGCGCAGGCTGCCGATCTGCGTCGCCAGGCCAAGGCCGAGCTGGACACGGCCAACATCGGCTCGCCGTACGGGCCGACCGAGGACCGGGTCGCCGCTGGCCGGGCCAAGCTGCCCAGCCTCGCCGAGGGGTGGGACCGCTACGACCTGTCCGAGTACCAGCGGCTGGTGACCGAGGCCGCCGGGCAGCGCCGCACTGCCGAGCAGCTCGACCAGCGCGCAGCCGGTCTGCGCGAGGAGGCCGTGGTCCGTGAGCAGCTGCCCGCCGGCCGCCGCACGACCGAGGCCGTCGAGCGCACCGCCGCGATCCGCGAGGCGAACCAGCGCCGGGCCCAGGAGCAGGCCCGCGCCGCCGAACGGCAGCGGCAGCGCGACGAGTACGCATACAGGTACGAGCCACCCACGCAGGGTCGGTCCGGCCCCAGCAGGGGGCGCTGACCAGCACCGACACGCCCGTGCCGGACGACCGGCACGGCCCGTGCCGGGGAGTCGCCTAAGGCGGATAATCTTGCAAGATTGGTCGCCATCCCCTGCCGCCCCGGACTCCGGAGAGCGGAGCGGCGGGTAGTCAGGTGCGGTGGGTCTTCAGCTGGTTGAGGAGGTCCCGGACCTGGTCGGCCTGGGCGGCGAGCCGGTCAGCGTCGAAGCGGTACCGGGTGGCCATGGTGCTCCAGTGCGTGGCGTCCTTCTCCGCCTTCTCCGCGGCTTCGGCCTTGTCGGAGGCCTCGGCGAGTTTCTGCTCCTCCTTGGCCGACGCGGCGCGGCGGGCGGCATGTTCGGCGTCCCGGTGCGCCTTGGCTGCGGCGCCGCGTAGCCGGGTGTGCTCGCGGCGGGCCCGCTCGGGAGCCGCCGTCAGGGCGTGGTCGAGCGCGGCGCGCAGGATGTCGCCGGTGGTCACCACCTGGGCGCGCAGCTCGGCCCGCCGTAGGAGCTCATCGGCGGTCGGGGTGTGCATGGCCGCGAGGCCGGCGACCATTCCGGCGAGTTCGGTCACACCGCCGAACTCGCGGACCGATTCGCGCATGATGACCTCGGGTCCGTCGCCCCACTCGTCGGCCCAGTCCTGGAGTTGCTTCTCGATCTCGGCGTTGTGCCAGTAGCAGGCGCGTTGGAGCTTCTCGCCGATTTCGCGCGGGAGCCGCAGTCCGAGCCGACCGAGGAAACGCGTCTCGCCCTCGTCGTGTTGGCCGTCGTAGCGGCCCGGGTCCGTTCCCCATCTGCGGCCGGCCGCGAGCGCCCCCCTCGGAATCGGCGGCCAATCCCGGTCCCATCCCCGAGCAGCCAGTTCGGCCCGGACTCCAGGCACCAGCAGCCAGTCCTTACTCCCCGCGAGACGGCCGGCCTCCCGCTCCTCGGCCAGCTTCTCTCGGGTCGCCCGGCGGGCCGCTGCCAACTTCCCGGCCCTCAGCCCGAGGTGTCCCTCGCGCTCCTGGGCGAGCCAGGCCCGCTCTTCCGCGGCTGCCATGTCGGCCACCAGGTCGAGCAGCTGGAGCCGCTCCTCCCGCACCGCCACCGTGTACTGCACCGTCGAAGCCATGCGGGCAATCATGCTAGATAACTCGCCCAACCGCACTCTCCTACCTATGCCGGTCACCCCGGCGACTGACCATCGGTCAGCTTCCGAGCACAGCACCACTGCAAAAAGCAAGGAAACGGAGGAGAATAGCTCCGCCGAATATGGCGCGGAGCCTTTATCCCAGCTCAGAGGGGTTGCCTACCAAGCAAATTGTGCAGGCCACCCGACCGGCGTAATATTCGTCATGCCGAGGCAAGGACGCGCCTCGGTTCTGTCGTATCAGGGAAATCTTCCCCACAGTCAACCTCTAGCGAAAGGGCATAGTCATGCCAAAAACACGCAAGAACACCAAGCACAAGGCCCACGGATCGGCCGTGAAGGCGAAGCCTCATACCGCCACTGAGCTGCAGAAACAGCAGGACCGGACCTCTCTGAAGCCCGCGATCCTGGGCTTCGTCGCCACGCTCCTGGCCCCGGTCATCTCCACGGCGGCATCCGAGGCGATGCACCACATGCACTCGATAAGGCCGGAAACGGTGAACTCAACCGTTGCACAGCCGAAGTCGTGCGAAAAGTAGCACCAATCCGTAATCCCTGAATTCGAGTGCCGGATTCATTTAGGGAATGGATTTCCAATCCTGATTCCGGCGAAACGATCGAGTGTTAACCCGGCCGCGCGCTTGTTTAGCGGTTCAGCGGGAACCGCTGGGCAAGCGCATGGCCGGTCAACACGCGACGTACGCCCTGGTCAGACCCCCCTCGGCCACCTGCTGTCAGCCCGTTGACGGCAGGTGGCCGGCGGCGACAGCGGCCAATCTTGCGAGATTGCCCGCTTATCGGCGCTGCCTGGCGAGCAGCACCTTTGGTCAGTCCGCGGTCCGGTCGATGTCAGCCGGCACCGGGTCAGGACGGACGGCGAGCGGGCGGCGGCCAGTCGGCGCGGGGCGTGCCGGGTCGACCGGCACGGGCGGCACGGGGTGTGCCGGTGCGGCGAGGGCTGCGAGTTCGGCGGCGGTGAGGCCGGGGCGGTGCGGGGTGTCGTCGGTGTCCTGGTGGGTGCGATCGAATCCGGGGCCGAGCGGGCGGCGGGCGGTGGTCATCGGGTCTCTCCTGTTCTCACCCTCGCGGGTGGGTCGGTTGGTGCGGTTCGGGTTGACCGGGGATCAGGCCGAGACGGCCTCTCGCTCACGGAACCGCGCGAGGCTGGCGTCCAGCTCGGCGCGTCGCTTGGCCTGGGCGGAACGGCGGGCGGCGAGGAACTGAGCCCCGGCCGCGTCGAGGCGGTGCTGCTCGGCCTCGGCGAGTGCCTGGTGGTCGATCAGCTCCTCCTGGACCTCGGCGGCCTGCTCGGCGGCGCGGGCGGCGATCGTCGCCCGGCGCTTCTCGACGGCGACGGCCCAGCGCTCGGGGTTGCCCTCCCGCTCCTGCCGCAGACGCTCGTGGTACGCCTGCCGCTCGGCCTTCTGCCGCCGGCGGCGCTCGACCTGCTCCTTCGTCATGCCAGCGTCCCGGCCGAGCGGCTGCTCGGGCTTCCAGAAGTCCTCGCCGGGCTTGAGGCCCCACTCCAGGAGCTGGGCGAGGACACCGGGCATCTTCCCGGTGAACCCAGCCATGGTCAGGTCGGCGCGGCCACCGTGCCGCAGACCGATGCCGGAGCGGTACGCGCCGCCCCGGATCGCCAGGTCAGGCAGATCGCGGTGCTTCTCGTCGTCCTCGGCGACGGGCAGCTCCTCGTCGTCCCGCTCGTCCAGCTCGACACCGGCGAGCGACGCCAGTTCAGCCTTGAAGCCCTCGGTCCAGGTGAGGCACTGCCGGCCGCGGGTGGCCTGCTCGTACTCCCGCCACAAGCCGAGCGCGACTTCGTCCCCGGCGATGGCGAGTTCGGCCAGCTTGAAGGGCGTGCGACCCTTCGCCCCACGGGCCAGCTTGTCGTCTGACCTGGTCATTTCGGCTGCGAGCGGGCGAGCGGTGACCTCCTTGGTGATGACGTCCTGGTCCTGCACCTTGGCCAGGTACTTGATCAGGCCGAGCGGCATCGAGCCGTCCGCCTGGAGGATCGCGGGGTCCACTCGGACGCCGTGCTCGCGGTCCGGAGTGGGCAGGCCGACCGCCTTGCAACGGGCCGCCCACCGCTTGTACAGCTCCTCCTGGAGCAGGTCAGCCTGCTCGCGGGTGGCGGGCCCCTCCGTCCACAGCAGGACGTGGAGGTGGGAGTGCCACCCGTTCGCCCCGTGGGTGACCTCGATGGTGCGGGTGACGCCCCGGATGCCCCGGCGGGCCTTCCAGCCCTGCTTCCAGACGACCAGCCGACCGTCGACCTCGCGCGGCTCGATCTCCTCGGGCAGGTCGTCGTAGTCGTGGCGGCGGTCCCACGGCACCGGGGCCTTGTCGCGGATGACAGCGCGTCCGGTCCACCACGCGCCCTGTCCGACGCCCCGCCAGCCCTCGGCGAACTTGTCGAACTGGACGCCCAGGCGGACGTGCTCCCAGTGCGGGGCGGTGAGGGTGGCCATGTAGATACCGCGCCCGGCCTCCAGCCAGGCCAGCGCGAAAACCTCCAGCTCAGCGGCCCTTTTGGCGCGGATCGCGGCGGCGCACGGCGGGCAGGCCCAGACGCTCCCGCACCGGACCAGGCCGCTGAACGTGGGTCGGCGACCGGCCCCGTCGTTGATGTGGAAGCCGACGGCGTCGCCGAGGGGGACCACCTGGCACTTCTCCAGGGTGGGCAAGCCGGTGATCCGCTGGATGCCGTCGAGCAGGCGGAGCCGGGCGTCGCCCTTTTTGATCATGCTGTGCAGCTGGGCGTCGGCGCCCTTGACCAGTTGGCCGCACCCGCCATCGGCGGCGCCCCCTGACGGCCCCTGAGCAGCGGCGGAAACGTAACTCTCTCGGTTCGAACCCGAGCCGCCGTTCGGGGCGCTGACGGCCCGTCCGTGGCCCTTGGTGGGGTGGCTGGGGGCGGTGGCTGGGGTCGTAGTGAAGCCTGCGGCGCGTAGGGCGGCGGCGAGGTCGCGGGCGGCGCGGGCGGCGGCCTGCTGCTCGGCGCGGCGGGCGGCGCGGTTGGCGCGGCCCGCCGAGAGAGCCGCCCCGTGCCGCTGGTCGAGGGCCTCCCAGGCGGCGGCACGCTCGGCGGGGGTGCTCGGCACGGCAGTCTGATCATGTGCCGAACGCTTGCCTTGGTTTCGGGCATGCGTACGGCCACCGGGGGCGGAGCGCTCGACCGCCGGGGCGGGAGCTGCATCCGGCGCGGTGGCCGAAGTCGATGGGTCGGGTGTTGCGCGGAAGCCCGCACCACCCGTTACGCTGGTCAGCGTCGGGTTCCTTAGCTGTCTCGCCCTGGTAAGCGACTTGGGAAGGGACTCGGCGGAGAGGTACCAGCGCCAACTGGCCTCTCAGCTTTCGTACTGGATCAGAATCATGCCGTACGGGAGCGCCACATGTTGCGTCCGGCGCGAAAGCGCCGGATGTGACCTGTAAGACGATCAGGGCCGGTCCGCCGTGGCGGACCGGCCCTTTCGTGCTGTCAGGGGGTCGTGCCGGAGGGTGTGTCGGCCGTGCCGGGGCCGTGCCGGTCGGTCGTCAGTCCTGCTCGTCGGCGTAGAACTCCGCGAGGACCACGATGTCGACGCCGTAGGCGGGGTGACGCTCGACCTTGGCGCGCAGGGCGGTGCGGCCTCCGTGGGTGTGCTCGGTCGGGACGGCGCCGAGGTAGAGCGCCCAGGCGGTGAACGCCTCACGCAGGTCCGCCGGCGCCTGGCCGGGGTGGCGGATCTGGCCAAGCAGGGCGCTGCCGGTCCCCAGCTGCCAGTCGATCGCGGGCAGCTGCTCGTGGAAGGCGTTGGTCAGCAGATCGGTCAGCGCACGGGCGCCCTGGAGCTGCCAGCGGATGCGTTCCTGGTCGGTGACGGGGCCGAAGAGGCTGTTGCTGGTCATGCGGTCATCCTCCCGAGTGGGTCGTGCCGGTGTGGGTGTTCTGGTCGGGGACGGCCGGGTTCCCTGGGGCCCCGGCCGTCCCCGATGCGGATCAGGCCGTCCGGACGCGGGAGGCCACGACCGTGCCGCCGGGCTCCTGGTGGAGGGCAGCGGCCGCGACGCTGTCGAGCAGCTGCTCGCCGCCGAGGTTGGCGGAGCCGAGGCCGTCGCCCTTGTAGGTGACGACCTGTCCGGCGGCGGTGCGGATCTCGACCTCGGCCTCGTAGCGCTGGGTGCTCATGGTGATCAGGCCTCCACGGCGGTCGGGTCGTCGGCAGTGACGCGCTTCCAGGCCGCGCGGACCCTGTCCGCGGACCCGACGAAGCCGAGCTGGCGGAAGCGGGTCTCCATGTCCCTGAAGCTGCTGGGCGGGTTGGTCGCAGTGCGGATCATGTGGACCACCGCGTCCAGCTCGATGTCGGAGAGCTGGACACCGGGCTGCGGGGCGCTCTGCTGAGCGGGCTCCGGGTCCGTGTCGGCCGTGTCGGTCGCCGTGCCGGTGCCCGTGTCGACCGTGTCGAAGGGGAGCTGACCAGGGATTTCCTCCCGGGCGGGCTCCGGCACGGGCTTCGGCTGCGGGGCGGCCTGCTCGGCAGGCACCGGCGCCTCGGTGCTGATCGGGGTCGGCTCCGGGGTGGCGAGGATCGCGGGCACGGGCTGCGCGGCGGGGAGCGGCTGCGGGTCGGCCTGGACAGGCGTCCGGCCGTAGAGGGTGTCGAGGGCTGCGAGCGCCGAGGCGGTGGTGCGCTCGGCGTAGCTCACGGTCAGCGCGGTGGTCAGGCGTGGGTCGCCGCGGCCGAGGCGCTCGGCCAGCTTCCAGGCCTCCGTCGCGGACTCCTTGCGGGTGGCCTCATCGGGGTGGTGCTGAGCCCTGGCCTGGTGGTATTCGATCCGCCTCAGCAGCTCGCCGGTACGGCGGTCGGCCTCGGCGTCGTGGCCGGTGCGGTGCACGACGATGCTGCGGGCGACGTACCCGGCCAGCTCGGCGGCGGCGGTCATGGCGAGCGGGGTCACTGCGTAGACGACGCGGTGGGCGTCGTCGTGGGCGAGGTAGATGCCGACCGCCGACCCGAGCACCGGCATGATCCACAAACCCAACCGGAGCGCGAGCGGGTAGGGCCGGGCGATCAGGGTCAGGGCGATCAGAGCGAGACCGAGGACGGCGACGACGCCCTCGCCCGCCGCGACCAGGCCCACAGCCATGTCGCTGTCGCCAAGCGCCGACTTCATGTTGTGGTAGGTCGCCCAGCCGCCGGCGGCGCCGACGGCGGCCATCGCGATGAAGATCAGCGCGAGGAGCAAGGCCGCCCATCCGCCGATGGTGCGGGTGGTGGTCTGGCCGTCCGGCACGGCCGTGTCGGCCGTGCCGGAACCGCTGGTCAGCGGCCCCGGCACGGCGTGCCGGGGGGTGTGCCGGTCATACTCGACCGTGTGAGTCACGGGTACCTCCGTGGGTCACGGGGCCGCACCGGAGGGCAATCCGGGGCGGCCCGCTTTGCTGTTGTTCGGTCAGAACTCGCCTTCGTGGCTGATCACGGTCTCGGCCGAGACGACCTTGATCGCCGTCTCGACCACCCGCCCGTCGGCCAGGTACACGGTCCTGACCACCTGCTGGATCCAGGCCGGGGCCGTGAGTCCGAGCGCCTGACGCTCCTGCTCGGTGGACTCGCGAGAGGTGATCTCCTCCCTCCACCTGGACTGCACACTGCCGAGACGCTCCGCTGCGAGCTCGCGCGACGCGCCGGTGGACACCGGCTCCGCCAGCTCCGGCGTCGCCTCGACGACGTACAGCGGGTAGTACGACGAACTCATGTGCACGGGGACGCCACCCCTCCGAACGAGGCGGCGACGGAGCTGCACCGGGCTACCCGGCTCGACTCCCAACCGGGCAGCGATGGTCTCGGGCGCGCCGACCCTGCCGACCTCCAAGATCTCGGAGGTCTCGTTCTTCTTGAGCGCCCGACCCGTGTTCGCCCAGGTCTCGACGCGCGACGCGACGTTCGAACTGCTCGTCGGCGCCACGACGGTGCCCCCGCCAGTGGTGGCCAGCGTCAGGCCCTTCTCCCTCAAGACCTTGAACGCCCGCGAGGCGGTCTGTCCCGCCACTTCCCACTCCTGCATCACCTCCCGCTGGGTCGGGAGGCGGTCGCCGGGCTGCAGCTCTCCGGACTCGATGAGCCCTTCAAAGTGCCTGGCAATCGCGATGTAACCAGCCATGCCGTCCCTCCTCTCGGTGCGAGCGTTCGAACTGCTCGCGCTACCTAGACGGTAGACCACTCCGGCGTGCTCTACCAAGGGGGTAGTGCAAATCCGCGTTTTGCTCTACTGTCGGTGATGCAAGCGAGCCCCGCCCGGATGCGACCCGGACGGGGCTCCGGCCAACCCCTGCGATGGAGGGACAGCCATGTCCGACGCTACCCGCGTCCCCCCGATCACCGACAAGGACCGCGCCCAGGCCTCCGCCGGCGCCGACCGCGTGCTGACCATCCAGGTCGGCAAGGGCGGCGGTGAGTCGGAGTGAGCGCGCCCATCACCAAGCTGCCGCTGGTCGGCGTCGTCCGCCGCGACGGCGTCGCCTACCGCACCGCTGACCCCGTGCCGCTCGACGTCGTGACCGGCCTGGTCCGGGAGTCGTGGTGCTCCCGCCTCGCCGTCACCGACGCCAGCGCGGACGGCAGCATCCCCGCCGAGTTCCACGCGATGTGCGTGGTCGACGGCGAGCCGTTCGTGCTCACCGGCCGCATCGGGCGGCGGTGCGACTGATGGGCCTCTTCACCAAGAAGTCCCCCGCCCAGCGCAAGGCCGAGGCCATCCGCGACGCGGACCGCGCGGGCCACACCGCGATCAACGCGCGCTCGCCCCGCCGGCGGACCGCCGTCGAGACCA
>NZ_JBITCO010000051.1:0-21263 GCF_044453265.1 Kitasatospora sp. NPDC051705 | reverse complement strand
CGGCGGAGACCACCACGGTGTGGGACACCCCGGGGGTGTTGTCCACGAAATTGGTGATCAGCCAGTTCAGGTTCTGTGCGGCCTGGCTCATCTGATTCAACTCAACGCTCCTGATGCTCTGCGCCGTTGCCGTCGGTCCGGCCACCGAAACTATCGAATCCGCCCTGCTGGGCACCATGCTGGAAGCCCGACGGGTTGGTCTGCTCGGCCCCGGCGCGGCGACCCTGCTGGATGCCGCGGCGCAGGTTGGTGAGCCGGCCGCGGACCTCCTCGGGTGCCCGGGAGACCTGCGGACCGGTCATCGGCGAGGCCTCGGCGGTACCGGAGACCAGGTTGGCCTGCGGGGTCCGCCGGGGGAGACCGGACATGGTGACACCGTTGGTCGAGGGCTCGCGGACCTGCTCGGCCCGGCGCCAGCGCTCGTCGTTCGCGGACGGGCGCCACGGGGCGTCGCCGGGGCCGGGCTGCGGCTGCTGCGGGGGCTGCTGCTGGCCCTGCGGGGCCTGCTGTCCCTGCGGTGCCTGCTGTCCCTGCTGGGGCTGGCGGGCCTGCGGGGCCTGGCCATGCTGCTGGAGGTCCGGGGCGGAGGTGCCGGGCCGGCGCGGCTGGTACGTCCGCTGCCGCGCCTGCTGCTGGCCCTGCTGGCCGGCGTCCTGCGGCTGCCACGGCTGGTCGGCCGCGCCCTGGGACGGACCGGTCGGCAGCGCCATCGGCTCCGGACGGACCGGCTCCTGACGGACCTGCTCGGGGCGCACCTGCTCCGGACGCGCCGGGTTCGGCACGTTCGGCAGCACCGGCTCCACCAGACCGAGGCCCAGCGGGTCGCGCGGGTCGATCTGGCTGGCCTCGAAACGGGGCCGGGCGAGCTGCTGGGTGCTCTCCAGCGGGGCCGGCTCGGCCGCGGGCAGCGGCTGGGGCTGCTGCTGCGGGGGCAGCTGCGGCTGGCGGTCGCGCTGCGGCATGTCCGGTCCGGGGCGCTGCGGGCGGCGCTGGCCCTGCGGCCCGGGGCGGCCCTGCGGCGCACCCGGGCCCTGCGGACCGGGCTGGCCCTGGCCGGGCTGGCCCTGACCCTGCGGACCGGGCTGGCCCTGCGGACCGCCCTGGCCCTGCGGGACCGGCCGGCGCTGCGGCAGCCCGTCCTGCGGACGGTTGCCCGGGCGGGCGCCCTGCTGCGGCGAACCCGGCCGACCCGGCCGGCCGTGCTGCGGCTGCTCGCCGGTGCGGGGGCCCGGAGCGCCCTCGAACTCGCCGTTCGGGCGCGGACGCTCCTGGCCGGGGCGGCCCTGGGCGGGCGGCTGCTGGCCGCGGCGGGGCAGGCCGCCGGGGCCGCCCTGGGCCGGGCCCTGGCCGTTGCCGCCGCGCTGCGGCAGGCCGCCCTGCGGGGCCTGCTGGGACTGCGGGGCCTGCTGGCCCGGGCCCTGGCGGTTGGCGCCGCGCTGCGGCAGGCCGCCCTGCGGCAGGCCGCCCTGCGGGGCCTGCTGGGGCTGCTGCCCCTTGCCCTGCGGGATCGGGTTCTCGCGCAGCGACTGACCGGCCTGACGGGTCGGCAGACCGCCCGCGCGGCCGCCGGGCGCACCCGGGCCGGCCGGCGCACCGGGGCCACCCGGCGCGGCCGGACCGCCCTGACCGAGCTGCGGACGGCCGCCCTGCGGGGCGCCGGCCTGGCCCTGGCCGAGCGCGGCCGGGCCGCCCTGGCCGGGCGGCACCTGGCGCTGCTGGCGCGGCGTCGGGGCGACCCCGCGCTGCTGCTTGGCCTGCGCGGAGCCGGGGCGGGCGGCGCCGCGGCGGTCGGCGGAGGTGGTGACGTCCACCGGGAGCATGACGAGCGCGGTGGTGCCACCGGAGTCGCTGGGGCGCAGCTGGATGCGGATGCCGTGTCGCAGGGACAGGCGGCCGACCACGAAGAGGCCCATGCGGCGGGAGACGGAGACGTCCACCGTCGGCGGGTTGGCGAGGCGCTCGTTGATGTCCGCGAGGTCGTCGGGGCTCAGGCCGATGCCGGTGTCGTGGATCTCGACCAGCACGCGGCCGTCGGGCAGCGCGTGGCCGGTGACCCGGACGCGGGTCTGCGGGCTGGAGAACGAGGTGGCGTTCTCGAGCAGCTCGGCGAGGAGGTGGACGAGGTCGTTGACGACGCGGCCGGCGACCTCGGCCGACGGCACGGTGGCGAGCTCGATGCGCTCGTACTGCTCCACCTCGGAGGCGGCGGCGCGGAGCACGTCGACCAGCGGGACGGGCCTGGTCCAGCGGCGGCCCGGGTCCTCACCGGCGAGGACGAGGAGGTTTTCGCCGTTGCGGCGCATACGGGTCGCGAGGTGGTCCAGCTTGAAGAGGTTGGCCAGCTGGTCCGGGTCCGCCTCGCGGCTCTCCAGCTCGGAGATGAGCGACAGCTGGCGCTGGATGAGGCCCTGGCTGCGGCGGGAGAGGTTGGTGAACATCGCGTTGATGTTGCCTCGCAGGAGGGCCTGCTCGGCGGCGAGGCGTACGGCCTCGCTGTGCACCATGTCGAACGCGTGCGCCACGTGGCCGATCTCGTCGGTCGAGTCGACGGCGACCGGCTCGACCGTGGTGTCGACGTCGTGCGGGTCGCTCTCGGAGAGGGTCTTGACCAGCTCGGGCAGGCGGCGCTCGGCGACGTCCTCGGCCGCGGCCTGCAGGCGGGTCAGCGAGCGCACCATCGAGCGGGCGATCAGACCGGCGCCACCGAGGGCGACGAGCAGCACGAGGGCGACGGCGGCACCGATGATGATGGCCTCGGTGTCGGCCTGGGACTGCAGGTCCTGGGCCTTTCCGTCGAGGTCCTCGATGAGCTTGGACTCGATCCGGCGCTCGGCGGTGATCTTGGCGCTGGCCTTCTCGTACCAGTCCTTGTAGGTCACCGGGTCGGTCTGGTGGATACCGCTCTGCTGGAGGATCGAGCGCGCGTAGCGGTCGGCGTCGGCGACCACCGAGTTGTAGCTGAGCTGGCCGCGCAGGTTGTCCAGGTCGTGCGCGGTGTAGATGTTGTTGAAGCTGGTGAGCGCGTTGTCGTAGGAGGCGCGCAGGCGGATGCCGAAGGACTCGTCGCTCAGGCTGAGGTCGGGGCCCTTGGGGTTGGCGAGCGCGGCGCTGATCAGGGCGCGCTGCTGCGAGGTGGCGTTCTTGGCGAGCGAGAACTGCTGGAGCGCACGGGTCGCGACGACCAGGTCCTTGTTGTTCGACGCGAGCGCGATGTCCTGGGTGATGGAGAGCAGGTCGCGGATGATCACGTCGTAGGCGGTGATCGTCGACTGGATGTTCTGGTTGTTCTGGTACGGCGTGTTGCGCGCGTCGGAGATCGAGTTCAGGTCCTTGCGGATCTGGAAGAGCAGCGCCTTGCCGCCGGAGAGCTCGAGGTTCTCGAACTTGTCCGAGGACGCGGTGAAGGTGCGGCTGAGGTCGTCCGTCTCCTTGCGGGCGGTGACGATGTCGTCGTCGAGCGGGTCGTTGGGGCGCGCGGTGATCGGGCCCGCGCTGATGTCGCGTTCCTTCTGCAGCGCGTCCGCGAGGTTGGTCGCCTTCTTGGCCAGGTCGGAGAGGTTGGCCATCTGGGCGAGTTGCTGCGAGGCCTCCATCGAGGTCTGGATCCGCAGGCCACCGAGGACGAGGGAGACCAGGACGGGGAGGGCGAGCAGCGCGATCAGTCGGGTCCGGATGCGCCAGTTGCGCATCGCGAGCCGGCTCAGACCGGTGGCGCGGCGCCTGGTCAGGGTCGTCCGGAGTTTGTCCCGGGTGGACTTGCGCTCCTGGCCGTCGCCGTCCGGGCGGCCGGGGGCCTCGGGCGCCACCGGCTCGGCCGGGCCGCCGGGGGCCGCCGCCTGCTGGGGGGCTGCCACAGGCTCACGCGACTCCGGGTTTCCCGCGGCGCCGCTACCCCTTTTGAAACGTCCCTGCACTGGCGTCGCAACCTCTGGACCGGGCGTCCCACCGCGTCGCCGCGGCCTGGACGGTGTCGAGTTTCCATCCGCTCCCCGGCCGGTCCGGGTGAGCGGGTCACCGGGGTGGACTTCTCCCTACCCACGGTCCGTGGCATTCCAGCACAGCCGGGGAATCCCAACAAGGGCCGCCAGGGCACACCTCCCGGCGCTACCGACCGCGTGCGCGGTCTCACTGACTGTGCGGTAACCGGACCGGAATACCGCCTTTTTCGGACACTCGCCGGATACATGCCAAGCGAGCCCTAGATCGAAAAGAGTCACAGACCTTCCGGAATGCCCGGAATCTGCCGTATGTCGGGAAATTCCGATGCGGCGATATGTCGGATATCTGCATTTTGCTCATGAATTTGTGAGCAAAATCACAGCCGTATGTATAGCTTTGGTCACGGTGCCTGTGGAATGAGATCTCGTAACCTGGGCTGTCTCCGGAGCACGGCCCCGATCAGCCTGCCCAGAACCCCTCCGAATCAATCGGAATCACTCAGGCCGGTGCCGATCCGCCGCGATCCCCGGCCGCTACCACGAGGTGCTCTCGATGTCCCTGGCGAAGAAGAAGGCCACCCAGTCCACGCTGTCCTGCGGCTCCACGGCGAACCCGCGCCGCACGACGCTGGCCTCGGTCGCGGACTTCGCCGCGATCCCGGGCGCCCGCAAGCCCGAGGACGTCGTCACGTACGCCACCGAGCTGCCGACCAGCACGGCCAACCCGCGCCGCACCCAGCTGATGGTCGCCCCGGTCGTCGCCGTCCCGCAGGACTGACCGGACCGCGCCCGGACCGGGCGCCGCGGCCACCCTCCGGGGGCGGCCGCGGCGCCCGTTCGCGCTTCCCGGGGCCGCACCCGCGGCTTCCGCCCCGACCGGGCTGAACAGGGGCAAAGCGGCCCGCCGGGGCCGCGCGCGATAGCCTGGACGACGATTGACGGGACCGCGCCCACCACGGGCGGGGCGCCCACCAGCGCCCGGGCGCGCCCCGGGCGGCCGACGAAGCGAGGGGTAGCCCAGCCGTGCGCATTGCCAGGTTTTCCGTCCGGGAAGGGAGCCCTGCCGCCGGCAGCGTCTCCTTCGGCGTCGTGGAGGGCGATCCCTCCCAGCCCGACTCGCTGGTCGTCCACGCGCTGGCCGGCCACCCGTTCGGCCAGCCCCAGCCCACCGGCGAGAGCTACCGCTTCCAGGACGTCCGGCTGCTCAGCCCGATGCTCCCCAACAAGATCGTGGCCGTCGGCCGCAACTACGCGGCGCACGCGGCCGAGCTGGGCCACGACGTCCCGGACCTCCCGCTCACCTTCTTCAAGCCGTCGACCTCGGTGATCGGCCCGACCGAGAACATCGCGTACCCGCCGTTCTCCTCGGACGTCCACCACGAGGCCGAACTCGCCGTGGTGATCGGCCGGATGTGCCGCGAGGTGCCGCTGGACCGGGTGCCCGAGGTGATCCTCGGCTACACCTGCGCCAACGACGTCACCGCGCGGGACGTCCAGCAGCGCGAGGGCCAGTGGGCCCGGGCCAAGGGCTTCGACACCTCCTGCCCGCTGGGCCCGTGGATCGAGACCGACGTGGACCCGGCCGACCTGGCCGTCACCTGCACGGTCAACGGCGAGCTCCGGCAGGCCGGCCGCACCTCCCAGATGGTCCGCTCGGTCGCCGAGCTGATCGTCCACGTCTCCGAGGCCATGACGCTGCTGCCCGGCGACGTCATCCTCACCGGCACGCCCGCAGGGGTGGGCCCGCTCAACGTCGGCGACGAGGTCGCCGTCTCCATCGAAGGCATCGGCACTCTCACCAACAAGGTGATCAAGCGTGGCTAACTCAAACCCGGCCGTCCGGGTTCGCTTCTGTCCGTCCCCGACCGGGAACCCGCACGTGGGCCTGGTCCGCACCGCCCTCTTCAACTGGGCCTTCGCCCGCCACAACGGCGGCACGCTGGTCTTCCGGATCGAGGACACCGACTCGGCCCGCGACTCCGAGGAGTCGTACGAGCAGCTGCTGGACGCCATGCGCTGGCTGGGCTTCGACTGGGACGAGGGCCCGGAGATCGGCGGCCCGCACGAGCCGTACCGCCAGTCCCAGCGGATGGACATCTACGCCGACGTCGCCCGCCGCCTGCACGAGGCCGGCCACGCGTACCACTGCTACTGCAGCACCGAGGAGCTGGACGCCCGCCGCGAGGCCGCCCGTGCGGCCGGCAAGCCCTCCGGCTACGACGGCCACTGCCGCGACCTGACCGACGAGCAGGTCGCGGTCTACAAGCTGGAGAAGCGCGAGCCGATCCTGCGCTTCCGGATGCCCGACCGCACCATCAGCTTCGACGACCTGGTGCGCGGCACGCTCACCTTCGAGCCGGAGAACGTGCCGGACTACGGCATCGTCCGGGCCAACGGCGCGCCGCTGTACACCCTGGTCAACCCGGTGGACGACGCCCTGATGGGCATCACCCACGTGCTGCGCGGCGAGGACCTGCTGTCCTCCACCCCGCGGCAGATCGCGCTGTACGCCGCGCTCGCCGAGATCGGCGTCGGCGACGGCGGCACCCCGCGCTTCGGCCACCTGCCGTACGTCATGGGCGAGGGCAACAAGAAGCTCTCCAAGCGCGACCCGCAGGCCTCGCTCAACCTGTACCGCGAGCGCGGCTTCATCCCCGAGGGCCTGCTCAACTACCTGTCCCTGCTGGGCTGGTCGCTGGCCGAGGACCGGGACCTCTTCGGCGTGGACGAGCTGGTCGCCGCCTTCGACATCGCCAAGGTGAACGCCAACCCGGCCCGCTTCGACCTGAAGAAGTGCGAGGCGATCAACGCCGAGCACGTCCGCCGGCTGGCCCCGGAGGACTTCGTCCGCCGCCTGGTGCCGTACCTGCAGGCCCCCGGCCTGCTGCCGGCCGAGCCGACGGCCGAGCAGCTGGACCTGCTCGCGAAGATCGCGCCGCTCACCCAGGAGCGGATGGTCGTGCTGAGCGAGATCGTGAACATGGCCGGCTTCCTGTTCGTCGACCCGGCCGACTTCACCGTCGACCCGGACGACGCCGCCAAGGCGCTGACCGCCGACTCCCGCCCGGTGCTGGAGGCCAGCGTCAAGGCGCTGGAGGCGCTCGGCGACTTCAGCCCGGAGCCGATCCAGGCCGCGCTGCGCGAGGCGCTGGTGGACGGGCTGGGCATCAAGCCCAAGTTCGCGTTCACCCCGCTGCGGGTGGCCGTCACCGGCCGCCGCGTCTCCCCGCCGCTGTTCGAGTCGATGGAGCTGCTCGGGCGCCCCGAGACGCTGCGCCGGCTGAACGCCGCCCTGGAGGCGCTCCCGGCCGCCTGAGCGGGTCGTGGAGCAGGTCGCGGGCCCGGCTTCGTGCCGGGCCCGCGGCGTACCCGGACGTCACCGGACGGCCGCCCGGCGGCTGCCTGGGGTTATCGATTTTGGAGCCAGGGCAGACGTCGGGTAATGTTCTTTCTGCGCCGCCCGGGAGGGAACGGACGAGGGAGCGAAAGCCCCCCGGCCGGGACCGAACGAGAGGCGCAACGCCTGAGAAGATCCCGACGAGGGTTCAACTCTGGTGGGGTATGGTGTAATTGGCAGCACGAGTGATTCTGGTTCATTTAGTCTAGGTTCGAGTCCTGGTACCCCAGCGCAGTACGCAAGTGCCGCAGTATAAATGAAGATCAAGCCCCCGTTGTGTAGCGGCCTAGCACGCTGCCCTCTCACGGCAGTAGCGCCGGTTCGAATCCGGTCGGGGGTACGGATCCCGCAAGGGATCACCTGGAAAGCCCCCGTTGTGTAGCGGCCTAGCACGCTGCCCTCTCACGGCAGTAGCGCCGGTTCGAATCCGGTCGGGGGTACGGATCCCGCAAGGGATCGCCAGGAAGCCCCCGTTGTGTAGCGGCCTAGCACGCTGCCCTCTCACGGCAGTAGCGCCGGTTCGAATCCGGTCGGGGGTACTTCAGAGCAGGAAGCCGGTGGGTCACCCCATCGGCCCTTGCTTTGTGTTGGGGTATGGTGTAATTGGCAGCACGAGTGATTCTGGTTCATTTAGTCTAGGTTCGAGTCCTGGTACCCCAGCCAGAAAAGGAAGGCCCCGGTTCCCGGGGTCTTTTTGCATTTCCGGACGGGGCTCCGCTCCGGACGGGGTTCCGCAATTCCCCGCGGGGCCCGGAACGGCCGAAGGGCCCCGCTCCACGAGCGGGGCCCTTCCCGGTGTTCCGGGGTGATCAGCTGCGGCGGAGGGCCTCGGTCAGCCGGTTCGCGGCCTCGATGATGGCCTGGGCGTGCAGCCGGCCCGGGTGGCGGGTCAGCCGCTCGATCGGGCCGGAGACCGAGACGGCGGCCACCACCCGGTTGGAGGGGCCGCGCACGGGAGCGGAGACGGACGCGACGCCCGGCTCCCGCTCGCCGATCGACTGGGCCCAGCCGCGCCGCCGGACGCCGCTGAGGGCGGTGGCGGTGAAGCGGGCGCCCTGGAGGCCGCGGTGCAGCCGCTCGGGCTCCTCCCAGGCCAGCAGGACCTGGGCGGCCGAGCCGGCCTTCATCGGCAGGGTGCTGCCGACCGGGACGGTGTCCCGCAGGCCGGAGAGCCGCTCGGCGGCGGCTACGCAGATCCGCATCTCGCCCTGGCGGCGGTAGAGCTGTGCGCTCTCGCCCGTGACGTCGCGCAGGTGGGTCAGGACCGGGCCCGCGGTGGCGAGCAGCCGGTCCTCGCCCGCCGCGGCGGAGAGTTCGGAGAGACGGGGGCCGAGGATGAAGCGCCCCTGCATGTCCCTGGTGACCAGACGGTGGTGTTCGAGTGCGACGGCGAGTCTGTGGGCCGTGGGGCGCGCCAGACCGGTGGCGGCGACCAGCCCCGCCAACGTGGCGGGGCCCGACTCCAGTGCGCTGAGCACCAGAGCGGCCTTGTCGAGAACGCCGACGCCGCTAGAGTTGTCCATGCGCTAAGACTGCAGTCTCAGTCCGCGAGACGCAAGTTCAATCTTCCGGGAAAAGCGCCACTCTGGATGCAGCAGCCCGGGAGACATCCAGGATGCGGCCTCACCAAGGTGTCCGCATCGTGGACAGCGATCCGGCGTGCAGGTCGCGCGGACCGTGCCCCCTACAGGGTGGCGGCAACTTCGACCTCGACGACACGAGAAGGCCGGCAACGCGGCCGGCTGGAGGGAATCCGATGGGACGGACACTCGCAGAGAAGGTCTGGGACGACCACGTCGTGCGGCGCGCGGAGGGGGAGCCCGACCTGCTCTTCATCGACCTGCACCTGCTCCACGAAGTGACCAGCCCGCAGGCCTTCGACGGGCTGCGGCTGGCCGGGCGGAAGGTCCGCCGCACCGATCTGACGATCGCGACCGAGGACCACAACACCCCCACCCTCGACATCGACAAGCCCATCGCCGACCCGGTCTCGAAGGTCCAGCTGGAGACCCTGCGCCGCAACGCCGCCGAGTTCGGCGTCCGGATCCACTCGCTCGGCGACGTCGAGCAGGGCGTCGTGCACGTGGTCGGCCCCCAGCTGGGCCTGACCCAGCCCGGCATGACCGTGGTCTGCGGCGACTCCCACACCTCCACCCACGGCGCCTTCGGCGCGCTGGCGTTCGGCATCGGCACCAGCCAGGTCGAGCACGTGCTGGCGACCCAGACCCTGCCGCTGGCACCGTTCCGGACGATGGCGATCACCGTCGAGGGCGAGCTGCCCGAGGGCGTCACCGCCAAGGACCTGATCCTGGCCGTCATCGCCAGGATCGGCACCGGCGGCGGCCAGGGGTACGTCCTGGAGTACCGCGGTTCGGCGATCCGGGGCCTGTCCATGGAGGCCCGGATGACCATCTGCAACATGTCGATCGAGGCGGGCGCCCGGGCCGGCATGATCGCCCCGGACGAGACCACCTTCGCCTACCTCAAGGACCGTCCGCACGCCCCGCAGGGCGAGGACTGGGACGCGGCCGTCGCGTACTGGGAGACCCTGGGCACCGACGAGGACGCGGTCTTCGACCACGAGATCTTCATCGACGCCGCCGAGCTGACCCCGTTCGTCACCTGGGGCACCAACCCCGGCCAGGGCGCCCCGCTGGGCTCCCGGGTACCGGACCCGGCCTCCTTCGCCGACCCGCAGGAGCGGACGGCCGCCGAGAACGCCCTGGCCTACATGGGCCTGGAGGCCGGCACCCCGCTGCGCGAGGTCAAGGTCGACGCGGTCTTCGTGGGCTCCTGCACCAACGGGCGGATCGAGGACCTGCGCGCCGCCGCCGCCGTGCTGGAGGGCCGCCGGATCGCGGACGGGGTGCGGATGCTGGTCGTCCCCGGCTCCGTCCGGGTCGCCCTGCAGGCCGTCGAGGAGGGCCTGGACAAGGTGTTCACCGCGGCCGGCGCCGAGTGGCGGCACGCGGGCTGCTCGATGTGCCTGGGCATGAACCCCGACCAGCTCGCCCCCGGCGAGCGCTGCGCCTCCACCTCGAACCGCAACTTCGAGGGCCGGCAGGGCAAGGGCGGCCGCACCCACCTGGTCTCCCCGCAGGTCGCCGCGGCGACCGCCGTCCTGGGCCGCCTGGCCGCCCCTTCCGACCTGACCAGCACCGTGGCTGTGGAGGCCTGAGAACCATGGAGAAGTTCACCACCCACACCGGCCGGGCCGTCCCGCTGCGCCGCTCCAACGTGGACACCGACCAGATCATCCCGGCGCACTGGCTGAAGAAGGTCACCCGCTCCGGCTTCGAGGACGGCCTGTTCGAGGCCTGGCGCAAGGACGAGTCGTTCATCCTCAACCGGCCCGAGCGCCAGGGGGCCACCGTGCTGGTGGCCGGCCCCGAGTTCGGCACCGGCTCCTCCCGCGAGCACGCCGTCTGGGCGCTGCAGAACTACGGCTTCCACGCGGTCATCTCGTCCCGCTTCGCCGACATCTTCCGGGGCAACTCCCTGAAGAACGGCCTGCTGACGGTGGTCCTCCCGCAGGAGACCGTGGAACAGCTCTGGGCGCTCACGGAGAGTGACCATTCGGCCGAGATCACCGTCGACCTGGAGGCCCGCGAAGTGCGCGCCGAAGGCGTCACGGCCTCCTTCGAACTGGACGACAACGTCCGGTGGCGGCTGCTCAACGGGCTGGACGACATCAGCATCACGCTGCAGAACGAGGCCGACATCGCGGCCTTCGAGACCACCCGTCCCGCCTTCAAGCCCCGTACTCTGCCGGTGGCCTGAGATCCCCTCAGAACAAGCATTCTGACGATCCGCCGGATGGCCCGCCTCCCCTTCGGGGGGGCGGGCCATCCGCCGTTCCGGAGCACGAGTTACCGCCGGGGCCCGCCCCGGATTGCCCATTTGGCTTTGCCGGAGAGGGCCCCGCGCAAGTACAACTGCGGGTAGATGGCACAATCAGTACATGCACCGGCACCATGAACCTCCGTACGCGGGCGGCGAACCCGCGGCCCCGGAGTCCGTGGGCCGGGGATCCGAACGCCGAATTGACGATCGGCCGGACGTCACCTCCGCACCAGCTGAGGGGCCGGACGACCAGGAAGTCGCAGCGCTCTACGCGCTTGTGGCCGAGCGGTTGAAGCAAGCTCACGCCCGCGTGCATGCGCTGAACGTGTCTGCCGATGCAAAGACCGCTCTCACCCGTCAACTCCTCATCGTCACCGAGACCGCCAAGCGCGATCTTCCGGAGGCGGCAAGGCGGTTGAGTCGCTTTGTACATGACCTCGACGAGGGGCGCCCGCCCGTCGCCTGAGGTCGCCGACGCGCAAATCCATTGCGACACTAGGGTGATTCGCGCGTTTGGTAATTGAAAGTCCGCAGATACATACCTAACGTGCGAAAAGAACGGATGGAATCATCCGGCGCCCGTTTCCGAAGGGGAAGACGTGAACAAGGCTCAGCTTGTCGAAGCGGTGGCCGAGCAGCTGGGCGGTCGCAAGGCTGCCGCAGAGGCCGTCGACGCAGTGCTCGACACCATGGTCCGCGCCGTTGTGGCCGGTGACCGTGTCTCGGTCACCGGGTTCGGCACCTTCGAGAAGGTGGAGCGCTCCGCGCGCTTCGCCCGCAACCCGCAGACCGGCGAGAAGGTCAAGGTCAAGAAGACCTCGGTGCCCCGCTTCCGTCCCGGCCAGGGCTTCAAGGACCTGGTCAGCGGCAGCAAGAAGCTGCCGAAGGAAGGCCCCTCGGTGAAGAAGGCCCCCAAGGGTTCCCTCACCCCGGGCAAGAGCGGCGTCGCAGCCACCCCGGCCGCCAAGCGCGCGGCCACCAAGCGTGCCGCCACGGCCGCGAAGACCACCGCCGCGAAGACCGCCGCCGCTCCGGCCGCGACCAAGAAGGCCGCCGCGAAGAAGGCGACCACCACGGCCGCCGCCAAGAAGACCACGGCCACCGCCGCCAAGACGACGGCCGCCGCGGCGAAGAAGGCGACCGCCACCAAGAAGGCGACCACCGCCGCCGCGAAGAAGACCTCCGCGGCCGCGACCAAGAAGTCGGCCGCCACCGCCGCCAAGAAGGCGACCACCACGGCCGCCGCCAAGAAGACCACCACCGCCGCCGCCAAGAAGGCCACCGCCACGGCCAAGAAGACGGCTCCGGCGAAGAAGACCGCCACCCGCAAGACCACCGCGCGCAAGACCACTGCCAAGTAGTCCCGCCCGGCGGTCCCCGGACGGCCTCCGGCCTTCGGCCCTGAGCCGCGGCACCCCCCTCCGTGACGCACGGGGAACGGGTCGCCGCGGCTCTCTCGGTTTCCGGGCGCTCAGTCGGCAATCCGGGGCGGCCGTCGGCCGGGCCGCGGGTCGGCGGGGCCGCTCAGCCGTCGGTTGGGTCCGGGAAGGTCTGGAGCGTCAGGAAGACCACCCGGCGGGTGCCGCCGTCGCCCTCGGTGCGGATCCGCACCCGCTGGCCGGGGCGCAGCAGCCGCAGGCCGCCGGCGTCGAAGGCGGCCGCGTCGAACGGCACCGGGGTCCCGTCGTCGAGCAGCACGGAGCCGGCCCGGGTGGCGGGGTCGAAGGTGAACGCGGTGGCCTGCATGCCAGCAGCATATCGAGCGGCACCGACAGTCCCGGGGCTTGTCCGTCGATCGGCGCGCCCGCCGGTCGCCGTCAGGCGGGAGCCGCCGGCAGGCCCGGCCCCGGGGCGTGCCCCAGGCGGGCGAAGAGCGGGCCGGTGTGCGGGCCGAGGCCGAGTGCCGCGGCCTCGTCCAGGTCCGTGCCGGTGTCCACGTCGCGGCGCACCGACTCCACGCCCGCCAGGCGCAGTTCGAGCGCCCCGCCGGCCGCGTGCCGGGCCCGGGAGCCGTCCCCGAAGGCGGGGGCGAGCGGACGGCCGGGGGTGCAGGCCAGCAGGGTGGTGCCGAAGCCGGGGGAGTCCGGCAGGAAGGCCCGGCCGTCGGGCGGCACCGCCCCCAGGACCCGGGCCAGTTCGGCCGGGCGCAGGGCCGGCAGGTCCGCCGAGAGGACGGCCAGCGGCGAGCGCGGGGCGAGCGACCGGGCGGCGGAGGCGCCGTGCGCCAGCGCCGCGTTGAGGCCGCCGCCGGGTTCGTCGGCGACCACCCGTGCGCCGAGCGCCGCCAGCCGGGCGCCGGCCGAGGCGTCCCGGGTGACCACCAGGACGTGGGCGACGCCCGGGGTGGCCAGCGCGGCGGTGACGGTGTCGAGCGCGAAGGACAGTGCGAGGACCGCCCGGTGCACTCCGGCGTACGGGGCCAGTCGGCTCTTCGCCAGCGCGAGCGGCTTGAGCGGCAGTACGAGCGACCAGCCGGCGGCGGGTGCGGCGGGTGCGGCGGGCGCGACGGGCCCGCTGGGGCGTACGGTGTCCTGGGTCATCGGCGTCATTGTGACGCCGGTCCCGGAGCCCTCGCCAGGCCGTCCGAGCTGTGCGGACGTGCGTTTGATCACGCCTGCCGGGCGCGTTGGCGCGGTCGCTCGACAGCCGGTGAGCAGCCGGGCGACACTGGTCCGCGCCCGCGGCCCGGGCGCCGGTCCACACCGGTGCGCGGCACCGGGAGGCCATGACCGCGGCACCCCACGTGCCGCACGGAAAGAGGAGGAGCCGGGGTGGCCCGCCGCTCGTACGCCAAGTTCGGCAACGCCGACTACGGCATCTGGTACCGCTTCGCGGCCGTGCTGGTGAAGCCGGTGACGACCGCCCTGGTGAAGCCCGACTGGCGGGGCTGGGAGCACCTTCCGAAGGAAGGCGGCTTCATCGCCGCGGTGAACCACAATTCGATCATCGACCCGGTGATCTACGCGCACTGGCAGTACAACAGCGGGCGTCCGCCGCGCATTCTCGGCAAGTCCTCGCTGTTCTCGATTCCCTTCATCGGATTCATGCTGCGCAAGACCGGCCAGATTCCGGTGTTCCGCGAGTCCACCGACGCCGCGCAGGCGTTCCGGGCCGCCATCGACGCCGTCGACAACGGCCAGTGCGTGCAGTTCTACCCGGAGGGAACGCTCACCCGGGACCCGGACCTGTGGCCGATGACCGGCAAGAGCGGCGTCGCCCGGGTCGCGCTGATGACCGGGGCGCCGGTCATCCCCGTCGCGCACTGGGGCGCGCACGAGATCATCCCGCCGTACGGCCGGGCCGGCTACGGGAAGGGCAGGTTCAACCTCTTCCCGCGGCACCGGGTCACGGTGGCCGCCGGGCCCCCGGTGGACCTGAGCCGCTACCAGGGCCAGGAGCTGACCGCCCAGGTGCTCAACGACGCCACCGAGGACATCATGGCGGCGATCACCGAGGTGCTGGCCGGCATCCGCGGCGAGGAGCCGCCCGCCGAGCGCTTCGACATGCGCAAGG
Organism: Kitasatospora sp. NPDC051705; assembly: GCF_044453265.1. Classification (NCBI taxonomy): domain Bacteria; kingdom Bacillati; phylum Actinomycetota; class Actinomycetes; order Kitasatosporales; family Streptomycetaceae; genus Kitasatospora; species Kitasatospora sp. NPDC051705. The sequence continues at coordinate 6,572 of NZ_JBITCO010000051.1, read as the reverse complement.
CCGCCCGGCAGCGGGCCGCCGCGGCCGTGGCCGAGCGCCGGCGCGCCAAGGGCGGCGACGGCGTCGAGGAGGCCGGCCGGTGACCCGGGTCGCAGTGTTCGGGACGGGGTCCTGGGGGACCGCCTTCGCGATGGTGCTGGCGGACGCGGGCTGCGAGGTGACGCTCTGGGGCCGCCGCTGGGAGCTGGTGGACGCGATCCACACCACCCACGAGAACCCGGACTACCTGCCCGGCGTCCGGCTGCCGTCGTCCATCACGGCCACCGTCGACGCCGCCGCGGCGCTGGCCGGGGCCGACTTCGCGGTGCTCGCGGTGCCCTCGCAGACGGTGCGCGACAACCTGGCCGGCTGGGCGTCCCTGATCGAGCCGCAGACCGTCCTGGTCAGCCTCATGAAGGGCATCGAACTCGGCACCGCCAAGCGGATGAGCGAGGTCATCGCCGAGGTCGCCAAGGTCGGACCGGAGCGGGTAGCGGTGGTCAGCGGGCCCAACCTGGCGAAGGAGATCGCCAACCGGCAGCCGGCCGCCAGCGTGGTGGCCTGCGTCGACGAGGCGGTCGCCAAGCGGCTCCAGGCGGCCTGCCACACGCCGTACTTCCGCCCGTACACCAACACCGACGTGGTGGGCTGCGAGCTCGGCGGGGCGGTCAAGAACGTCATCGGCCTGGCGGTCGGCATGGCCGCCGGCATGGGCCTCGGCGACAACACCAAGGCGACGCTGATCACCCGGGGGCTGGCCGAGACCACCCGGCTCGGCGAGGTGCTCGGCGCCGACCCGCACACCTTCGCCGGGCTCGCCGGGATGGGCGACCTGGTCGCGACCTGCTCGTCCCCGCTGTCGCGCAACAACACCTTCGGCATGAACCTGGGCCGGGGCATGTCGCTCGCGGAGACCATCGCGGCCACCCGGCAGACCGCGGAGGGCGTCAAGTCCTGCGAGTCGGTGCTCGACCTGGCCCGGCGCAACGGGGTCGACATGCCGATCGTCGAGGCGGTGGTGGACGTGGTGCACAACGGCCGGCCCACCCAGGAGGCGCTGCAGGCCCTGATGTCCCGCTCGGCGAAGGCCGAACGGCGCTGAGGCGGTGCCGGGGAGGGCGGGCGGCACCGTTCCCGGGGCGGCTGACGTCCCGGAAACACGTCGCACGGTAGTCTCAATCGCGATATGAGCATCGAACAGACCTCCCCGAACCCGTCCGCTGCGAAGCCGCGCGTCGCGCTGGTCTTCGGCGGCCGCAGCTCCGAGCACGCCATCTCGGTCTCCACCGCGGGCAGCGTGCTCAGGGCGATCGACCGCGACACGTACGACGTGCTGCCGATCGGCATCACGCACGAGGGCCGCTGGGCGCTGGCCAGCGACGAGCCCGCCCGGATGGCCATCACCGACGGCGTGCTGCCGGACGTGGCGCACGTCGCCGAGTCCGTGGCCGGCCAGGTCGCGCTGCCGATCGCCCCGGGCGACCGCGAGGTCGTCCTGAGCGAGCCGGGGAGCGCCCCCAAGGCCCTCGGCGAGGTCGACGTCGTCTTCCCGCTGCTGCACGGCCCCTGGGGCGAGGACGGCACCCTGCAGGGCCTGCTGGAGCTCTCCGGCGTGCCGTACGTCGGCAACGGCGTGCTCGCCAGCGCGGTCGGCATGGACAAGGAGTTCACCAAGCGGGTCCTGGCCTCGCACGGCCTGGGCGTCGGCCGGTACACCGTCGTCCGGCCGCGCGAGTGGGAGAGCGAGCAGGGCCGCGCCGCGGTGCGCGAGCGGGCCGCCGAGCTGGGCCTGCCGCTGTTCGTGAAGCCGTGCCGTGCCGGTTCCAGCATGGGCATCACCAAGGTCAAGGACCTGGCCGACCTCGACGCCGCGATCGAGGAGGCCCGCCGCCACGACCCCAAGCTGATCATCGAGGCCGGTGTGACCGGCCGCGAGATCGAGTGCGGCGTCCTGGAGTTCGAGGACGGCCCGCGGGCCAGCGTGCCCGGCGAGATCATGGTCGGCGGCGGCTACGAGTTCTACGACTTCGAGGCCAAGTACATCGACTCCTCCGAGGTGCGCATCCCGGCGGAGCTCGGCGCCGAGGAGACCGCCGAGATCCGCCGCCAGGCGCTGGCCGCGTTCGAGGCGCTGGGCTGCGAAGGCCTGGCCCGGGTGGACTTCTTCCTGCTGGAGGACGGCACCTGGATGATCAACGAGGTCAACACGATGCCCGGCTTCACCCCGATCTCGGCCTTCCCGAAGATGTGGGAGGCCACCGGGGTGTCCTACCCCGAGCTGATCGACCGGCTGCTCCGCGCCGCGCTGGACCGTTCCACCGGTCTGCGGTAGCGGCCCGACCGCGACGACGGAGGGTGGGCCGGGAGGAGTCCAGGCCCACCCTCCGCGGCGTACCGGTCAGCCCGGGACGGTGGCCTTCACCGCGGGGGTGACGGCGGCGGCCGGGTCGAAGGGGTTCTGCGCGGCACCGGCCGGGACGGTCACCTCGACGTAGGCGGCGCGCATCGTCGTCACGAAGCGGTAGCCGCCGTCGGAGAGCCGCTGCGACCACCAGGTGACGTCGTCCACGGTCGGTGACCAGTCCTTGGCGTGCTCGCCGTCCAGCTGTTCGGGGCGGTCGACGCCGCAGCGCAGCACGGTGCGCGGCGAGCCGCCCCACGCCGCCACGTACGGGGACGCGGGGGACGGGTCCTTCCGGGGGTGGCCGAGCAGCTCCTGCGGCAGCGCCGCGGCGAGCGCACGGCAGTACCCGGCCGCCCGGCCGCCCGGGCTGGGCACCGCCACGCTCTCGTCGGGGGAGCTCCAACTCCCCAGCAGCACCACGAGCGTGCAGGTCAGCGCGAGCGGCAGGGCCAGCCAGCGGAGCGGCGCGGGCAGCGCCGCCAGCGCCCGGGTGATGCGGAGTTCTGTGGCCACCCGCCGATGGTAGCCGGGGCTTACAGGTGGACCACCGGACAGGTCAGGGTGCGGGTGATGCCCTCGACCTGCTGGACCTTGGCCACCACCAGGCGGCCCAGGTCGTCCACGGTGTCGGCCTCGGCCCGGACGATCACGTCGTACGGTCCGGTGACGTCCTCGGCCTGGAGCACGCCGGGAATCTTGGAGATCGACTCGGCCACTGCGGTGGCCTTGCCGACCTCGGTCTGGATCAGGATGTATGCCTGTACCACGGGGGCCTCCCGGCGGCCGGTTACGGGGATCGCCGCCGTGATCGCCCGGTCAGGCGTCGGGTGGGACCGGGCTCACCGGCAGTCTGATCACCACGCTACCGCGCGGTGGGCCGGGGAGGGGAGACCCCGACACCCCCGAAGGGCGTACGCTGCGCGCGGGGGAGCGCGACGGGGACCAGTTCTGAGGGAAACGCGAGAGGACGGCAGATGCAGGGGACCGTGGGCGAGCTCGGCGAGTTCGGTCTCATCAGGGAGCTCACCGCCCGGGTGCCGCTCACCGACGCGGTCGACCTCGGCCCGGGTGACGACGCCGCGGTGGTGAAGGCGCCGGACGGCCGGGTGGTGGCCACCACGGACGTCCTGATCGAGAACCGGCACTTCCGCCGGGACTGGTCCACCGCCTACGACGTGGGCCGCAAGGCCGCCGCCCAGAACCTCGCCGACGTGGCCGCGATGGGCGCGGTGCCGACCGCGATACTGCTCGGCCTGGTGGCCCCCGCGGACCTGCCGACCACCTGGGCCACCGAGCTGATGGACGGGCTGCGCGACGAGTGCCAGGTCGCCGGGGCGACGGTGGTCGGCGGCGACGTGGTGCGCGGCGACACCGTCACCCTGGCGATCACGGCGCTCGGCGACCTGCAGGGGCGCGCGGCGGTGACGCGCTCCGGTGCTCAGGTCGGCGACGTGGTCGCGGTGACCGGCTGGCTCGGCTGGTCGGCCGCCGGGCTGACCGTGCTGCAGCGCGGCTTCCGCTCCCCGCGGGCCTTCGTCGAGGCGCACCGCCGGCCCGAGCCGCCGTACCACGCGGGCCCGGCCGCCGCCGAGTTGGGCGCGACCTCGATGATCGACGTGAGCGACGGACTGGTCGCCGACCTCGGCCACGTGGCCCGCGCGAGCGAGGTGGACATCGACCTCAAGGCCGCCGACTTCGACGTCCCGGCGCAGATGGCCGACATCGGCCAGGCCGTCGGCGTGGACCCGCTGGTCTGGGTGCTGTCCGGCGGCGAGGACCACGCGATCGTGGCGACCTTCCCGCGCGGGGTCCAACTCCCCGCCCGCTGGCGGGTGGTGGGCGAGGTGACCGGCCGCCCCCGGGGCAGCCGCAGCGGCCGGGTGACGGTGGACGGCGCACCCTGGGACCGGGTCGGCGGCTGGGACCACTTCGCCGAGTGACGGACGGCGCCGGACGCCCGCGCCGACTCTCCTACGGCGCACGGGGGATGGCGTCCGGACACGGGTGCAGTGGATCGCGCGCCGGACGTGCGGCGGACGGGCTTCGCCGGGGGGTTTTGCGTAGTCTTCCGAGTACCGAGAGTCTTGCGACTACCGGGCCCGCCCGCCGTCCGGCGCGGGTGGTCCGAGCCACTGCGAGCGGGAGCACGTCAACCATGCGCATCGGGGTACTGACCAGCGGCGGCGACTGCCCCGGCCTGAACGCGGTGATCCGCTCCGTGGTGCACCGCGGGACGGACGTGCACGGGGACGAGATCGTCGGCATCGAGGACGGCTTCCTCGGTCTCATCGAGGGGCGCACCCGGCCGGTCTCGCACGACGACGTCACCGGTCTGCTCACCCTCGGCGGCACCATCCTGGGCTCCGCCCGGGTCCAGCGGGACCGGATCGCCTGGGCGGTGGACAACGCCCGCACGCTGGCCCGGGACATCGGCATCGACGCGCTGATCGCGATCGGCGGCGAGGGGACGCTGACCGCGGCCCGGCTGTTCAGCGACGCCGGGCTGCCGGTCGTGGGGGTGCCCAAGACCATCGACAACGACATCGACGCCACCGACGTCACCTTCGGCTTCGACACCGCGGTGCACGTGGCGACCGAGGCGATCGACCGGCTGAAGACCACCGCGGAGTCCCACCAGCGCGTCATGGTCGTCGAGTTGATGGGCCGGCACACCGGCTGGATCACCCTCACCGCGGGCATGGCCGCCGGCGCGCACGGCATCCTCATCCCGGAGAAGCCATTCGACATCGAGGCGGTGGCCCGGATGGTCGAGGACCGGTTCGCCCGCGGCAAGAAGTTCGCCATCATCGCCGTCGCCGAGGGTGCCGCCCCGCAGCCCGGCACCATGCGCTTCGACCACGGCGACGTCGACCAGTTCGGGCACCGGACCTTCGGCGGGATCGGCAACCGGCTCGCCCACGAGCTGGAGGACCTGCTCGGCAAGGAGGCCCGGCCGGTCATCCTCGGGCACACCCAGCGCGGCGGCACCCCGACCGCGCGGGACCGGGTGCTCGCCTCCCGCTTCGGCTGGCACGCGGTCGAGGCCGTCCACAAGGGCGCGTTCGGGCACTTCACCGCGCTGCGCCGGACCGGGATCGAGCTGGTCCCGATCGCCGCCGCGGTGACCAGGCTCAAGACGGTGCCGGAGGACCGCTGGGCGGAATCCGAGGCCGTGCTCTGAACCGCCGGAGGTAGGTTGGCCCCATGGCCCTCCCGTCTCCCGCCCCCGCCCCCGGTCGACCCGCTCCGCACGGCCCCTCCGGCGCCCCGCCCCGCGTCCTCACCGTCGCCGGCTCCGACTCCGGCGGCGGCGCCGGCATCCAGGCAGACCTCAAGGCGATGCTCGCCCTCGGCGTCCACGGCATGAGCGTGATCACCGCCGTCACCGCGCAGAACTCGCTCGGCGTCCAGGGCTACTGGGAACTGCCCGCCGAGGCCGTCCGGGCCCAGTTCCGCAGCGTGGTCGACGACATCGGGGTCCAGGCCGTGAAGACCGGCATGCTCGCCTCGATCGAACTCGTCGAGACCGTCTCCGACCTGCTCGCCGGGGTGGACGCCCCGGTGGTGGTCGACCCGGTCGGCGTCTCCAAGCACGGGGACGCCCTGCTGGCCGCCGAGGCCGTCGCCACCGTCCGCGAGCGGCTGCTGCCGGTCGCCACCCTGGCCACCCCCAACCTGCACGAGGTGACGCAGCTCACCGGCCGGACCGTCGACGACGAGGCCGGGATGCTGGACGCCGCCAGGGCCCTGCTCGACCTCGGGCCGCGCTGGGTGCTGGTCAAGGGCGGCCACCTGGAGGGCGAGGCCGCCGACCTGCTCTACGGCGGCCCCGGCGAGGAGCACTGGTACCGGGCGCCGCGCTACGACAACCGGCACACCCACGGCACCGGCTGCACGCTGGCCAGCGCGATCGCCGCCGGACTGGCCAAGGGGCAGCCGCTGCCCGAGGCGGTCGGCTCGGCCAAGGAGTACATCACCGGCGCGATCGCCGGGGGCTTCGCGCTCGGCGCGGGGATCGGCCCGGTCGACCACGCCTGGCGCTGGCGCTGACCACGGCGGTGGGGGGGGCCCCGGGGCCCCCCCCCCCCGGGGGGGGCCCGGGCCGCAAACAATGAAAGCGCGCCCACCGCCCAAGTGCACGGCGTACACGGGGCCCGAGCCACCCGCGGCCGCCGCCGACGCCACACAA
>NZ_JBITCO010000050.1:0-23722 GCF_044453265.1 Kitasatospora sp. NPDC051705 | reverse complement strand
GACGTTCGACGCGTAGACGAGGTGTTTGCCGTTGTAGACGACGTCGGTGAAGTCCTTCAGCGCGCCCCAGCCGTTCGCCGGCTGCGCGAGCGCGCCCGTGGACGACCACCGGTACGTCGACGGCAGTGCGCACGAGCCGCCCGTCGGCGCCGGCGTCGACGAACCGGACGGCTTGAGGCTCCAGTGCTGGTTGGCCGCGCCCCAGGAGTCCCAGATCTGGACGGCGGTGCCGTTGGCGGTCTGGTTGCCGGGGGTCTCCAGGGCCCGGCCGCTCGCGGCGTTGGTGAGCGTGTACGAGCCGTCGCTGTTCCGGGTGGCCTTCCAGCGCTGGTTGGCGCCGCCGGTGGAGTCCCAGACCTGCATCCGCGTCCCGTTGCCGGTCCGGCCGCCGGGTTCGTCCAGGACCCGTCCGCTGGCGATGTTGGTCAGGGTGTAGGAGCCGTCGTCGTTCCTGGTGGCGCGCCACTGCTGGTTGGTGGCGCCGCTGGCGTCCCAGACCTGGAGCGGGGTGCCGTTGCCGTTCCACCCCGCGGGCTCGTCGAGGACGCGACCGGAGGCTCCCGCCGCGGAGAGCGTGTAGACGGTGCCGGAGGTGATGCCGCCGTCCGTGGTGCCGCCGCCGGCGCTGCCCAGGGCGGTGAGCACCGCGTCGTAGGCGCTCTTCCGGTTGCCGTTGTCGTCGAAGAGCAACGGGTTCTCGCCGGTGCGCCAGGAGTCCCTGTCGCGGATGCCCCACACGGTCGTGCCCGTGCAGCGGGGGACGTCGAGGCAGGCCTGGACGGCGTCGCGGTACGCGGTGGCGGACGCCTGGGCGACGTCCAGTTCGGTGATCTGGACGTCGACGCCGAGCGCGGCGAAGTCGGACAGGGTGGTACGGAAGCTCGCAGGCGGGCCGCCCGCGCCGAAGTGGCTCTGGAAGCCGACGCAGTCGATGGGGACGCCGCGGGACTTGAAGTCCTTGACCATGGCGTAGACGCCCTGGGTCTTGGCGTCCGACCGGTTCTCGATGCTGTAGTCGTTGTAGCAGAGCTTGGCCGCGGGGTCGGCGTTCCTGGCGGTGCGGAAGGCCTCCTCGATGAAGCCGTTGCCGAGCACGTTCTGGAACACCGAGGGGCGGTGCTGGCCGCTCCCGCCGTCGGCGAACGCCTCGTTCACCACGTCCCAGGCGTAGATCCTGCCCTTGTAGTGGGCCATCTCCTGGGTGATGTGGTTGTTCATCACACCGCGCAGGGTGTTGGCGTCGGTGATGGAGGAGACCCAGTCGGGCAGCTGGGAGTGCCAGACCAGGGTGTGGCCGCGCATGCGCTGGCCGTGCCCGGAGGCATGGCCGACGATCGCGTCGGCGGGGGCGAAGTCGAACGATCCGCGCGAGGGCTCGACGGTGTCCCACTTCATCTCGTTCTCCGGGGTGACCATGGTGAATTCCCGGTCGAGAACGGTGGAGTACGTCGAGTCGCCGAGCCTCCCGGCGGCGACGGCCGTACCGAAGTAGCGGCCGCTAGCGGCCGCCGCCGGGCCCAGCGCGGTGGGCTTGCCGGCGTTCGGCGTCCGTGCGGCCTGGGCGATCAGCGGTACGGCGGTACCCGCGGCGGCGAGCACCACGGCGGCCGCGATCAGACGGCGGGTTGCCGGACGGCGGCGATGGGAGCGGTTCTGGTCTGGCAAGGGCTTGTCCTTCTGAGCGGGCGGGCCTTGGTGCGGCTCTGGTTACCCGTCAGTTGCCGCCCTGGGGGGAAAGGTTGCCGGGCCGGGGAGGACATTTCGTCGACCGGGAGAGTGGTGCGGCCCTCACGGAGTGACGCCACCCCGCCCGCCGACCCCGTGGGGCCGGCACACCGGGCGGGCCTCAGCGCGCCGGGCCGAACCCTCCCCAGACCGAGGCGGGGCCGCCGGCCGACTGGGCGTCGACCCGGTAGCCGTCGTTGGCGGCGCTGCGCACGCCGGTGGCGTGGTTGAACTGGCCGGCGAACTCGTGCTGCCCGACCGGAACCGTGCGGCCCGGCTTCAGCACCCAGCGGTAGAACAGCACGCCGCCGGACTCCTGGACGGTGACCGTGAAGTCCTCGCTCGGAAGCGTCCGCCAGTTCCCGGTGTCCCGGACCTCGCCGGTCTGGGCGATCCGTAGCTCGACGGTGAGCGAGGTGAGCGGCTGGGTGGTCCTGAGGACGAGGTCCTGCTGGGCCCAGTACACCGTGCTGTGGGAGTCGACCGATCCCTCCGACCACAGCGCACCGTTCACGGGGTGGCTGCTGGCCGAGGGGGTGGGGCGCGGACTGCCCGGGGTGGTGGCCGGGGCGGGTACGGGGGGCGGGGTGACGGTGCCCGGGGCTGCCGGGGTCGGCGAAGGGGTGACCGTCGGGGACGGGGTCGCGGTCGCAGTCGGGAGCGGGCCGGCCGGGGTGGTGGTGACGGTGTCCGGCTGCAGCGGTGTCCGGACGATGCCGGCGACGGCCAGGCCGCCGGTGGCCAGGACGCCGGCCGTGGCGAGGGCGGCGAGGGCGGCTCTGGGCCACGACCTCATGACCGCCGGCGCGCGGTGGCGGACGGAGGGGCCGGCCGCTCCGCGCTCGACGCGGGCCAGGATCCGTGCGCGGTCGGGCCGGTGGGCTTCGGCCGCTTCGCGCAGCTGCCGGGTGATGTGCTCGTTCACCGTACGTTCCTCCTTCCTGTCGCCAGTTCGCCGACCGCTCGTGCGCCGAGTGCGCGTTCCAGCTCGGCCATCGCCTTCGAGGTCTGGCTCTTCACCGTACCGACCGAGATGCCCAGCGCCGCGGCGGTGTCCTTCTCCGACAGGTCGAAGGCGTGGCGCATCACCACGCACGCCCGCTTGCGGAACGGCAGCCGGTCGAGCGCCGTCCGGACGTCCAGCACGGCGGCCACGTCCGGGCCGTCCGTTCGCTCGGGTGCGCGGGACCAGAACAGCAGCACCCGGCGCCGCTCGCGGATGGCGCTGCGGATCCGGGCCCGGGCCATGTTGGCGACCACCCCGCGCGCGTAGGCGAGGGGGTGGTCGGCCGCGCGGAGCCGGTCCCAGCGTCGCCACAGCGCGATCAGGGCGTCCGCGGCGAGGTCGTCGGCCGCGTCCGCCTCGCCGGTCAGGAGGTGGGCGAGACGGGCGAGTTCGGAGTAGTGGCGTTCGAAGAAGTCGTGGAACTCCGCGGACGCGTCATCGAGGAGCATTTCCCCCGGTCGCCCTCTCCCTGCAATGTGAACGTTAACAATGGGCGCGAGCGTAGCAGTGCCCGTCTCCGGCGCGGAGCGGGGGCCGCCCCGGAGGGGGAGCGGCGACGGCCGGCGGGCGAGCGGCGCGTTCAATGCCGGGCGAACTGGACTCGGGTCGGCTGGACGACGTCCGGCTTCACCGCGATCCCGTCGACGGTCAGCTGTTCCCCGTAGACGTCGGTGACCCTGACCGATCCGCCGCACCCGCCGCCGTCGGGGGAGCGGAAGTAGTTGTCGTCGGCGCGGGACAGCTGCCGCCAGCCGCCCGCGGCGCGGACCTCCAGCGTCGCCACCGGGTTGCGGTGGCCGATCACCTGGATCCCGCACCACCACTGGCTGGACCCGGTCTTGTACCGGATGGACATGGTGTCCGGCGCCGTGGCCGGGCTCAGTACCGTCCAGGTGACCGGCAGGCGGCCCACCGAGGGATCGGCCAGCTTGGCGAAGGCCTCGTGGCTGAGGTCGAGCTGCCCGGGCGCGCAGGGCAACGGGCACTCGTTGACGATCCGCACCGTGATGCTCGCCCCGTCGGCGGCGTGGACGCGTACGACGGCCCCGCACGCCCTGGACGACTCGTAGTCGGTGTGGTTCATCGCCGCGACCATGAGGTCACCGGACGGGCCGAACGAGCAGGCACCGTTGCCGTCCGCGGCGTCGTAGGAGGTCGCGACGCCCTGGTAGTCCGCGCCGGGCTTGATCCGCCCGGCCGGCGACGCCGTGGCGGGTGCGGGGCCGGAACCGCCGGCGGCGACCGACGGTGACGGGGTGGCCCTGGCGGACGCGGACGCGGAGGGGGTCGACGGTCGGGGTGTGGGACTGGCCGAGGGCGACGGCGTGCGGGTGGCGGCGGGCGCGGAGCCGGTGGCCGACGGCGGTGCCGTCGAGGGCGTGGGGTCGGCCGGGACGCCGGTGCCGGGAGGCATGCTGGGCTCGGTGGCCGCGGCGGACACGGCGGCCGGCTCCGTCGCACCGGCGTCGTTCCCGCCGCGCGGCAGGAGCGCGAAGGCCAGACAGACCAGTACGCCGACCGCCACCAGTGCCAACGGAATGCCCATCACCAGCCGGCGCGTGCGGTTCGCCTGCCGGGCGGCGTGCTTCGTTGCCCTCATTCCCGTCCATTCGGTAGATCGACTCGACGTTCCACCGCCCAGTGGGCGCCGGGAACGGGAAGGTTGCCGCGACGGCGCGGGTTTCTTCGCGGCGTTCTCCCGGGGCCGGTCCGGGGCGGGCGGTGCGGATCCCCGCCCGCCCCGGGGCCGGGCCGGTCAGGACGGGTCGCCGTAGACCACGCCGCGGCCGTAGCCGCCGAGGTACACCCGGCCGAAGACGTCGGGGTCGCCGGAGACGACGTTGATGACGCTCCCGCCGAACTGGTGCTGGTCGTCGTTGATCCGGGCCCACGTCGAGCCGCCGTCGGTGGAGCGGAACAGGCCGATGACGCCCTTGACCTTCCCGCTCAGGTACAGGGCCTGGTAGCCCGCCCCGGGCGCCGCCTTGCCGAAACCGACGGCGCCCGCCTGCTCGACGCCGTCGAGCCTGCGGAACGTCGCCCCGCCGTCGGTGGAGTGCCGCAGCCCGTTGCCGCCGCCGGCGATCCACAGGTCACCGGCGACGCCCGGGACGGCCTTGAGCGGGCCATCGCCCAGTCCGGCGGCCCGGGCGGTGAAGTGCCGCCCACCGTCGGTGGAGGCGTAGAGGGTGCCGCCGCTGAGCGCGTAGAAGGTGTTCGCCACCGAACGGTCGGCCACCACGGCCGCCTCCCCGGGCAGGCCGGAGACCGCGGTCCAGGACGTGCCCCGGTCGGTCGAGAGGAACGGCGTCCGGCCCGCCGGGGTCCACACCACGGTGCCGCCGTCCGCCGAGACGGCGGTGGAGCCGCCGCCCGCGTCGCCCACCGGAGCGGCCGCGAAGGGAGCCCAGGTGACTCCGCCGTCGGCCGACCAGGCACCGTGCTGCGCGCTGCCGAGGCCGACCCGCACCATGAACTCCGGCTTGCCCTGGGCGAAGTCGATGCCCGTGGTGTTGGTGAACAGCGGACCGCTCAGCGCCTTGGCGGGGACCTTGGTCAGATCGTCGTGCCGGAATCCGCCGATGTCGCCGAGCGCGCTGATCAGCGGGAGGCCGGGCGGCTTGACCAGGCCGAGCGTCGCGGTCTCCTCCAGCCCCCTGGCCGGGACGGTCCAGTGCGTCGGCCGCCCGCCGTCGGCCGCCGTCACGTCGCTGCTGCCCCACATGCCGGAGCCGGTTCCGTAGAGCACGTGCCCGGAGTCGTAGGGGTCGATGGCGAGCGCGCCCATCCAGTGCCCGATGCCGGTGCCCACGTAGGGTGCCGCCGAGTTGTCGCGTTCCGAGGTCGCCCCGAGGGCCTTCCAGGTGGCGCCGCCGTCGGTCGAGCGGTACAGCTCGTCGGAGGGCCACCAGCGGTCCATGGTGGTGACCATCACCGTGGCCGGGTGCTGCGGGTCGACCGCGAGGCCGGCGAAGCCGTAACCACCGCTGGACGGCGAGACGTTCTTCCAGGCCCCGGTGGAGGGCGTGTACTTCCACACCGAGCCGGCCGTCACCCCGTTCGGGCCGGGCGCGTTGGTGTACGTCAGGTAGAACGAGCCGTCGCCGGACAGCACGCCGTGCTGCGGCAGCTGGCCGGTCGGTTGGCCGGGGACGGCCTGCCAGGTGGCGCCGCCGTCGGTGGAGCGGTACAGGGAGGTCGACCTGTCGGCGACCCCGACGTAGACCGTCCTGCTGCCGGACGGGCCGAAGGTCACGAAGGACAGGCCGACGCCGCTGCTCGCGCCGTCCTTGACGGGGAAGGCGGTGACCTGGCTCCACGTCACGCCGTAGTCGGTGCTGCGCCAGAGGCCGTTCTTTCGGGTGCCCAGGTAGAGCGTGCGGTGGTCGGAGGGGTCGACCACCAGCCGCTCGCCCATGGACCGGCCGTCCTCGTTGCCGCCCAGTTTGAAGGGCAGGTCGGTGCGCTGGAACGTCCGGCCCTGGTCGGTGGAGCGGAGGATCGCGCCGTTGCCCGCCCAGTCGTTGGTGTAGGTGCCGCTGGCCAGGTACAGCCGGTCCGGGTCGACCGGGTCGGTGGCCAGGCTCTCGATCCCGAGCAGGTTCCAGTCGGCGCCGCCGATCCAGTCGGTCAGCGAGGTCCACTGCCCGGAGGCGGCGTCCCAGCGGTACGCGCCGCCGATGTCGGTCCGGGCGTACAGCAGGTCCTTGCGGGCGGGGTTGAAGACCAGTCCGGTGACGAAGCCGCCGCCGACGATCTGTGCGTTGTGCCAGGTGTACCCGCCCGCGCCGGGCACCTTCACCAGCTTCCACCGCTGATTGGCGCCGCCGGTGTCGCCGTACTGGATGAGCGGTACGCCCTCCTCCTCGCCTCCGCCGCAGACGTCCAGCACCAGGCCGCTGCCACGGGAGACGAACTTCACCGCGCCGTCGCCGACGTCCTGCATCCGCCACTGCTGGGAGGCGGCGGCGTGGTCGCTCTGTTGCTCGACGGCGGACACGGGCCGGGAGGAGCCGTCGTGCACTCCGAGGACCTTGTGGGTGCCGCGGTTCTCCAGCTCGTAGTAGCCGTCCCCCACCAGCCGCAGCCTCCACTGCTGGCTCGCGGCCCCGGCCACGCGGTTCGTCTGCCGGGCCCGGGCACCGTCGGCCGCGTCCGCACCGGGCACGTCCAGGGCCTTGTCGCTGCGGACGGACACCAGCGAGTAGTACGCGTCGGGATCCACCGACGCCGCGTCGGAGTCGGCCTGCACGAAGAGCAGGTACGGGCCGAGCACGCCGGGCACGCCCAGTGCCAGGCCCAGCGTCGTCCAGCGCCGGCGGTGGCGCCCGCGGGGACGCCGGCCGCGACCGGTCGCCGTGGGATCCGTCTCGTTCATGGGGGGCTCCTTGCTTCGGCCCCGCCGAGGCGACCCGGCCCGGCTGGGCGGCCGCGTGCGGCGGTCGGCGGTTGAGGGGGACGGCCCGGGGGACGTTCCGCCCTCGGTGTCGTCTGTCAGTTGCCGCCAGTCCGCGGGAGGTTGCCGCCCGCCGGAAGGAATCCCGGCACGTGCCGGCACTGGTCGTGCTCGCCCCGGTGCCGGCGGCCCGCCGAACCCCTCGGAGGGGCCCCTCGCCGGAGAGCATCCCCTCGGGCGCCGGCACGGGGGACAGGACGGGCCGCGGTGCGTGCGCACCGCGGCCCGTCCCCGTCGAGCGGTCGGTCAGGAGCCGGCCCGGCGCTTGTTGTAGACGTCGAAGCCGACGGCCGCGAGCAGCACCAGACCCTTGATGACCTGCTGGTAGTCGGTGCCGACGCCGACCAGCGACATGCCGTTGTTCAGCACGCCCAGCACCAGACCGCCGATGATCGCGCCGAGGACGGTGCCCACGCCGCCGCTGGCGGAGGCGCCGCCGATGAACGCGGCGGCGATGGCCTCCAGCTCGAAGTTGATGCCGGCCTGCGGGGTACCGGCGTTGAGACGCGCGGCGAAGACCAGGCCGGCGAGCGCCGCGAGGACGCCCATGGTGGTGAAGGCGAGGAAGACGACCCGCTTGCTCTTCACCCCGGACAGCTTCGCCGCCGCCTCGTTGCCGCCGATGGCGTAGGTGTGGCGGCCGATGATCGAGTTGCGCATCAGGTAGCCGAAGCCGACCAGCAGCGCGCCGAGGATCAGCAGCACGATCGGCACGCCGTGGTAGCTGGCCAGCAGCAGGGTGAAGGCGGCCACGGCCGCGGTGATCACGCCGAGCTTCGCCAGGAACAGTCCGATCGGAAGCGGCTCCAGCCCGTACGAGGCGGCCTGCCGCCGGCCGCGCACCTCCTGCAGGATCGCGACGGCCAGCACCGCGAGGCCCAGCAGCAGGGTGAGGTTGTGGTAGTCGGTGTGCGGGCCGACCTCGGGCAGGAAGCCACTGCTGATGCTCTGGAAGCCCTTCGGGAACGGCGCCACCGACTGGCCCTGCAGGATGATCTGGGTGCCCCCGCGGAACAGCAGCATGCCCGCCAGGGTGACGATGAACGAGGGGATCCCGAGGTAGGCGATCCAGAAGCCCTGCCAGGCGCCGGCGAGGGCGCCGATCGCCAGGGCGACGAGCACCGCCACGGGCCACGGCACCTGGTGCTTGACCATCATCACCGCGGCGGCGGCCCCGACGAAGGCGGCCAGTGAGCCGACCGAGAGGTCGATGTGCCCGGCGATGATGACGATCATCATCCCGATCGCCAGGATCAGGATGTAGCCGTTCTGCTGGATCAGGTTGGTGATGTTGAGCGGTTGGAGCAGGATGCCGTCCGTCCAGATCTGGAACAGCAGCACGATCAGCGCGAGCGCGACCAGCATGCCGTACTGGCGCACGTTGCCCTGCACCGCGCGGGCCAGGACGGAGCCGATGGAGGGGCTCGGACCGGTCTGCGGTGCCGTCGGGGACGAATCAGGGATGATCTCGGTCGGGGCCATGCCTTACACCTGCTCGTTGCTGGAGGCGGCGCTCATGGTCATGAGCCGCATGAGGGTTTCCTGGGTGGCGTCGCCACGGGCGACCTCGCCGGTGATCCGGCCTTCGGCCATGGCGTAGATCCGGTCGCACAGACCCAGGAGTTCGGGGAGTTCGGACGAGATGACGAGCACCGCCTTTCCCTGGGCGGCGAGTTCGGCGATGACGGTGTAGATCTCCGCCTTCGCGCCGATGTCGATGCCGCGGGTGGGCTCGTCGAGGATCAGCACCTCGGGCTCGGCGAAGATCCACTTGCTGAGGACGACCTTCTGCTGGTTGCCGCCGCTGAGCGTGCCGGTCCGGGTGAACACCGTCGGGGCCTTGATGTTCATGGTGCGGCGGAAGGACTCGGCGACCTTGGCCTCCTCGTGCCGGTCGACGCGGCCGTGGCGGGCGACCTTGCCGAGCGCGCTCAGCGAGATGTTGCGGCTGATGTCGTCGATGAGGTTGAGGCCGAGCTGCTTGCGGTCCTCGGTGACGTAGGCGATGCCGTGCCCGATCGCCTCGGGGACGGTCCGGGTGCGGATCTCCCGGCCGTGCAGCCGGACCCGCCCGGCCGCCCACCGCCCGTACGAGCGGCCGAAGACGCTCATGGCCAACTCCGTGCGGCCGGCGCCCATCAGGCCGGCGATGCCCACGATCTCACCGCGCCGCACGCTCAGCGAGGCGCCGTCCACCACCATGCGCTGCTGGTCGATCGGGTGCCGCACGCTCCAGTCCTCGATCTCGAACGCGACCTCGCCGATGTCGGGGGTGCGCTCCGGGTACCGGTGCTCCAGGTCCCGGCCGACCATGCCGCGGATGATCCGCTCCTCGGAGATGCCCCCGGGGCCGATCGCGATGGTCTCGATGGTCCGCCCGTCGCGCAGGATGGTCACGGAGTCCGCGACCCGGGCGATCTCGTTCAGCTTGTGCGAGATGATGATGCAGGAGATGCCCTGCGCCTTGAGTTCGACGATCAGGTCGAGCAGCTTGCGGCTGTCCTCGTCGTTCAGCGCGGCCGTCGGTTCGTCCAGGATGAGCAGCTTGACCTTCTTGGCCAGCGCCTTGGCGATCTCGACCAGCTGCTGCTTGCCCACGCCGAGGTCGGCGATCCGGGTGTGCGGGCTTTCGGCGAGGCCGACCTGACGGAGCAGTTCGGCGGCGTGGCTGAGCGTGCGCTGCCAGCTGATGATGCCCCGGGAGGCGTGCTCGTTGCCGAGGAAGACGTTCTCGGCGATGGACAGGTACGGCACCAGCGCCAGTTCCTGGTGGATGATGACGATGCCGCGCTGCTCGCTGGCCCGGATGTCCTTGAACCGGCAGGGCTCGCCCTCGAAGAGGATCTCGCCCTCGTAGCCGCCGTGCGGGTGGACGCCGCTGAGCACCTTCATCAGGGTGGACTTGCCGGCGCCGTTCTCACCGCAGATGGCGTGCACCTCGCCGGCGGCGACGCTCAGGTTGACCTCGGAGAGCGCCTTCACGCCGGGGAACGACTTGCTGATCGACCGCATTTCGAGAACGGGTCCAGCCATGGTTGTGCGTCCGTATCGTTCGGGGCGGTGCGGGCCGGTCCCCCGGGTGCCGCACCGCCGGTTCGGCAGGGCCCCGCGGGCTACTTGAGCTGGTCCGCGGTGTACTGGCCGCTGTCGACCAGGACCTTCTGGTAGTTGTCCTTGTCGACGCTGACCGGCTGCAGCAGCTGGGCCGGGACGGTCTTGACGCCGTTGTCGTACTGGTTGGTGTCGTTGACCTCCGGCTTGCCGCCGGTGAGCAGCGCGTCACCCATCTGGACGGCGGCCTTGGCCAGCTGTCGGGTGTCCTTGTACACCGTCTGGGTCTGCTCGCCCGCGATGATCGACTTCACCGAGGCCAGCTCGCCGTCCTGGCCCGTGACGACGGGCAGCGACTTCGCGGTGCCGTAGCCGACGCCCTTCAGGGAGGAGATGATGCCGATCGAGATGCCGTCGTACGGAGAGAGCACGGCGTCGACGTGGGCGCTGGTGTACGACTTGCTGAGGAGGTTGTCCATCCGGGACTGGGCGAGCCCGCCGTCCCAGCGCAGCGTGGCGACCTGGTTGAACTCGGTCTGGCCGCTCTGCACGACCAGCTTCTTCTGGTCGATGTACGGCTTGAGGACGCTCATCGCGCCGTTGAAGAAGAAGGTGGCGTTGTTGTCGTCAGGGGAGCCGGCGAAGAGCTCGACGTTGAACGGGCCCTTGCCGTCCTTGAGGCCGAGCTTGTCGGCGATGTAGCCGCCCTGGAGGACGCCGACCTTGTAGTTGTCGAAGGTCGCGTAGTAGTCGACGTTCGCCGTGCCGCGGATGAGGCGGTCGTAGGAGATCACCGGGATGCGGGCGTCGGCGGCCTTCTGCAGCACGTTGGTGAGGGAGGAGCCGTCGATGGCGGCGATCACGAGCAGCTTGGCGCCCTTGGTGATCATGTTCTCCACCTGGGAGACCTGGTTCTCGACCACGTTGTCGCCGTACTGCAGGTCGGTCTTGTAGCCCTTGGCCTGGAACTCCTTGACCATGTTGGTGCCGTCGTTGATCCAGCGTTCCGACGACTTGGTCGGCATCGCGATGCCGACCAGACCGCCCTTGGCGTCCCCCTTGGCCGCACCGTCGCCGCCGCCGTTGGCGCTCTGGCCGCAGGCCGCCAGTGAGAGCACCAGGCCCGCGGCGACCAGGCCCGCCGAAATTCTCCGCACAGTTCCTCCAGTGGTGTTCCGCGACCGGCACAGCGCGTCCTCTGACTGGGCGGCTGGTAGCGGTCGGGCGAGGCCGGCCGGGAGCGGTCCCTCGGGCTGTGGGGCGTCGGGGTGGCGGCCGCCCTGGCCTGGCGTTACATGAGTGTTAACGCTCACATCTGTTGGAGTCAAGAGGGTTCGGGGCATCGTTGGGTCCCCGAGATCTGGCGTCGGCTCCCGGGCGGTCGCGGCCGGGCGGCGCGCGTCGCAGGCGGCGGATCGGGCGCGCCGGCGGCGGCGCCCGCTGGCGGTCGGGCCGGCGCTCGGGCGCCGCGGGCGCGCCCGCCCCGACGCGGGTAGGCGGGGCGTCGGGGCGCCCGTCGAGCCGCCGCCTCCGCCGGCCGGGGGCGAACCCGTGCGCGCGCCCGCTGTGCCGCGCCGGTCGGTTGTCGGCGGCCCGGGCGGTCGGGCGCGAAGAGTGTCGCGCCCCTCGACCGAGGGTGACGGAACGCCCCGGGGCTGGTCGCGTACTGTGGGCGGCAGCCGAGGAGGGGAGAGCCCGTGGGAACCGAGAGTGCCGGGACGGAACACCGCCAGCCCGTGATGGCGGACGTGGCGAAACTGGCGGGCGTGTCCCACCAGACGGTGTCCCGGGTGCTCAACGGCGCCCCGCACGTGCGGCCGGACACCCGGGAGCGCGTGCTGGCCGCCATCCGCGAACTGGACTACCGGCCCAACTCCGCCGCCCGCGCCCTGGTCACCCGCCGCTCGCAGACCCTCGGCGTGGTCAGCTTCGAATCGACGCTGTACGGACCGGCCTCGATGCTGGACGGCATCGAGCAGGCCGCTCGAAGCGCCGGATACTTCGTGAGCGTGACCAGCCTGCGCTCCCTCGACGGCCGGTCGGTCCAGGAGGCCGTCGACCGGCTGCGCGACCAGGGAGTGGAGGGCGTCGTGGTGATCGCGCCGCAGACCTCCGCCGTCAGCGCCGTGGCCCGACTCTCCAGCTCGGTGCCGGTCGTCGCGGTCGGCTCGGGCAACCAGACCCAGGTGCCCATGGTGTCGGTGGGCAACCGCTTCGGTGCCGGCCAGGCCACCGGGCACCTGCTCGACCTGGGTCACCGCACCGTGCACCACCTGGCGGGGCCGGCCAACTGGCTGGAGAGCCAGGACCGCGAGGAGGGCTGGCGCAGCGCGCTCCAGGCGGCCGGGGCCCCCGTGCCGGAGGTCGAGCGGGGCGACTGGAGCGCCCGCTCGGGCTATCAGGCCGGGTTGCGGATCGCGCGACTGCCCGATGTCACGGCCGTCTTCTGCGCCAACGACCACATGGCCCTCGGTCTGCTGCGCGCCCTGAACGAGGGCGGCCGGTCGGTGCCCGAGGAGATCAGTGTGGTCGGCTTCGACGACATCCCGGAGGCCGCCTACTTCATCCCGCCGCTGACCACGGTGCGACAGGACTTCGGCGAACTCGGCAGGCGGGCGCTGGAGCTGCTGCTGGGGGAGCTGGAGGGCGATTCGAGGTCCGCCCCGAGCCACGTGCGGATCCAGCCCGAGCTGGTGCTGCGCCGTAGCGTGGGCCCGGTCGTCCGCCGTTGAACCGCCGGCGCCGCCCGCCGCGCTGACGGCCCGGGCCGACGGACGCCCGGCGCTGGAGCGTCCTTGACACGTTGAATGTTAACGCTCACAATTTCTGTGAGCGTTAACACGAGCGAAACGCCCACCCACTCCGCCGGCCAGGCGCCACCATGTCCCGCTTCTGGGCGTCCGGCCGGTGGTCCATCGTTCCGCCCTCCTGAGGGGGAGGCCGCGGAACGGAGCCTGTCGCCGGTGAGCTGCCCCCTGCCCCGGCCGCGGATCCACCGGCGGCAGGCGACACCACAGGTGTGTCGCCCCAGTGCCTGGTCCCCGTACGAAGGATGACGACGTGACCGTGAATCCCGCTGCCCCCGACCCGGAGAGATACGTCGTCGGGATCGACTTCGGCACCCTCTCCGGCCGCGCCGTGGTGGTCCGCGTGCGCGACGGCGAGGAGGTCGCCACCGCCGTCCACGAGTACCCGCACGCCGTCATCGAGCGCGAACTGCCGGGCACAGCAGAGCCGTTGCCGCCAGACTGGGCGCTGCAGCACCCAGGGGACTGGCGCGAGGTGCTGCAGACCGCCGTCCCGGCGGCACTCGCCGCCGCCGGCGTCGACCCCGCGCACGTCATCGGGATCGCCACCGACTTCACGGCCTGCACCGTCCTGCCGGTACTGGTCGACGGCACCCCGCTGGCCGAGACGGCCGACTGGGCGTCCCGCCCGCACGCCTGGCCCAAGCTCTGGAAGCACCACGCCGCCCAGGCCCAGGCGGACCGCATCAACTCCCTGGCCCATGCCCGGGGTGAGAAGTGGATCTCCCGCTACGGCGGGCGGATCTCCGCGGAGTGGCAGTACGCCAAGGCCCTCCAGGTCCTCGAGGAGGACCCGGCCGTCTACACCGCGACCGAGCGCTGGATCGAAGCCGCCGACTGGATCGTCTGGCAGCTCACCGGCGCCGAGAGCCGCAACACCTGCACCGCCGGCTACAAGGGCATCCACCAGGACGGGAGCTACCCGAGCGAGGACTACCTCGCCGCGCTCCACCCCGGGTTCGCCGACTTCGCCCGCACCCGCCTGGAGCACCCGCTCTCCCCGCTCGGCTCCCGGGTCGGCTCGCTCACCGCGCAGGCGGCACGGTGGACCGGCCTGCGCGAGGGGATCGCGGTCGCCGCCGGCAACGTCGACGCGCACGTCGCGGCACCGGCCGCCCGCGCCGTCGACAACGGCCAACTCCTCGCCATCATGGGCACGTCCACCTGCCACGTCGTCAACGGCGCGGCGCTCGCCGACGTCCCCGGCATCTGCGGTGTGGTCGAGGACGGCATCGTCGCCGGCTCCTACGGCTACGAGGCCGGGCAGAGTGCCGTCGGCGACATCTTCGCCTGGTGGCTGCGCCAGGGCGTCCCCGCGGACTACCTGGCCGAGGCCGAGGCCGGCGGCGAGGACCTGCACCGGCTGCTCACCCGCAAGGCCGCCGCCCAACCCGTCGGCGCGCACGGCCTGGTGGCACTCGACTGGATGAACGGCAACCGGTCCACGCTGGTGGACCACCACCTCTCCGGCGTGATCGCCGGGCTCACCCTGGCCACCCGCCCCGAGGAGATCTACCGGGCCCTGCTGGAGGCCACCGCCTTCGGCACCCGCGTCATCGTCGAGGCCCTGGAGCAGGGAGGGGTCCCCGTCACCGAGTTCATCGTCACCGGCGGCCTCAAGAAGAACGCCCTGCTGATGCAGATCCACGCCGACGTGCTGCGCCGCCCGGTCTCGGTCGCCGAGTCGGAGCAGGGCCCCGCCCTCGGATCCGCGATCCACGCCGCGGTCGCCGCCGGGGCGTACCCGGACGTACGGACCGCGGCCGAGGCCATGGGCCGGGTGCGGCGGGGCGCGTACCAGACCGATCCGGCCGCCGCCGACGCCTACGACCGGCTCTTCGCCGAGTACCGCGCCCTGCACGACCACTTCGGTCGCGGGGCCGACAAGCTCCTGCACCGCCTGCGCGACATCCGCAACGCCGCCGTCACCACACCGAGCGAGGCCCCGTGAACGCGACCGACACGACCGTCGACGCCATCCGCCGCCAGGTCAGCGACCTGCATCAGGAGCTGGTCCGCTACAACCTGGTGGTCTGGACCGCCGGTAACGTCTCCGCCCGCGTCCCGGGAGCGGACCTGCTGGTCATCAAGCCCAGTGGCGTCTCCTACGACGACCTGTCTCCGCAGAACATGATCGTCTGCGACCTGGACGGCAACGTCGTCGAGGGAGCCCACGCGCCGTCCTCGGACACCGCCGCGCACGCCTACGTCTACCGCCACCTGCCCGAGGTCGGCGGGGTGGTCCACACCCACTCCAGCTACGCCTGCGCCTGGGCGGCCCGCGGCGAGGCCGTCCCCTGCGTCCTGACCGCGATGGCCGACGAGTTCGGTGCCGAGATCCCCGTCGGCCCGTTCGCGCTGATCGGCGACGACTCGATCGGCCGGGGCATCGTGGACACCCTCAAAGGCCACCGTTCACCCGCCGTGCTGATGCAGAACCACGGTGTCTTCACCATCGGCAAGGACGCCAGGGCCGCCGTGAAGGCCGCCGTGATGTGCGAGGACGTCGCCCGCACCGTCCACCTCTCCCGCCAGCTCGGCGAGCCCCTGCCGATCGCGCAGGCCGACATCGACAGCCTCAACTTCCGCTACCAGAACGTCTACGGCCAGCCCCAGGCCGGATGAGGAGCCACCCCATGAAGAAGCCACTGGAGGGCCGCCAGGTCTGGTTCCTGACCGGCAGCCAAGGGCTCTACGGCGAGGACACGCTGCGCCGGGTCGCCGAGCAGTCCCAGCGGATCGCCGAGAGCCTGGACGGCGACGCCGGTGTCCCGGTCGAGATCGTCTGGAAGCCCGTCCTCACCGACGCCGCGGCGATCCGGCGGATCTGCCTCGAGGCCAATTCCGCCGACGACTGCATCGGCCTGATCGCCTGGATGCACACCTTCTCCCCGGCGAAGATGTGGATCGCCGGCCTGGACGCCCTGCAGAAGCCGCTGCTCCACCTGCACACCCAGGCCGATGTCGAACTGCCCTGGCAGACCATCGACATGGACTTCATGAACCTGAACCAGGCCGCCCACGGCGACCGCGAGTTCGGCTACATCCAGTCCCGCCTCGGCGTGCCGCGCAAGACCGTCGCCGGACACGTCAGCGACCCTGCCGTCGCGGCCCGGATCGCCGCCTGGGCCCGCGCCGCCGTCGGCCGCGCCGACCTGCGCAGCCTCAAGCTCGCCCGCTTCGGCGACAACATGCGCGACGTCGCCGTCACCGAGGGCGACAAGGTCGAGGCCCAACTGCGCTTCGGCGTCTCCGTCAACACCTACGGCGTCAACGACCTCGTGGCCGCCGTGGACACGGCGGAGGACGGCGACGTCACCGCCCTGGTCAAGGAGTACGAGGACGACTACCGCCTCGCGCCCCAGCTGCGGGCCGGCGGGGAGCGCCACGAGTCGCTGCGCTACGCGGCGCGGATCGAACTCGGCCTGCGCGGGTTCCTGGAGCAGGGCGGCTTCCGGGCCTTCACCACCAACTTCGAGGACCTCGGCGGGCTGCGCCAACTGCCCGGCCTCGCCGTTCAGCGGCTGATGGCCGACGGGTACGGCTTCGGCGGTGAGGGCGACTGGAAGACCGCCACCCTGCTGCGCACCCTCAAGGCGGCCTCCACCGGCCTCCCCGGCGGCACCTCCTTCATGGAGGACTACACCTACCACCTGGAGTTCGGCAGCGAGCTGATCCTCGGCGCCCACATGCTGGAGGTCTGCCCGAGCATCGCGGCCGGTACCCCCTCCTGCGAGATCCACCCGCTCGCGATCGGCGGGCGCGAGGACCCCGTCCGGCTGGTCTTCGACGCCGAACCCGGCCCCGCGGTGGTGGTCGGCCTCGCCGACCTCGGCGACCGCTTCCGGCTGGTCGCCAACGAGGTGGACGTCGTCGCGCCGCCGGCGCCGCTGCCCAACCTGCCCGTGGCCCGCGCCGTCTGGAAGCCCCGCCCGGACCTGCACACCTCCACCGAGGCCTGGCTGACGGCCGGCGCGCCGCACCACACCGTGCTCTCCGGCGCCCTCGGCACCGAGGAGCTCGAGGACCTCGCCGAGATGCTCGGCATCGAACTGCTGGTGATCGACGACGACACGAACATCCGTCGGTTCACCAAGGAACTGCGCTGGAACCAGGCCTACCACCGCCTGTCCCAGGGGCTGTGAGACCCCGGTCCAGCACCGGCGACGCCCTCCCGCCCGGCGGGCGTCGCCGTTCCCCGCAGCCCCGCGAGCAACGGAGTGATCCCGTGTCGAGTGACGCACTCGTGTCCGAGGGCGAACTGACCGTCTCCCAGGACGCCTTCGCCACCCTGCCCGACGGCCGGTCGGTCACCCGCTGGACCGTCGGTTCCACGGAGGGCGTCACGGCCGAAGTGCTCGACCTCGGCGCTCGCCTCCAGGCCCTCCACGCGCCCGACCGGAACGGTCGGCTCGCCAACGTCGTCCTCGGCTGCGACGGCGTCGACGACCTCCTCGGCGGCGCCGCGTACTTCGGTGCAACGGTCGGCCGCTACGCCAACCGGATCGCCGGCGGCGTCCTACCGGTCGCCGGAACGACGCACCGGCTGCCGACCCAGGCCGACGGCCACACCCTGCACGGCGGTCCGGACGGCTTCGCGACCCGCCTGTGGGAGGGCGTCCCCGTCCGGGAGGGGAGGCGGGCCGGAGTGCGGCTGCGCCTGCACAGCCCCGACGGGGACGAGGGGTTCCCGGGAGCACTCACCGTCGAGGTGACGTACCTGCTCGACCCGGCCGGCGCGCTGTGGATCGGCTACCGGGCGACCACGGACGCCCCGACGGTCGTCAACCTCACCAACCACGCCTACCTCAACCTGGCCGGCGAGGGCGGCGGGACGGTGCTCGACCACCGGTTGGGGGTGGAAGCCGCGGGCTACCTGCCGGTGGACGGCGGACTGATTCCGCTCGGCCCGGTCACGTCAGTCGCCGGCACGCCCTTCGACCTGCGCGAGCCGGCGGTGATCGGCGAGCGGGTCACCGACGGGGACCGGCAGGTCCGCATGGCCGGCGCCGGCTTCGACCACAACTGGGTGCTTGCCGGGAGCGGCTTCCGGCGGGCCGCGGTGCTCAGCCACCCGGCAAGCGGCCGGCGCGTCGAGTGCCTGACGACGGAACCGGGCCTCCAGGTCTACACCGGCAACCACTTCGACGGCTCGCTGACGGGCCGCTCCGGCCGTCCGTACCCGGCGTACGCCGGCATCGCGCTCGAGACGCAGCACTTCCCGGACTCGCCGAGCCGTCCCGCGTACCCCTCCACCGCCCTGCGCCCGGGCGAGGAGTTCCGCTCGACGACCGTCTACCGCTTCTCGGCGGAGTAGCGCGCGCCGACCCGGACGACGGTGAACCCGGCCGCCGCCGTCAGGTCGAGGTCTTCCTTCAGCCGTTCGTACGGTTGGTACCCGCGGTAGTAGGCGGCGCCGAACAGCACGCGCGGGGGCTGCGAGACCATCGGCACACCTCGGAACGCGGGGAGCCCCGGCCGCGGAGGCCACCGGTCAGCCGGACGCCCGGGCCGCCGTCGCGCGCGAGCAGGGCTTAGGGCCAATACCGGTGACTTTGGTGTGGTTCGGTCGTTGGGTGGAGTGTGCCAAGGCCTGGACAGGTGAAGTCGCCGGCGAGTGAGCGGACCGGGGGCACCATCACCACCGGCAACCACTTCGACGCCTGGGCCCGGGCCGGGATGCCCCTCGGCACCATGAACTACATGATCCTGGCGACCGAGGGTTACCGGAGCAGCGGAAGCTCCGACGTCACGGTCGACTCCACCGGCACGGGCGGTGGCGCCGGCTGCGCGGCGACGCTGTCGGCCGGTCAGTCGTGGGGCGACCGCTACGACCTCGACGTCGCGGTGAGCGGCGCGAGCACCTGGACGGTGACGATGAACGTGCCGTCGCCGGCCAAGGTCCTGTCGACCTGGAACGCTGCCGCGGGGTTCCCGGATTCGCAGGTCCTGGTGGCCAAGCCCAACGGCAACGGGAACACCTTCGGGGTGACGGTCCAGCCGAACGGCAACTGGACCTGGCCCACCGTCACCTGTGCCGCGGCCTGACGCGCCCCTGCCGACCGCCTCCCGCCGCACCCCTGCCCCGAACTCCGCCACCGGATGGGCCTGCTGACCCGGACCGAAAGCGCCTGCCGGCCCGTTCCCCCCTCCCCCAGGACCCCGGGCCACCGGCCACCCCGGCGGCCGGTGGCCCGGCCGGTTCGGCACCGACGGGCGAACGCCGTGCCGGCCGGACCGCAGGCCGGGGGATAGCCGGCCGTGCCGTTCGCGCCGGCCGAGGTTTCCGGCGGGGTTCGTCCCGCGGGGCCGAGCGGTTAGCATCCGTCCCGTACGGCCGGATCACAGCAGCGGAGTTCGCCCGGCGGGGCGTGCAGGAGGACCTGGTGACAAGAGTGGCGACCCTGGCCGAGATCGCGCAGGAGGCGGGCGTCTCGGCACCGACCGTCTCGAAGGTCCTGAACGGCCGGGCCGACGTCGCCCCGGCCACCCGCGAGCGGGTGGAGAAGCTGCTGCGCCGGCACGGCTACCGCCGGCGGGGCGGGGACAGCCGGACGAGCCCGCTGCTCGACCTGGTCTTCCACGAGCTGGACAGCTCCTGGGCGACGGAGGTGATCCGCGGCGTCGAGAACGTGGCGCGCGAGGAGGGCCTGAGCATCGTGCTGTCCGAGTCCGCCGGCCGGCCCACGCCTGGTCAGTCCTGGGTGGACGGGGTGCTCGCCCGCCGGCCGACCGGTGTCCTGCTGGTGCTGTCCGGCCTGGAGCGCGCGCAGCAGGACCAGCTGACGGGCCGCGGCATCCCCTTCGTGGTGCTGGACCCGGCGGGCGACCCCGGCCGGCAGGTGCCCGCCGTCGGTACCACCAACTGGGACGGCGGCCTGGCCGCCACCCGGCACCTGCTCGACCTCGGTCACCGCCGGATCGGCCTCATCGGCGGGCCGGCCAGGATGATGTGCAGCCGGGCCCGGGCCGACGGGTACCGCGCGGCGCTGGACATGGCGGGCATCGCGTACGACCCGGAGCTGGTCCGCGAGGGGGACTTCCACCACGAGGCGGGCCGTCGGATCGGGCTCGACCTGCTGGGGCGGCCGGACCGGCCGACGGCGGTGTTCGCGGGGAACGACCTCCAGGCCCTGGGGCTCTACGAGGCCGCCCGGGAGCTGGGGCTGCGCGTCCCCGAGGACCTCAGCGTGGTCGGCTTCGACGATCTGCCGCTGGCCCGCTGGGTCGGTCCGCCGCTGACCACCGTCCGCCAGCCGCTGACCGAGATGGCCGAGGTCGCGGCCCGCCTGGTCATCGACCTCGGACGGGGGGCCAGGCCCGCCGCCCTGCGGGTGGACCTGGCCACCACGCTGGTCGAGCGCAGCAGCACCGCTCCGCCGCGGGAGGCGGCCGGACCGGTCGGCGACGGGTCGCCGGAGGCGGGGTGACCGCCGGGAGCGCGGGCAGGGCCGGTGCCGGTCGGGAGCTTCAGTAGCCGTAGATCATCCTGTAGCCGACCTCCGGCAGGAACTGTCCGGCCGAGGAGCCGCCGCCGACGCCGCAGTTGCCGTCGGACTCCCCGGGGATCTTGATCCAGAGCAGCATCTCGGCGCCGCCGCCGCGCTGTGTGGGGGTGCCGATCCGGCGACCGGCCGGGTTGCACCACTCGCCGTTCGAGCCGTTGCCGTTGCGGCTGGTGTCGACCACGAAGGGCTTGGTGTAGCCGAAGGAGCTCAGGGCGGCGTTGACGGCGTTGCCGTAGGCGGTGTTCCGGCCGGTGGCGAAGTAGTTGGAGACGTTCAGCGAGAAGCCGTGAGCCCCGCTGACACCGGCGGCGGCCAGCTGCTGTGCCATGGCCGGGGCGGCGATCCAGCCGGGGTTCCCGGCGTCGAGGTAGACCCAGGTGTTGGGGGCCTTCGCCTTGAACTGGGCGATGGCGTTCTTCAGCATGGCGTTGCGCTCGGCGACCTGGGCGGACGTCATACAGCTCTCGTGGCCGAGGGCGTCGGGTTCCAGGACGACGAGGGCCGGCCGGCTGCCGACGCCGCTCGCGAAGGCCGCGATCCAGCTGTCGTAGGCGCCCCGGCTGCCCGCACCGCCACCGGACTGGCCGGCGCAGACGTCCCGGTCGGGAATGTTGTAGGCGACCAGGATCGGCAGCTTGTCGGCGGCGTCGGCGCGGCCGACGTAGGCGCCGGCGGCCGCGCCGATGTCTCCGCTCCAGTTGCCGAACCAGCGGGCGGCCGGCGTGTTGCCGATGGAGGACCGGATCGCGCCGGCGCGGCCGTCGCCCGGGTTGGCGTCGGCCCAGAGCAGTGCGGAGTTGTCGGGGTCGGTGTAGAAGCCGCTGGTCATGCCGGTGGGGTCGGCGGCATGGGCCGGACCGGCGTTGACGACGGCGAGGGCGGCGGTGAGGGCACTCGCCAGCAGGGCGGCTGCGGTGCGGACGGAGCTGCGCACGGGTCTTCCTCCAGGTGGGGGCGGAGAGTGGAAGCGCTTCCAGTTCGGCCGGTGGGGGCGGGACGCGCTGAGGGGAGGATCGCTCCCAGCTGAGTGCATGTCAAGAGGTCGAGCGTCACGTCGACTTGGGCGGAGGCCGAAGCGTCAGGACGTGGAAGCGCTCCCGGACCACGTTTCCGCCGCAGGCCGGGAGGGCGCGGGAGGGCGTGGAATCATGGCGTCGTCCGCCGCCCGCGCGAACCCGAGGAGCAGTCCCTTCCATGCAGCCGCCCCCCAAACGCATGCCGACCCTCGACGAGGTCGCCGAACGAGCGGGCGTCTCGCGATCGGCGGCGTCCCGGGTGATCAACAACGCTCCGCACGTCAGCCGCGCCAAGCGCGAGGCGGTCCAGCGGGCCGTCAGGGAGCTGGGCTTCGTGCCGAATCCGACCGCGCAGGCGCTGGCGACCCGCCGGGTCGGCGCCGTGCTGCTCGCGGTCTCCAGCGACGAGCCGGGCCTGTTCGCCGACCCGTTCTTCGCCGAGGTCGTCGTCGGTGTCAGCGAAGTGCTCGAGTCGACGGACCTCGAACTGATCCTCCTGCTGGCCAACACCCCGCGCGGCCGGGAGCGGTTCGAACGGATGGTGCGCTCCCGCCGGGCCGACGGAGTGATGCTGATGGCGCTGCGCGGCGACGACCCGCTTGCCCGGCTGGGCGCGCAGGCCGACCTGCCGGTGGTCTTCGGCGGCCTCCCGCTGGTCGGCGAGCCACGGTGGTACGTGGACGCCGACAACCGGGGCGGCGGCCGACTGGCCGCCGAGCACTTCGTGCGGACCGGCCGCCGGCGGCCCGTCGCGATCACCGGTCAGCCGGACGCCCGGGCCGCCGTCGCGCGCGAGCAGGGCTTCGCCGAGGGGCTGGCGCTGGCCGGCGTGCCGCTGCTCGGGGTCGAGCCCGGTCACTTCACCGAGGACGGCGGCGCGGAGGCGATGGAGCGGCTGCTCCGCGAACACCGCGAGCCGGACGCGGTGTTCGCCGCCTCCGACGCCACCGCGATCGGCGCCTTGCGGACGCTGAGGCGGCACGGGCTGAAGGTGCCGGAGGACGTCGCCGTGATCGGGTTCAACGATCTGGCGAGTGCCCGGCACTCCAGTCCGCCCCTGACCACCATCCACCAGCCGGTGCGGGCGCTGGGGCAGGAGATGGCCCGGATGCTGGTCGGCGCCCTCGAGGGGCGGGACCCGAGCCCGCTGATCCTGCCGACCCGCCTGGTCGTGCGGGAGTCCGCCCCCGACGGGTCGCCCTGACGGTCGGAGTGTGGTCGCCGGGGCACCCGCGCTTGCGCGCGGGTGTCCTGGTGGTGGTGTGGGCGTCGTGTGGCTGGTGGGGTGGGTCAGTGTTGGAGGGTGAGGAGGGCGGGGCGCCAGGGGAGTCGGTCGTAGGGGCCGGTGGCGTTGGGGGCTTTGCCCTGGTAGAGGAGTTGGAGGTGGCAGGGGTCGATGGTCATGGTCTGGTCGGGGTTGGTGCGGACGAGGTCGCCGTGGCTGATGTCGTTGGTCCAGGTGGCGCCGCTGTTGGCTTTGCCGGCGAAGGGGTTGTTCTCGGTGGCGGCTTGGGGGGTCCAGGTGCCGTTGAGGCTGGTGGTGGTGAAGGAGCGGAAGTAGCGGTGTTCGTCGGTGCCGCGGGCTTCGACGATCATGAGGTACTGGTTCCGGTCCTTGACCTTGTAGACCTGGGGTGCTTCGAAGAGGTTCTTGACGGTGTCGGTCATGACGGTGGTGTAGGAGGAGCCGAAGTTGCCGGGGAAGTTGTCGATGGGCATGCTCGCCCGGTAGATGCTGCCGTTGTCGCCGGCGAAGAAGAGGTACATGTTCTGGTCGTCGGCGATGAGGGTCTGGTCGATCGGGGCGGCGCCGGGGATGGTGCCGGTGAACAGTGGTTGGGGGGTGGACCAGCCGTTGGGGTTGGTGGGGTCGTCGGAGGTGCGGTAGATGAAGGGCCACTGGCCCCACTGGTAGGCGAGGACCCAGGTCTTCTTGGGGGCGAAGTAGAAGAGGGTGGGGGCGACGGCGTTCTGGTTCATCGCGGTCTGGGGGGCGGTGGCCATGTCCGGCCAGTCGGTGAACGGGGCGAACGCCATGGAGCCGTAGGAGGATCCCGAGACGTTCGACGCGTAGACGAGGTGTTTGCCGTTGTAGACGACGTCGGTGAAGTCCTTCAGCGCGCCCCAGCCGTTCGCCGGCTGCGCGAGCGCGC
>NZ_JBITCO010000049.1:0-26098 GCF_044453265.1 Kitasatospora sp. NPDC051705 | reverse complement strand
CTCGACACCGTCGCCGACGCCGCCGTCGCCGTCCTCCCCGACGCCTCCGGCAACCCCCGCCTCGTCGGCTACCTCACCGGCCCCGGCGTCGACCCGGAGCGGATCAACCGCGCCCTGGCCGAGCTGCTGCCCGGCTACATGATCCCGGCCTCCTGGCTCGTCCTCGACGCCATGCCCCTCACCCCGAACGGCAAGCTCGACCGCAAGGCCCTGCCGGAGCCCGACCTGGGAGAGCTCGCGGAGGCCCGGGCCCCGCGCAACGAGCGCGAGCAGGTGCTCACCGAGATCCTGGCCGAGGTGCTCGGCACCGGGCGGGTCGGCATCGACGAGGACTTCTTCGCCCTCGGCGGCGACAGCATCCGCTCCATCCAGGTCGTCAGCCGCGCCCGGCGGGCCGGTCTCACCCTCACCACCCGCGACATCTTCACGCACAAGACCGCGGCCGCCCTCGCACAGGTCGCCGAGGAACTCGCGGAGGACGCCGCCGAGACCGCCCCGATGGAGTCCGGAAGCAGTCTGATCGCCCTGTCCGACGAGGAACTGGCCGATCTGGAATTCGAGTTGAATGAGGAACTTTCGTGACGACCGCCCCCAGACCCGGGTCGAAGATCAGCGAAGTACTTCCGCTCTCCCCCCTGCAGCAGGGGCTGCTCTTCCTGTCCTCGTACGACCAGGCCTCGCCCGACCCGTACACCCTCCAGTTCGTCGCCGAGATCGACGGACCGAACGCCGGTGACGGCGAGCAGCTCGCCGCCCGGCTGCGCGAGGCCTCCGCGGCCCTGCTGCGCCGGCACCCCAACCTGCGGGCCTGCTTCCGCAACCGCAAGACCGGCGAGCCCGTCCAGGTCGTCCTCAAGGAGACCGAGGTCGCGCCCGAGTGGCGGCTGCACGACCTCACCGGGCTGCCCGAGGGGGAGCGGGAGGCCGCGGCGCAGCGGCTGGCGGCCGAGGACCGGCAGCGCCGCTTCGACCTGGCCAGGCCGCCGCTGATGCGGTTCAGCCTGATCCGGCTCGGCGAGGGGCACCACCGGTTCCTCTGGTCGGTGCACCACATCGTCATGGACGGCTGGTCCTTCCCGCTGGCCGTCCGCGAGCTGATGCAGCTCGGCGACGCCGCGACCGCGGCCGCCCTGCCCGCGCCCGCGCCGTACCGCTCGTTCCTGACCTGGCTGAACGGCCGCGACCGGGACGCCGCGCGGGCGGCCTGGGCCGGACTGCTCGACGGCCTCGACGGGCCGGTCCGGGCGCTGCCCGCGGCCGCTCCCGGGCGGGAGCCCGAACTGCCCTCCTTCGTCCGGCGGTTCCTGTCACCGGAGCGCACCGCGGCGCTCTCCGGCTGGGCCCGCGGCCGGGGCCTGACCCTGAACACCGTGGTCCAGGGCTGCTGGGCACTGCTGCTCGGCCGGCTCACCGGCCGCGAGGACGTGGTGTTCGGCGCCGTCACCTCCGGCCGCCCGGCCGAGGTCCCGGACGTCGAGTCGATGATCGGGCTGTTCGCCAACACCCTGCCGGTGCGCGCCGACCTCCGCCCGGACCAGCGGGCGGACGAGCTCTTCACCGCCCTGGCCGGCCAGCAGCTCGCGATGATGCCGCACGAGCACCTGCCGCTCGCCGAGGCGCAGGCCGCCTCCGGCGTCCAGGGCGAGCTGTTCGACACCGTCCTCGCCTTCCAGAGCTACCCGCTGGACGAGGCCGCGCTGTTCCGCGAGTCCGGGGGCACCGTCAGCGCCGCCCGGATGCTCTCGGCCACCCACTACCCGCTGAGCCTCACCGTCTTCCCCGGGGAGCGGCTGGACCTCCAGCTCGCCTACCGCGCCTCGGCCTTCGCCGAGGACCCGGAGGCCTGCGCCACGAAGGTCCTGGACCGGCTGCTCCGCGTCCTGGAGCAGGTCGCGGACGACCCTCGGACCCCGCTCGCCCGGCTCGGCGCGCCCGAACCCGCCGAACTGGACCGCATCCTCCAGGAGTGGAGCGGCGCCGCCACCGCGCCCCGGCAGCCCGCCCGGCGCGCCACCGTCCAGGAGCTGTTCGCCGAGCAGGCCGCCCGCACCCCCGACGCCGTCGCGGTCACCGCGCCCGGCACCGCCCTGCGCTACCGCGAGCTGGACGAGCGGGCCAACCGGCTCGCCCACCTGATCGCCGCCCGCGGCGCCGGCCCCGGGAGCCTCGTCGCCGTCGCGCTGCCGCGCGGCGCCGAGCTGGTCGTCGCCGTCCTCGCCGTCCTCAAGGCCGGCGCGGCCTACCTGCCGCTGGAGCCCGGCCACCCGGCCGACCGGATCGGCTACACCCTGGGCGACGCCCGACCCGTCCTGCTGCTCACCGCCGCGGGCGTGCTGCCCGAGCTGCCCGAGGCCGCGGACGTGCCGCGCGTCGACCTGGACGCCCCGGAGACCGCGGCCGACCTGGCCGCCCGCCCGGCCACCGCGCCGGAGACCGCGGCCACCCCCGACGACCCGGCCTACGTCATCTACACCTCCGGCTCCACCGGCCGCCCCAAGGGCGTGGTGGTGCCGCACCAGAACGTGGCGCGGCTGCTGGAGTCCACCGACGGCTGGTTCGGCTTCGGCCCCGGCGACGTCTGGACCCTGTTCCACTCCATCGCCTTCGACTTCACCGTCTGGGAGCTGTGGGGCGCGCTGCTGCGCGGCGGCCGGCTGGTCGTCGTCCCGTACGACGTGTCGCGCTCCCCGGACGCCTTCCTGGACCTGCTCGCCGAGGAACGGGTGACCGTCCTCAACCAGACGCCCTCCGCCTTCTACCAGCTGATCCGGGCCGACGCCGAGCGCCCGCGCCCGCTCGCCCTGCGCACCGTGGTGTTCGGCGGCGAGGCCCTGGACGTCGGCAAGCTCGCCGACTGGTACGCCCGCCACCCCGACGACGCGCCCCGTCTGGTCAACATGTACGGCATCACCGAGACCACGGTGCACGTCTCCCACCAGGAGCTGGACGCCGCGACCGCGGCCGGCGGCGGCGGGAGCGTGATCGGGCGCGGCATCCCCGACCTGCGGGTCTACCTGCTCGACGGGGCCCTGCAGCCCGTCCCCGCCGGGGTGCCCGGCGAGCTCTACATCAGCGGCCCGGGCCTGGCCCGCGGCTACCTGAACCGCCCCGACCTCACCGCGGCCCGGTTCGTCGCCTGCCCGTTCGAGCCCGGCGGCACCCGGATGTACCGCACCGGCGACCTCGGCCGCTGGCGCGCCGACGGCACCCTGGAGTACCTGGGCCGCGCCGACGAACAGGTCCAGCTGCGCGGCTTCCGCATCGAGCTGGGCGAGATCGCCACCGTCCTCGGCCGGCACCCGGCGGTCGCCGAGGCCGCCGTGGTCGCCCGCGAGGACCGGCCCGGCGACCAGCGGCTGGTCGGCTACGTGGTGCTGCGCGACGGCGCCGACCCGGCCGGGCTGCGGGAGTTCACCGCCGAGCGGCTGCCCGAGTACATGGTCCCGGCGGCCGTCGTCCCGCTCGCCGCGCTGCCGCTCACGGCCAACGGCAAGCTCGACCGCCGCGCCCTGCCCGCGCCCGCCTACGCCACCTCGGCCCGCGCCCCGCGCGGCCGCGAGGAGGAGCTGCTCTGCGGCGTCTTCGCCGAGGTGCTCGGCCTCGACCGGGTCGGCGCCGACGACGACTTCTTCACCCTCGGCGGCCACTCGCTGCTGGCCACCCGGATCGTCAACCGGGTCCGCGCCGGACTCGGCGCCGAACTCCAGGTCCGGGACCTCTTCGAGGCCCCCTCCCCCGCCCGCCTCGCCGAACGGCTCGGCGCCGCCGCGCCCGGCCGGCCCCCGCTCACCGCGGGCCCGCGCCCGGCGGTGCTGCCGCTGTCCCACGCGCAGCAGCGGCTCTGGTTCGTCGAGCACCTGGGCGCGCCCGGCGGGCTGTACGGCATCCCGCTGGCGATCCGGCTGACCGGCCGGCTGGACACCGCCGCCCTGCAGGACGCCCTGCAGGACGTGGTGGCCCGCCACGAGGCACTGCGGACCGTCTTCCCGCAGCTGCCCGCCTCCCCTGAGGGGACCCCCCAGACCACCGGCGCCGGTTCCACCCCCGTATCCGGCGCCGGTGCCGGACCCGCCGAACAGCGGGTGCTCGCACCGGCCGAGGCCGTCGTCCCGCTCCCGGTCACCGAGGTCACCGAGGCCGGACTGCCGGAGGCGCTCGCCGCCGAGGCCGCCCGCGGCTTCGACCTGGAGCACGGACTCCCGCTGCGCGCCCGGCTGTTCGCCCTCGGCCCGGACGAGCACGTGCTGACCCTCGTCCTGCACCACATCGCCGGTGACGGCTGGTCGCTCGCCCCGCTCGCCCGCGACCTCACCGCGTACTACCGCGCCCGCCGCTCCGGCCGCCCCGCCGAACTGCCGCCGCTGCCCGTCCAGTACGCCGACTACGCGCTGTGGCAGCGCGAGCTGCTGGGCTCCGAGACCGACCCGGCGAGCGAACTCGCCCGCCAGCTCGGCCACTGGACGGAGACCCTGAAGGGCCTGCCGGAGGAGCTGGCGCTGCCCTACGACCACCCGCGCGGCACCCGGGCCGACCACCGCGGCGACGTCGTGCGCACCGCCGTCCCGCCGCAGCTCGTCGAGGAACTGCACCGACTGGCCGCCGCCTGGGGCGTCAGCCCCTTCATGCTGCTGCGGGCCGGGCTGGCCGCCCTGCTCACCCGGCTCGGCGCGGGCACCGACATCCCGCTCGGCAGCCCGATCGCCGGCCGCACCGACGAACGGCTCGACGACCTGGTCGGCATGTTCGTCAACACCCTGGTGCTGCGCACCGACACCTCCGGCGACCCGGGCCTGCGCGAGCTGGCCGAACGGGTCCGGGCCTACGACCTGGCCGCCCACCAGCACCAGGACGTGCCCTTCGAGAAGCTGGTCGAGGTACTCAACCCCGAGCGCTCGATGGCCCGCCACCCGCTGTTCCAGGTGATGCTCGGCTTCCAGCAGGCCGGCCCCGCCCCGGCGCCCGCCGCCGACCCGGAGCTCGTCGTCACCGAGCAGCCCGTCCCGGTCCGGACCGCCAAGTGGGACCTCTTCTTCCAGCTCACCGAGCAGGCCGACGGCGCGCTCGCGCTGGCCGTCGAGTACCGCACCGACCTGTTCGAGCGCGCCACCGCCCGCCGGATCACCGAGGCCTACCTGCGGCTGCTCGCCGCCGCCCTCGCCGCGCCCGCCGAACCGCTCTCCCGGCTGGAGCTGCTCGCGCCCGCGGAGGAGGCGGAGCTGCTCGCCCTCGGCACCCACCGGGCCGGCACCCCGCGCACCACCCTCACCGCCCTGGTCGACGAGCGGATCGCGGCCGCGCCGGACGCGGTCGCCCTGGTCCACGCCGAGCCCGGCCGCCCCGGCGAGCTGCGCCGCACCACCTACGCGGAGCTGGACGCCGGGGCCAACCGGCTGGCCCGCCTGCTGACCGCCCGCGGCGCCCGCCGGGGCGACCTGGTGGCCCTGCGCCTGGAGCGCGGCCCGGCCGTGGTCACCGCCCTGCTGGCGATCGCCCGCACCGGCGCCGCCTACCTGCCGATCGACCCGTCCCACCCCGACGAGCGGGTCGGCGACATGCTCACCGACGGCGGCGTCCGGCTGCTGCTCACCGAGCGCTCGCTGGCCGATCGCGAGCTGCCCGCGGGGGTGACCCGGCTGGTCCTGGACGAGCCGGCCACCGCGGCCGAACTGGCCGCCCTGCCCGGCACCCCGGTGCCCGCCGTGCCGATCGACCCCGACGACCTGCTGTACGTCATCCACACCTCCGGCTCCACCGGCAAGCCCAAGGGCGTCGCCGTCCCGCACCGCGCCGCCGTCCGCCTGGTGCTGGGCCTGCCCGAACTGGCGCCGACCGCGCAGGACACCTTCCTCTACTTCGCGCCGGTCGCCTTCGACGCCTCCACCTTCGAGATCTGGGGCGCGCTCGCCCACGGCGCCCGGCTGGCGATCCACCCGCCCGGCCCGGCCGACCCGCAGGCCCTGGAGGAGTTCACGGCCCGGGCCGGGGTGACCGTCGCCTTCCTCACCACCCAGTTCGTCAACACCCTCGCCGACACCCGGCCGCGCGCCCTGGCCCCGCTGCGCGCGCTGCTGACCGGCGGCGAGGCCCACTCCCGCGACCACCTGGACCGGCTGCGGGCCGCCCTGCCGGACACCACCGTGTTCCACGTGTACGGCCCCACCGAGGTGACCACCTTCGCCACCGGCCAGGACCTCGGCCGGGCCGACGGCACCGTCCCGATCGGCCTGCCGATCGGCGACACCACCGCGTACGTCCTGGACGGGGCGCTGCGGCCGGTGCCGCGCGGCGTGGTCGGCGAGCTCTACCTGGCCGGCGCGGGCCTGGCCCGCGGCTACCTGAACCGGCCCGCGCTGACCGCCGACCGCTTCGTCGCCTGCCCGTTCGAGCCGGGCGGCGCCCGGATGTACCGCACCGGCGACCTCGTCCGCTGGGACCGCAACGGCCGGATCGAGTACGTCGGCCGCGCCGACCAGCAGGTCAAGATCCGCGGCTACCGGATCGAACTCGGCGAGATCGAGCGGCTGCTGGCCGACCACCCGGACGTCGCCCGGGCCGCCGTCCTGGCCCCCGCCGACGCGGCCGGCCAGCGCCGCCTGGTCGCCTACCTGGTGCCCGCCGACGGCCGACCGGAGCCGGACCAGGCCGCGCTGCGCAGCCACCTGGCCCGCTCGCTGCCCGGCTACATGGTCCCGGACGCCTACACGGTGCTGCCCGAACTGCCGCTGAACGCCAACGGCAAGCTGGACGTCAGGGCGCTGCCCGCCCCCGCCCCCGCGGCACGCGCCCCGCAGGCGCCCCGCACCGGGCCGGAGCGGCTGCTCTACGCGGCCGTCGAGGAGGTCCTCGGGATCGCCCCGGTCGGCCCGGACGACTCCTTCTTCGCGCTCGGCGGGGACAGCCTGAAGGCGATCCGGCTGGTCAACGCGGCCACCCTGGCCGGGTTGCCGATCAGCCTCGGCGCGGTCTTCGAGCACCGCACCCTGGAGGCGCTGGCCGCCGGCGCCGCCGGGGGCGGCGCGGTCGACCTGCTCGGCCCCGTCCTGCCGATCCGGGCCGCCGGCGGGCGCCCGCCGCTGTTCTGCGTGCACGGCGGCCTCGGCTTCGCGATCCCGTTCGCCGCGCTCGCCGAGCACCTGGACCCGGACCAGCCGGTCTACGGGCTGCAGGCCCGCGGTCTGTCCGGGGACGGCCCGCTGCCGACCGACCTGGGGGACGTCGCCGAGGAGTACCTGGCCAGGGTCCGGGCCGTCCAGCCGCACGGGCCGTACCACCTGCTCGGCTGGTCCTACGGCGGGGTCGTCGCCCACGAGATGGCCGTCCGGCTGCAGGCCGCCGGGGAGCGGGTGGCGTTCCTGGCCAACCTGGACGCCTACCCGGACGACGCACCGGACGCCCGGCCGAGCGACGCGGAGTTCCTCGCCGACTTCCTCGCCGAGGCCGGCGTCGACGCCACCGGCCTGCACCGGCTCACCCCGCAGGACGTCGCCGCGCACCTGGCCCGCACCGAGGGCCCCCTCGCCGCGCTCGAACCGGGTACGCTGGAACGGCTGCTGGACGTCATGCGGAACAACCTGGAGCTGTTCCAGCGGTTCACGCCCACCCGCTTCGACGGCTGCCCGATGACGCTCTTCGTCGCGGCCGGCGGCGAGGACCGGCCCACCCCGGAGGAACGCGCCCTCAAGGTCAAGGGCTGGGAGCCGTACGTCGGTTCCGCCGTCCTCGCGCACGACGTGGACTGCGGACACCAGCAGATGCTGCAGCCCGCCCCGGCGGCGGCGATCGGCACCGCCGTCGAACGCGCCCTCGCCGCCCTGGCCGCCGACCCGACCACCTGACGCCCGATCAACCCGGCACGCCCGAGATCCCGAGACCTTCCCGAGAGCTGGAGAACAGTCATGGCGAACCCCTTTGACCGCGAAGACGGCACCTTCCTCGTCCTCGTCAACGAGGAGGGGCAGCACTCCCTGTGGCCGTCCTTCGCCGCGGTGCCCGAGGGCTGGACGGTCGCCCTGGAGGCCACCGACCGGGCCACCGCCGTCACCCACATCGAGACCAACTGGACCGACATGCGACCGCTCAGCCTG
Organism: Kitasatospora sp. NPDC051705; assembly: GCF_044453265.1. Classification (NCBI taxonomy): domain Bacteria; kingdom Bacillati; phylum Actinomycetota; class Actinomycetes; order Kitasatosporales; family Streptomycetaceae; genus Kitasatospora; species Kitasatospora sp. NPDC051705. Next base: position 18,014 of record NZ_JBITCO010000049.1, on the reverse strand, counting down.
CAGCAGCAGGGCTGACCGGCCCACCGCCACCGCGCGTCCGAACGGCCGCGCCACCGCCGCCCGCCGCACCCACCAGGGCCCTGGCCCGAGGGTGCGGCGGGCGGTCGTTTTGCCCCCCGGCACCCCCTGCGACCTGGCCTTCCACCCCCCGACAGGACCCGTCAGTGAGCGGTCAGTTGGACGTCATCGACCCGTCATCGGGGCTGACTACGTTCCTACTCGGAAGCCACTTCAGGGCCCCTGGACAGACGGAGGAACGAGCATGACCACGGTTGCGCCGGAGCGTCTCACCCGGATCCGCGAGATCGTCGCCGAGAACATCGACGTGCACACCGAGTTCGCCGACACCGCACTGTTCGTCGACGAGCTGGGCGCCGACTCGCTCAAGCTGATCGACGTGCTGAGCGCGCTGGAGATGGAGTACTCCATCGTCATCGACATGAACGAGCTGCCGAAGATGGTCAACGTGGAGGCCACCTACCAGGTGACCGCGGCGGCCGCCGGCTGGTGATCGGGGCGGGTTCCGGCACCGGAACCCCCGCTCGCAGGCATCCCACTGCTTAAGGAGTCCCATGTCCACCGCACAGTCACCAGCGGCACCCCGGGGCGGCGTGCCGGCCGACCGCCGCAGGGTCGTCCTCACCGGCCTCGGGGCGATCTCCAGCATCGGCACGGGGGTCGAGGAGTACACCGCGGGGCTGCGGGCCGGGCGCTCCGGTGCGCGGCCGATCACCCGCTTCGACACCGAGGGCTTCGGCCAGAACGTCGCCTGCGAGGTCCCGGACTTCGAGCCGGAGCGCTGGATCCGCAACGTCCCGCTCGAGGACGTGGGCCGGGCCGGGCAGTTCGCCGTCGCCGCCGCCCGGATGGCCGTGGAGGACGCCGGGCTCACCGAGGCCGACCTCGGCGAGCGCCAGGCCGTCATCAGCGTCGGCACCACCGACGGCGAGGGCCACGACATCGGCGTGCTGGTCGAGCAGGAGCTCGCGGCCGGCGACCCGGAGGCCATGGACCCGGTGCTGTCCCGCCGGATCAACGCCGGCCGGCTGACCACCGCCATCGCCCGCGAGCTGCGGATGCCGAACGTCGAGCCGACCACCATCACCACCGCCTGCGCGGCCGGCAACTACTCGATCGGCTACGGCCTGGACGCGATCCGCTCCGGCGAGGTCGACATCGCCCTGTGCGGCGGCGCGGACGCCGTCTGCCGCAAGGCCTTCGCCCTGTTCAAGCGCTTCGGCGCGCTCACCCCGGACGTGGTCCGCCCGTTCGACAAGAACCGCCAGGGCATCCTGACCGGCGAGGGTGCGGGCATCCTCGTCCTGGAGAGCCTGGAGTCCGCCCTCGCCCGCGGCGCGCACATCTACGCCGAGGTGCTCGGCTACGGCCTCAGCTGCGACGCCGCGCACCCGACCGCGCCCAACCGGGACGGCATCGCCCGCGGCATCCGGCTCGCGCTGGACGACGCCGGCGTCGAACGGGACGAGATCGACTTCATCTCCGCGCACGGCACCGGCACCAAGGCCAACGACAAGACCGAGTCGGCGGCCATCCTCGACGTGTACGGCGACGCCCCGCCGCGCACCGTCGCGGTGAAGTCGATGCTCGGCCACTCGATGGGCGCGGCCAGCGCGCTCGGCGCGATCGCCTGCGGCCTCGCCATCGAGCACCAGTTCATCCCGCCGACCATCAACCACCTGGAGACCGACCCGGACTGCCCGCTGGACGTCGTGCCCAACCAGGCCGTCGACGCCGAGGTCCGGATCGTGGAGAACAACTCCAGTGCCTTCGCCGGCAACAACGCCATCCTGATCCTTGGCACGTACGGAGAGCGAGTCTGAGATGACGAGTTCATTGGAAAGCGCAGCCACCCCGGCGGCCCTGCCGCCGGAGACGCTCGTCATCACCGGCTGGTCGGCCGTGTCGCCGTACGGCCTGACCCGCCAGGACTTCGCGGCCGGCGTGCGCGCCGGGGCCAAGACCGCCGTCAAGGCGGACGCCGACCTCGGCCCGCTGCCCTCGCCCGACGTCTGCCTGGTGCCCGGCTTCGACATCAAGGGCCTGCTCGGCCCGAGCGGCACCGCCAAGATGGACCGCCTCACCGCCCTGACCCTGGTCGCCTCCGACGGCCTGCTCCAGGACGCCGACGGCAACCGGGTGGTGGAGACCGACGACCGCACCGGTGTGGTCCTCGGCATCTCGATGGGCAGCCTGGAGAACGTCACCAACTTCCTCAAGCAGTCCTACACCAACGCGCTGCCCTTCCACGTCGACGCCGGCCGGATCCCCTTCGGCAGCCTCAACCACGCCGCGGGCGCCACCGCCATCCGGCACGACCTCAAGGGCCCCAACACCACCGTGGCCGGCGGCCGGGTCTCCGGTCTGCTCGCGCTCAGCTACGCCCGCCGGCTGATGGGCCAGGGCCGGGCGACCAAGTACCTGGTCGGCTCCGCCGAGGAGTTCTCGGCCGCGCACGCCTGGATCGAGCACACCGCCGTCGCCCCCGGCGACTCCACGCCGCTGCTCGGCGAGGGCTGCGGCCTGTTCGTGGTCGAGCACGCCGGCACCGCCCAGCGTCCGGCGATCGCCGCCGTGCTGGCCGTCGAGACCCGCGTCGACATCGACGACGACCCGGCGGCCGCCGTCACCGCCTGCGTCCGGCACGCCCTGGACCGCGCCGGCGTCACCGCCGACGAGGTGTGGGCCGCCGTGCCGTGCGCCGCGCCCACCGCGGCCGGCCGGGCCGAGCACGAGGCGCTGGCCGCGCTGCTGCCGGCCGAGGCGCTGAGCCGGATCCCGTCCATGGAGCTGATCGGCGACACCAGTGCCGCCGCGGCGACCTTCCAGATCCAGGCGGTGCTCGGCGTGGCCGAGGCCGACCCGGCGGCCCGGGGCCGGATCGCCCTGGTGTCCGCCGTCGACCGTGACGGCGCCGTGGGCTGCGCCGTCCTCAGACTGATCGGGGAACAGGCGTGATCGCGCTGGTCAGCGGCGGGTCCCGGGGCATCGGCAAGGCCATCGTGCTGCGCCTGGCCCAGGACGGCTACGACGTCGCCTTCTGCTACCGCTCGAACGCCGAGGCGGCCGAGCAACTCGCCAAGGAGGCCGGCGAGTTCGGCACCCGGATCACGGCCACGGCCTGTGACGTCGCGGACCCGGAGCAGGTCCGCGACTGGTTCGGCCGCACCGAGCGCGAGCTCGGCCCGGTCGACGCCGCCGTCACCTCGGCCGGCATCACCCGGGACCGCCCGGTGATCCTGATGCCCGAGGACGACTGGAACCAGGTCCTGCGGACCAACCTCGACGGCGTCTACCACGTCTGCCGCGCCGCCGCGTTCGCGATGAGCAAGCGCCGCAGCGGGTCGATCGTCAACCTGTCCTCGGTGTCGGGCATCTACGGCAATCTCGGGCAGGCCAACTACGCCGCGTCCAAGGCCGGGATCATCGGCTTCACCAAGTCCCTCGCCAAGGAGTGCGGCCCGCGCGGCGTGCGCGCCAACGTGGTCGCCCCGGGCCTGATCGCCACCGACATGGTCGGCGACATGTCCGAGGCCGCGGTGGAGCGGATGCTGAAGAACGTCGCGCTCGGCCGGGCCGGCAAGCCCGAGGAGGTGGCCGACCTGGTCTCCTTCCTGGTGTCCGACCGCGCCGCGTACATCAGCGGCTCGGTCCTCGAGATCCACGGCGGCGGCACGTTCTGATGGCAGCAACGCGAATGGGGGCGCGCATGCGGGGGGCCGAGGGACTCAGAGACCACTACGACGCGATCGTCGTCGGCAGCGGTCTCGGCGGGTTGGTCAGCGCGGGCTACCTGGCCGCGGACGGGCGCAGCGTGCTCGTCCTCGAACAGCACGACATCGCGGGCGGCAACGCGCACGTGTTCCGCCGCCGGCGCAAGTACGAGTTCGACGTGGGCACGCACTACCTGGGCGACTGCGGCCCGGGCGGGCTGTTCCCGGCGATCCTGTCCGGCCTCGGCGTCCGCGACCGGGTGAACTTCCTCCCGATGGACAACGAGCAGGGGTTCGACCGGATCATCACGCCCACCGCCACGGTGGACGTGCCGGCCGGCTGGAACGCCTACCGGGACCGGCTCCGCCAGGCACTGCCGGAGGAGGCCGACCGGATCGACCGGTTCGTCGACCTCGCCGAGGCGGTGGCCGGCGCCACCCGGGACGGCCTGCACGGCGCCTCGATGGTGGAGCTGTTCCGCCGCTCCCCGCAGACCATGCGGTGGACCCGCCGGACGCTCGCCCAGGCCCTCGACCACTGCGGTCTCTCCCCCAAGGGGCGCACCCTCGTCGCGGCGCAGGCCGGCAACTACGGCACCATGCCGGACGGCATCACCTTCTCCGAGCACGCCGCCATGCTGGACCACTACCTGCGCGGCGCCTACTACCCGGAGGGCGGCGGCCAAGTGCTGGTGGCCGCGTTCGTCGAGGCACTGGAGTCCGCCGGCGGCGAGCTGCGCACCCGCTGCGAGGTGCGCCGCATCCTGATCGAGGACGGGCGCGCCACCGGCGTCGAACTCACCGACGGTACGCGGATCTCCGCCCCGCTGGTGATCTCCAACGCGGACTACCGGCGCACCGTGCTCGACCTGTGCGGCGGCGAGGAGGCCTTCCCCGCCGAGCTGGTCGCCAAGACCCGCGCGGCGACCATGCGCGGCGCCGTCGTCGCCGTGTACGTCGCGCTGGACACCGAACTGCCGGGTCTGCCGAACGCCAACATCTGGTGGCACGACAGCGACGACATGGAGGCCGCGCACGCGGCGATGCAGGAGCGCTACGCGCGCGACGGCTCGATGGAGTCCGTGCCGCAGCTCACCTTCTCCTTCGCCTCCCTCAAGGACCCGGGCGCGGCGGCGGTCTGCCCGCCCGGCCACAGCAACTTCCAGCTGATGACCGGCTGCCCGGCCGGCCACGGGTTCTGGGGCGTCGGCGGCGGACCGGTGGACGGCGAGCCGTACCGCCGCAACGCCGCCTACGTCGCCCGCAAGCAGCAGCTCACCGAGCTGATGCTGACCACCGCCGAGAAGGTCGTCGGCCCGTTCCGGGACCGGATCACGCACGTGGAGACGGCCACGCCGCTCAGCCACGAGCGCTACATCCGCGGCACCGGCGGCACCCCGTACGGCATGGCCAGCTGGGGCGGCGTGGGCCAGCGCCCCGACGTCCGCACCGACGTCGAGGGCCTGTACGTGGTGGGCCAGAGCGTCCGCTACGGCAGCGGCCTGGGCGCCGTCGCCACCTGCGGGATGGCCGCCGCCTCGCAGATCATCGGGCGCGGCCTGCTGCCCGAGGTGCTCGCCGGGTCCGTGCTGGGCGACGCCTCGCGGCTGCCCGAGCGCGGCCCGGACTGGGACCCGATGGTGGTCTCGCGCGGGCGGGCCCGGCAGCGCGCCAAGGGCCTGGCCCGGATCGGCTGAGCGCCGGCCGGGGCGCTCCGCGCCCCGGCCGGGCCGCTCGGCCGCCCACCCCGTTCCGACCGTTCCGCCCCCGTTCCGACCGTTCGACCAGGAGCAGTGTTCCCATGAATCAGGTACCTCCCTTCGCCGTGGTCTCCGGCGCCCAGGTGCACGAGGCCCTCAACGGGCACGAGGACGAGGTCGTCGCCACGGTCGAGGCCGCGTACCGGCTGCACGGCGAGGGCCAGACGGTCAACCCGGACTCGTACTTCCTGCGCTTCCCCGACCGCCCGTCCTCGCGGATCATCGCCCTGCCGGCCTCGGTCAAGGGCGAGGTCGGCGTGCACGGCATCAAGTGGATCTCCAGCTTCCCGGAGAACGTGGCGGCCGGCCTGCCCCGCGCCTCGGCCGTGCTGATCCTCAACGACGCCGAGACCGGCTACCCGTTCGCCTGCCTGGAGAGCTCGATCATCAGCGCGGCCCGCACCGCGGCCTCCGCGGCCCTCGCGGCGGCCCGGCTGGCCGACGCCCGCGGCGAGCGCCCCACCAGCGTCGGCTTCTTCGGCGTCGGCCTGATCGCCCGGTACGTGCACACCTACCTGGCGGCCAACGGCTTCGACTTCACCGAGATCGGCGTCCACGACCTGTCCGCCGAGCACGCCCGGGGCTTCTCGGAGTACCTGCGCCGGGCCGAGGGCGAGGACGTCGCGATCACCGTCCACGACAAGGCCGAGCAGCTGATCCGCTCCAGCGACCTGGTGGTCTTCGCCACCGTGGCCGGCGAGCCGCACGTGACGGACCCGCAGTGGTTCTCGCACAACCCGCTGGTGCTGCACGTCTCGCTGCGCGACCTGTCCGCGGAGATCGTCCTCGACTCGTGGAACGTCGTCGACGACATCGAGCACTGCATGAAGGCGGGCACCTCGCCGCACCTGGCCGAGCAGCAGGTCGGCCACCGCGACTTCGTCGCCGGCACGCTCTACGACGTGCTCACCGGCGGCATCACCCCGCCGTCCGACCGCCCGGTGGTGTTCTCCCCGTTCGGCCTCGGCGTGCTCGACATGGCCGTCGCCAAGCACGTCTACGACCGCGTCCTGGCGAGCGGGCAGCTGCACACCGTGCCGGACTTCTTCCACGAGCTCAAGCGCTACGGCTGAGCCGCCCCGCACGACCGTCCGACGCCCGCCCGGTGCCCCACCACCGGCGGGCGTCGGCCGTTTCCGGGGCCCGCGCGCCCGCTCGCTGACGGCCAGCTGACGGCGCGCTGACCGAACGCCCCCGCGGGCCCCGAACGCCTTGTCGGCGCCGTGGACGGCCGCCCAGAATCACCCGCATGAGATCCTTTGCCAGCCTGGCCGAATTCACCGAGGCGACCGGGGAGCACCTCGGGTACAGCGAGTGGCTCGAGGTCACCCAGGACAGCGTCGACCGGTTCGCGGGCGCCACCGGCGACCTCCAGTGGATCCACGTGGACCCGGAGCGCGCCGCCACCGGCCCGTTCGGCGGGACGATCGTCCACGGCTACATGACGCTCGGCCTGCTGCCCGCGATGATGCGCGCGATCTTCGAGATCCACGACGTCAAGCTGGGCGTCAACTTCGGCCTGGACAAGGTCCGCTTCGCCCGCCCGATCCCGGTCGGCGCCCGGGTGCGCGGCGGCGCCAAGGTCACCAGCGTCCGCGAGACCCCGATGGGCCACCTGGCCGCGGTCCGGATGACCGTGGAGGTCGAGGGCCAGCCGAGCGCGGTCTGCGTGGCCGACACCCTGTCGCTGTTCGTCGCGGCCGAAACCGGCGCCGAGGCGACCGCGGACGGCTTCTGACCGGGGGCGCAGGCGGCGCGAGGTAGGGGAACCTCCCCCTCGCGCCGCTCAAGAGGGGGGTTAGTACTACCGATTTCTCCCCCTCGTCCCGGCCAGAATGGACGCACGGCCACACGGCCGGGGCAGTGCGAACGGCACCAGAGAGGAGCGGGTCATGGACCGCACGATGCAGCTCGGGGGAAGCCCCTCGGCGGTCGAGATCAGGGGATTCTCCGTCCCCGCCGGATTCACCGGTCTGCGGCGGGCGTTGTCCCTCTGCTGGATGTCCGTCGCGGCCTTCGGCCGGTCGCTCGGCGTCACCGGCGCGATCTCCCTGGTCGGCCCCGGTCTCGGCCTGGTGCCGCGGGCCATGGAGGGCGTCCGCTCGCTGGCCGCCCGTCAGCGCGCCCTGTCCGAGGCCTGGGCCGGCGTGCGGATCCCCGGCCCGCCGGCCGGTCTGCCCGCGGCGCCCGAGGGCGCCTCGGGGGCGGTCGCCCGCTACCGCTGGATCATGAGCGACCCGCAGACCCGGCGGGAGTTCGCCTGGGTGCTCACCGACCCGATCGCCGGCGGCTTCCTCGCCTTCATGCCGATCGCGGTGCTGCTCAGCGGCTTCTGGGGGATCTTCCTGGCCTTCTTCGGCGTCCCGCTGTCGACCGAGTGGGACGGCCTCTGGTACCAGTTCATCCCGATCGACGGTCAGGCCACCGCGGTGCTGGCCGGCGTCCTCGGGGCGCTGCAGCTGCCGCTGGCGCTGTGGATGGCGCCCCGCGCGGTCCGCAAGCACGCCCTGTACACCCACTCCATGCTGGCGCCCAGCGAGCAGGAGCTGATGGCCAGCCGGATCGAGCACCTCACCACCACCCGCAGCACCGCCGTCGACACCCAGATGGCCGAGATCCGCCGGATCGAGCGCGACCTGCACGACGGCGCCCAGGCCCGGCTGGTCGCGATGGGCATGACCCTGGACGCCGCCGAGCACCTGCTGGAGACCAACCCGGAGGCCGTCCGGGCGCTGCTGATCGAGGCCCGCCAGTCCTCCTCCAAGGCCCTGGAGGAGATCCGCAACCTGGTCCGCGGCATCCACCCGCCGGTGCTCGCCGACCGCGGGCTCGCCGACGCCGTCCGCGCCCTGGCCATGGTCTGCCCCGTCCCGACCGAGGTCGTCGTCGACCTGCAGGGCCGCCCGGAGATGCCGGTCGAGTCGGCCGCCTACTTCGCGATCTCGGAGATCCTCACCAACGTCGCCAAGCACTCCGGCGCCGACCGGGCCTGGATCGACATCCGTTACGATCACGGCATGCTGCGCATCACCGTGACCGACAGCGGTCGCGGCGGAGCGGACGCCACCCGGGGCACCGGCCTGCGCGGCATCGAGCGACGGCTCAGCACCTTCGACGGGGTCCTGGCCGTGAACAGCCCCGTGAACGGCCCGACCATGGTGACGATGGAGCTTCCGTGCGTATTGTCCTCGCCGAAGACCACTTCCTCCTGAGGGACGGTCTGATCCGCCTCCTCCAGGCCTACGGGCACGAGGTGGTGGCCGCCGTGGACAACGGGGCGGACCTCCTCGCCGCCCTCACCGAGCAGCAGCCGGACGTCGCGGTCGTCGACGTCCGGCTGCCGCCGAACTTCACCGACGAGGGCCTGCGCGCCGTCCTCGCCGCCCGCCGCACCATGCCGGACCTGCCCATCCTGCTGCTCTCCCAGTACGTCGAGCCGCTCTACGCCCGCGAGCTGCTCGCCAGCGGCGGCCGCGGCGTCGGCTACATGCTCAAGGACCGCGTCACCAACGGCTCGCAGTTCCTGGACTCGATCCGCCGGGTCGCCGACGGCGGCACCGCGATGGACCCGGAGGTCATCTCCCAGCTCCTGATCCGCAAGGAGCGCGACGAGAGCGTCGGCAGCCTCTCGGAGCGCGAGCGGGAGGTGCTCGAGTGGGTCGCCCAGGGCCGCTCGAACGCCGGCATCGCCCAGGGGCTGTTCATCTCCGAGAAGGCCGTCGCCAAGCACATCAGCAACATCTTCACCAAGCTCGGGCTGCTGCCCACCGACGGGGACAACCGCCGGGTCCTGGCCGTCCTCGCCTTCCTCGACCAGTAGCCCTCCCGGAGCGGCGGCCCTCCCCCCGCCGGCGGCCGCTCAGCCCGCCCCGGCCAGCAGGCACTGGTCCAGGAACGCGAGCGCCCGCAGGTGGTAGGAGCGGGCCGCCCAGCCGAGGCTGACGTTGTGCCCGGCGCCCGGCTGGCGGTCCACCCACACCGTCGTCCCGGTGAACAGGCCGGCCAGCTCGGTCACCGCCTCCTCGTCGTGCCGCCACCACTGCTCCTGCTCGGCGAAGGTGAACCGCACCGGTGTCCGCACCCGGGCGGCGAGCCCCGGCAGCAGCCCGGGCCACCGCGGCACCTCGGCGGACTCACGGTGCGGCATCGGCGAGACCAGGGCGCGGGCCAGCGTGAAGGCCTCCGTCGGGTAGTGCCGGGTGCTCCCCCAGTGCCGCCGCCACTCGCCGGAGCGGTCCGGTCCGGGCAGCAGCTCCGGGTCGACGGCGTGCCGGTGGCCCAGGCCGGAGATGTCCAGGCCGAGCAGGTCGCGGCCGGCCGGGTCGGCGGCGGCGGCCAGCGCCAGCTTCCCGCCGTAGGAGTGCGCCACGACGAAGTACCCGGCGCCCACCGGGTGCCGGCGGGCGAACTCCGCCAGCACCCGGTGCAGCGTCGCGGACTGCTCGGCGAGGCCCTGCCCGTCCGGCAGGTGCGCGGCCGAGGCCCCGTAGCCGGGGCGGTCCAGCGCCAGCACGGTGCAGCCGAGCCCGGCGCCGAGGGCGAGCAGGGACTGCCCGGCGACCGCCCGGCAGTCGAAGTAGCCGGCGCTCATGCCACCGCCGTGCAGGGCGACCACCACGGCCCGGGGCCGCCCTCCCGGCGGCTCGGCGAGCAGTCCGGAGACCGGCAGTCCGTCCGCCTCCAGGGTGACCGGCCGGACCTCGGCCGGACCGGACCTCCACGACTCGACCATCAGTGCGCTCCCGTCGACAAGGTTTCCGCCCCGGCCGCTCCATCCTGCTGCACACCGCGGGCGCCGGGGGCCTGCGGCGGCGGGTCGGCCGCGGGTCGGCGTCCGCCCGGAGTACCCGCGGGGGCCGGGCCGCGGCCGGACGTGCGTGAGGGCGGCGGCAGCCTGCCGTCGCCCTCGCGCAGCCCTCCGGGAGCCCCTCCTCCCGCCCCTCCCCTCCACCTCGCGCCGGGCGGCCGCACCCGGCCGGCGCGGTCTCAGACCCGGGCGAGCCGGCTCGCCGCGAACTCCTCCGGGGACCACGACACCGACCAGACGTCCAGCGCCGGGTCGCCCGACAGGATCGCCGTCTGCAGGCGCTGCAGCCGCGGACAGGGCTCCACGCCCAGTTCGTGGTTGAGCACGGACCGCAGGCGGTGGAAGGCCTCCAGCGAGCGGCCGACGCGGCCCGCCCGGTAGAGGGCGATCATCAGGTAGGCGCAGAGGTTCTCGTTCATCGGGTTCCGGGCCACCACCCGGGTCAACTCGCCCAGCAGGTCGGCGTGGCGCCCCAGGGCGAGGTCGGAGGCGATGCGCCGCTCGAGCGCACCGAGCCGGCTCTCCTCCAGCGACACCGCCTCGATCTCCAGGACGGTGCCCTTGCGGACGTCCACCAGGGCGGGCCCGCGCCACAGGTGCAGGGCCTGCCGCAGCTCCTCGGAGGCGCGGCGGTGGTCGCCCATCTCGGAGGCCGCCCGACCGGCCCGCACCCGGCGCTCGAACCCCTCGACGTCCGTCTCGCAGGCCCCTTCCTCCAGCAGGTAGCCGCTGTGACGGGTGCTCAGGATCTGCCGCACGCCCGGGCGGTCGGCGTCCGCCGCCGCCAGCGCGTTGCGCAGCTGCAGGACGTAGGTCTGCAGGGTGGTGGCGTGGCTGCGCGGGGGGCGGTCCCCCCACAGTTCCTCGATGAGCGCTGGTACGGTGACGACCCGGCCCGCGTTCAGGGCGAGCATGGCCAGCACCTGGCGCTGCTTGGGCGCGCTGATCGTCACCGGCGTCCGGTCGAGGTGCAGGGAGAGCGAGCCGAGCAGCCCGATGCTCAGCGGTCCGGGGCGGCGCCCGGATTTGGCGGGGTCATGACTTCTTGGGCCTTCGGACATTTCGTTCCTCCAGGCATCGAACCTTCGGTCTCCCCTCCAGCATGGACAGTGCGCCGGGAGTTGCCCACTGAGCTGCACATCTCTCCGGTATGAAGAATTCACACGGCGAACGTGAATCTCTGCCTGGTGTCTCGCTAGAGGATCGCTGGAGACTTCCTTCACCGCGGCGACGGACCGCGGGGCAGAACCGGGAGGGCGACCACCATGCAGATCACCGCGGGCACCGACGACCTGGTCATCGAGAACCTCGACTACGCCACCCAGAACACCGATGTCGTCACCGGATGGTGTTTCATCGTCACCGTCGACTCGGCCCAGTAGCAGAGAGCGGCCACCGTGCTCACCGACGAACGGCCGATCGGATTCCGGCGCCACCTGCGCGCCGAGATCGTCCCGGGCGAGGCGGTCTACCTCGTCTCCCCCCGCGGCACCACGGCACTGTCCGGATCCACCATCCAGAAAGTGGCCCCGCTGCTCGACGGCTCACGGACCCTCACCGAGATCCGGGCGGCGGCGCAGATCCCCGCCGCCGACCTCGACCGCATGCTCGACCGGCTCGGCGCGGCCGGCCTGGTCGGCTTCCACACCGGCCGGCAGGACGCCGCGGCCGGTGCCTACTGGGACCTCGCCGGGGTCGGCGGCCCGACGGACGCCGCGCTCACCGTCCTCGCGCTCGGCGGGGCCGACGCGGCCGCGGCCGAACGGGCCTGCCGCGCGGCCGGCCTGACCTGCGGCCCCGGGGCCCCGTTCACCCTGGTCGTCTGCGACGACTACCTCGACCCGGCCCTGGCCGAGTTCAACGCCGCCCGCCTCGCGGACGGGCGGCCGTGGCTGCCGGCCAAGCCGTACGGCGCGCAGCTCCTGGTCGGCCCGGTCTTCCGGCCAGGCGCCGGGCCCTGCTGGTCCTGCCTGGCCGTGCGACTGCGCTCGCACCGGCGCGGCGAGAGCCACGTGCGGCGCGCGCTGGGCCTGGCCGGCCCGGTCCGGCTGCCGGACGCCTCGCTCGCGGCGACCCGCGAACTCGGCCTCCAGACGGCGGCGCTGGAGGCCGTCAAATGGCTGGCCGGCGTGCGCAACGACGGACAGAACGCGCTCTGGGCCCTGGACACGCTGGTCCTCGGCGCCACCCACCACCCCGTCGCACGGCGCCCGCAGTGCCCGGACTGCGGCGATCCCGGTCTGATCGCCGACCGGGCCCGGCAGCCGGTCCGGCCGGCCTCCCGGCCGAAGGGCGTCACCGGCGGCAACGGCCACCGGGCGCTGTCCGCCGAGCAGATGTGGGAGCGTTTCGGCCACCTCGCCGATCCGGTCACCGGGATCGTCGAGCGGGTGGTCCGCGACCCGCGCAGCCCGTCCTTCCTGCACTGCTACCAGAGCGGCCCCAACCTGGCGCTGACCGAGGCCGGCCTGGCCTCGATGCGCGCCGGGCTGCGGATGCAGAGCGGCGGCAAGGGCCGCACCGACCTGGACGCCCGGGTCAGCGGGCTCTGCGAGGCGGTGGAGCGCTACAGCGCCTCGCGGGCCGGCGACGAGGCGACCGTCCTCGGCAGCTACCGCGACCTCGCGGCCGACGCCGTCCACCCGGGCGCCTGCATGCTGTTCGACGAACTGCAGTACCGGGACCGCGCGGAGTGGAACGCCCCGGGCATCCCCTTCCAGCACGTGCCCGAGCGCTTCGACGAGGACGCCGAGATCGAGTGGACGCCGGTGTGGTCGCTCACCGGGGGCAGGCACCGGCTGCTGCCGACCGCCATGCTGTACTACGGCGACGGCGCCCCGGCCTCGATCCTCGCCGACTCCAACGGGAACGCCGCCGGCGGCACCCTGGAGGACGCCACCCTGCAGGGCCTCCTCGAACTGGTCGAGCGCGACGCCGTCGCCCTCTGGTGGTACAACCGCACCCGTCACGCGGCCGTGGACCCGACCGCCTTCGGCGACCCGTGGGTCGCCGCACTGCCCGAGCGCTTCCGCGAACTGGGCCGCGAGCTCTGGGTGCTGGACCTCACCTCCGACCTGGGCGTCCCGGTGATGGCCGCGGTCTCCCGCCGGGTCGACGGGCCGGCCGAGGACATCGTGCTCGGCTTCGGCGCGCACCTGGACCCCGCCGTCGCGCTGAGCCGCGCCGTGACCGAACTGGGCCAGATGCTGCCCGCCGTGACCAACGGCTACACCCCGGGGCTGCCGGCCCACCTCCTCGAGTGGTGGCGCGAGGCGAAGGTCGATTCTCAGCCGTATCTCGCACCCGATCCCGGGCGCCCCGCGAGGACCCCGGCGGACTACGCGTACACCCCGCGCACCGACCTCCGGGAGGACCTGGAGCACCTCTGCGCGCTGGCCCGCAGCCACGGGCTGGAGGTGCTGGTGCTCGACCAGACGCGGCCGGATCTCGGAATTCCGGTCGTGAAGGTCGTCGTCCCGGGCCTGCGGCACTTCTGGGCGCGGTTCGCCCCGGGCAGGTTGTTCGACGTGCCGGTCCGCACGGGCCTGCTGGACGCCCCGACCCACTACGAGAATCTCAACCCGATTCCGCTGTTCCTGTAGATCTGGAAGATCGTCCATGGAAGTCGGGAAGATCATTCATATAGAACTGGTAGATCCCCCGGCGTGGTGATGTGCGCCGGTCTATCCGGTCGGATAAGTGAGGATTGTCGCCCATGACAAGCTGATGCTTCGTCGGTAAGATCATCGCGGTTTTTCAGGAGAACTCGGGTCAACTCCCCGTGCTCTCAAACACCGTAGGTCGAACCGGGAGGCAGACGCCGATGCTCGACGCGCCCCACGGCAAAGGCCAGGACGACGGTCACGACGACGGTCACGACCACGAGTCCGGCGTGCGGGCGCAGCGCATGGCGCTGCTGGTCACCCTGGGGGTGCTCGGCGGCCACACCCTGGTCACCGTGCTGGACGTGCTCCACCAGGGGCCCGACCCGTTACGGACGGCCGTCCTGGCCGTCGGCATGGGTGCCGTGCTCTGCCTCCAGTTCGCCCACTCCACCCGAAGACCCCGGACCTGGCCGGTCCGCACCCGGGTCCTCACCCTCACCGCGCAGGCCGCGGTCACCTACCTGCCGCTGGTCTGGCTGGGGCTCCCGTGGGGTGCGATGGCCGGACTGCTCGCGGGCTCGGTGCTGCTCGCCGTGCCCGGCCGGGCCCGCTGGCTGCTGTACGCCGCGGTCACCGCGGCCATCGTGCCCGCCGTCGTGGCGATCGCCGGGCCCGGCATCGCCCTCTACGGCACCGGCGCGACGATGCTCGCCAGCCTCATCATCTACGGCGTCAGCTCGCTGTCCGGCCTGGTCACCGAGCTCCGCAACACCCGGCGCGCGCTGGCCGGCCTGGCCGTCGTCCAGGAACGGCTGCGGGTGGCCGGGGACCTGCACGACCTGCTCGGCTACAGCCTGTCGGCGATCACCCTGAAGACCGAGCTCGGCTACCGGCTCGTCCCGGTCGCGCCCGACCGGGCCAGGTCCGAGGTCGCCGAGGTGCTCGGGATCGCCCGGGAGGCCCTCGCCGACGTGCGCCTGGTCGCGACCGGCTACCGGGACATGTCGCTGGCCGCCGAGACGGAGTCCGCGGTCTCCGTCCTCACCGCCGCGCAGATCACCACCGACACCGACCTCACCTGCGGCCCGCTGCCCCGCGAGGTGGACACCGCGCTGGCCATCGTGCTGCGCGAGGCCGTCACCAACGCCCTGCGGCACAGCAAGGCCCAGCACTGCAGCGTCACCGCCACCCGCGAGGGCGGGACGGTGTCGCTGCGGATCCGCAACGACGGCGTCGGCGACGAGCGGCTGGACACCATGCCGGGGGGCGGCAGCGGGCTCGCCAACCTGGCGACCCGGCTGCGCGGCGTCGGCGGCGACCTCACCGGCGGGCCCACCGGCGACGGCTGGTTCGAGGTCCTCGCGCACGCCCCGGCCACGGCCCGGGACGACGACCGGCACACCGAGGCCCGGCCCGAGGACCCGGCGATGGCCGCCAGCCCCTGGGCCCCGCGGATGGCCCGCGGCATGCTGGTCGCCGTGCTGGCCGGCTACGCGCTGATCACCGTGATCAACGCGGCGGGCCAGGCCCGGTCCGGCCCCGCGATGCTCGCCTTCCTCGGCTGTTTCGCCGGTGTCGTGGCGCTCCACGCGTTCCACTCGCTGCGCCGCTCGCGGACCTGGTCGGTACGCACCCGGACGCTCACCCTGGCGCTGCTCGCCGCGGCCACCTACGCCCCGTTGCTCTGGCTCGACGCCCCCTGGGGCTCGATGGCGGGCTGCCTCGCCGGATCGCTGCTGATCACCGTGCCGGGCCGGCTGCGGGTCCCGTTGTACGCGGCCGCGATCGCGGTCATCGTGCCCGCGGCGGTCGCGGCCGGCGAACCGTTGTCCGAAACCGTCTACCTGGCCGACTCCTCACTGGTCGCGGGCCTGGTTTTCTACGGGTTCAGCGCGCTCTACTGGCTGGTCACCGAGCTGCACGAGGCCAGGGGCGCGCTAGCGCAGCTGGCCGTCGCCCGCGAGCGCCTGATCGTGGAACGCGAGCTGCACGAGGTGCTCGGGTCGAGCCTGTCCGAGGTCACGATGAAGTGCGCACTCATCCACCGGCTGCTCCCGCAGTCACCGGAGCCGGCGAGGGAGGAACTGACCACCGTGCTCGACGTGTCCCGCCAGGCCCTCGCCGACGTCCGGCTGGTCGCCCGCGGCTACCGCGGCCACCTGGGCACTCCCGATCCGTCCGACCGCCCGCAGGTGTTCCAGGAATTCGGCCTGTCGGCGTCGGACGGTTCACCGGTCATCGTGCAGCAGGCGGATGCCACGACCTGACAATCTCATTCACACTTTGGGGAATCAGCACAATTAAAGGGGGATAGGTGGACAATCGGCGGCTCAGAATTCTCCTGGCCGAGGACATGCACATGGTGCGGGGAGCCCTGGTCACGCTGCTCGAACTGGAGCCCGACCTGGAAGTCGTCGCCGTGGTGGACCGCGGCGACCTCATCGTCCCCACCGCACTGAAGTCCCGGCCCGACGTGGCGATCATGGACGTCGACCTCCCCGGCATGGACGGCCTCACCGCGGCCGAGATCCTGCACGACCAGCTACCGGAGTGCCGCACGCTGATCATGACCGGACTGGGCCGGCCCGGCTACCTGCGCCGGGCGATGTCCGCGCGCGTCTCCGGGTTCCTGCTCAAGGACTCCCCGGCCGAAGGGCTGGCGCAGGCCGTCCGGGAGGTGGCCGCGGGCCGCCGGGTGATCAACCCCCAACTCGCGATGAGCGCCTGGGACATCGGCGAGAACCCGCTCTCCGAACGGGAGATAGAGGTGCTGCGGATGGCCTCGCTGGGCGACGAGCCCCGGGAGATAGCGGCCAAGCTGCACCTGTCGATCGGCACCGTGCGCAACTACCTGACGACCGTCGTGGTGAAGCTCAACGCCCGCAACCGGATCGACGCCGTCCGGATCGCCACGGAGGCCGGCTGGCTCTCCTGAGCGCGCTCCCCACCCGCGACCGGGCCTCGACCGGCGGTCCACCGCCGCGTCCAAGGATGCCGACAACGGCGAGGTGAGAACACCTCCGTTCGGCATGAGGAGTGCGTGATGCGCAAGGTCGTTTCCCGGGACGGCACGACGATCGCCTATGAGAAGGCCGGCGAGGGCCCGCCGATCGTGCTGCTCAACGGTTCGTTCCGCGATCACACCATCTTCGACGCCCTCGTCCCCGAGCTGGCGCCACACTGCACCACCTATGTCTACGACCGGCGCGGGCGCGGCGAGAGCGGCGACGCCGCCGAGTACGCCGTCGAGCGGGAGATCGAGGACCTCCGGGCGGTGATCGAGGAGGCCGGCGGCTCCGCCGTGGTCTTCGCCGGGTCCTCCGGCGCGAACCTGGCGATCGAGGCCGCCCTCGCCGGCGCGCCGATCACCAAGCTGGCCCTGCACGAACCGTTCTACCGGGTCGACGGATTCCCCAAGCCGGTCTGGAACTTCGCCAAGACGCTCCGGGTCACCCTGGAGGAGGGGCGCCGGGACGAGGCCGTCGAGTACTACCTCGGTGCGTTCCTCGGCCTGACCCCCGACACCGTCGCCGAATGGCGGCAGGGCCCGATCTGGGCGATGAACGAGGCGAACGCCCACACCCTCGTCTACGACACCACGATCTGCGGCGACTGCAGCATCCCCGCCGACCGGCTGGCCGGGTACCGGACGGAGACCCTCGTCCTCAACAGCTCCGGCACCAGTGCCTGGCTCCGCGCGGCGGCCCGGGCGACCGCGGCCGCCGTGCCCAACGGCCGGGCTCTCGAACTGCCGGGTTCCTGGCACCGGATCGACATGGACGTCCTCGGCCGGACCCTGGTCGAGTTCGCCACCACCTGAGAGGTCCCGCCACCCCGGCGGACGGCGGCGCCGTCCGCCGGGGTGTCCGCGGTGGTTCCGTTTCGCCGGCGGCCCGGGAGGCCTGGTTCTTGCGGGAGTGCGCCGGCGTCCAGCCCTGACCTGCCGTCAACTCGCCCCAGGAGACCATCACCGTGACCACAGTTCACACCCCGGCCGCCGCGGCCGCAGCCGCGGAGGCGGCCCGCGCGGCCGGCCCCTGCGAGCGCGGCGCCACCGTGTGGCTGACCGGGCTGCCGAGCGCGGGCAAGACCACGCTCGCCTTCGCCCTGG
>NZ_JBITCO010000048.1:0-30335 GCF_044453265.1 Kitasatospora sp. NPDC051705 | reverse complement strand
TCAACCCCGGCGCCGGCTACACCACCAGCGCCAACTTCACCTACAGCGCCACCAACACCGCCCCCACCGCCTTCACCGTCAACGACACCCCCTGCGGGCCGCGGTCGGGCCCGTCACCCGGCCCCTCCCCCACCCCGACTTCCACGCCGACCACCACGCCCACCTCCGCGCCGCCGGACGGGCGGGCCCCGGCCGTGCACGTCTCGGGCCGGACACTGGCGAAGGCCGACGGCACGCCGATCACCCTGCACGGCGTCAACCGGTCGGGGGCCGAGTTCATGTGCGTCCAGGGCCGCGGCTTCTTCGACGGCCCGGCCGACCAGGCGTCCGTCACCGCGATGAAGTCCTGGCACGTCGACGCCGTCCGGATACCGCTCAACGAGGACTGCTGGCTCGGCCACCCCAACGTCGACCCCGCCTACGCCGGTCCGGCCTACATCGGCGCGGTGCGGAGCTACGTCGACCTGCTGGAGCGGAACGGCCTGGTGGCGGTCCTGGACCTGCACTGGAGCGACGGGGTCTACAACGGGCCGTCCTCCGGCTGCCCGGACGCCAACGCCACCTGCCAGAAGCCCATGCCGGACGCCGCCGGTGCGATCCCCTTCTGGACGTCGGCGGCGCAGACCTTCAAGGGTGACGACGCGGTCGTCCTCGACCTGTTCAACGAGCCGTACCCGTCGCGCGCCACCGGCAGCGCGGAGAGCGGCTGGGCCTGCTGGCGGGACGGCGGCACCTGCCCCGGGATCGGCTACCAGGTCGCCGGGATGCAGGCGATGGTCGACGCGGTGCGCTCCACCGGCGCCGACAACGTCCTTCTGCTGGGTGGCCAGGAGTACGCCAACGACCTCACCGAGTGGGCCGCCCACCAACCCGTCGACCCGCTGCACAACCTGGCCGCGTCCTGGCACTCGTACAACTTCAACTCCTGTCGGAGCGGCTCCTGCTGGGACGGCCAGATCGCCCCGCTGGCCGACCGGGTGCCGGTCGTCGCGGGCGAGCTGGGCGAGAACGACTGCGCGCACGGCTACCTGGACACCCTGCTGCCCTGGCTGGACCAGCACGGCGTCTCCTACCTCGCCTGGACCTGGAACACCTGGGACTGCGGCAGCGGCCCGTCGCTGATCAGCTCCTACGACGGCACGCCGACGGCCTTCGGCGCCGGCTACCGCTCCCACCTGGCCGGTACGTAGGGCCCCGGTCGGACCGGCTCACGAGGACTCCCGCACCACCAGTTCCGTCGGCAGGACCGTCTGCCGGCGGAACCGGCCCGGCTGGGCGATCTCCTTGAGCAGCGACCTGACCATCAACCGCCCCATCTCCTCGGTGGGCTGCCGGACGCTGGTGAGCGGCGGCTCGGTGTGGCGCGCGACCACGGAGTCGTCGAAACCGACCACGGCGACGTCCTGCGGCACCCGCCGGCCCGCCTCGCGCAGCGCCCGCAGCGCACCCGCCGCCGTCAGGTCCGACGCGCAGAACACGGCGTCCAGGTCGGGCCGGCGGGCGAGCAGCTCCCGCATGCCCTCGCGGCCGCCGCGCTCGGTGAAGTCCCCGTGCGCGACGAGCCCCTCGTCCGCCGGTACCGCGGCCTCGGCGAGCGCCTGGCGGTAACCGGCCAGGCGGGCCACGGCACCCTCCATGTCGAGCGGCCCGGTGACGGTCCCGATGGCCGTCCTGCCGCGGGACAGCAGGTGCCGGACGGCTGCGCGGGCGCCGCCCGCGTTGTCGGCCAGCACGTAGCTCAGCGATTCCTGCTCCGACCGGCGGCCGGCGAGGACGGCGGGCAGCTCCAGCTGTTCGAGCAGTTCGGGGAGCGGATCGTCCTGGTGCACCGAGACCAGCAGGACGCCGTCCACCCGGCGGGCGGTGAGGTAGCGGGTCAGCCGCTCCCGCTCGCGTTCGTCGCGCACCAGCACCAGCAGCAACTGCAGGTCGGTGCCGGTGAGTTCGGCGGACACCCCGGTGATGATGTCAGAGAAGTAGGGCTCGGAGCTGAGTTTCGCGACGCTCTCGGGGATGACCAGCGCGACGGCGTCGGTCCGGGATGTGACCAGGGAGCGCGCCGCCTGGTTGGGGACGTAGCCGAGCTCCGCGATGGCCTGTTCGACCGCCGCGCGGGCCTTGGCGCTCACCTTGGGCGAGCCGTTGACGACCCGGGACACCGTGCCCCGGCCCACCCCCGCCCGCGCTGCCACCGCCTCCAGGGTGGGGCGGGCAGCGGGCGGTTGCTGCGCGGCTGGACTCATGATCCTTCTCCCGGCGGACGACGGACGGCGACGACCGCGGCGAGGGAGCTCGGACGACACGGTCCAGTAACGGAGCCGTTGCACTCCCTTGACATGCCTCGCGCGGCGAAGCAATCTTCCCACATCGATGTGGGAGCGCTCCCATTCTACTCTCGTTCCACCGTCGCACGACGTGCACTCCCATCACGTTCCGAGCACCGTTCCGTCGCCCCACCCGCGCGACACAGCCATGCCCCCAGCCTGGACAAGGAGATTCGGCCATGCGGAACCCCGGCACCACCCACGGTGGCAGAGCCACCGCCCCCCGCCCCGTGCGCAAGCTGCCCAAGCCCCTGCTGAGCGCCGCGACCGCCGCGCTGTGCGCCCTCCTGGTCGCCGGTTGCGGCAGCTCGGGCTCCGGCTCCGACACAGCGGCCTCCGGCGGCAGGATCACGCTGACGATCGGCGACTACGGCACGTTCGGCTACAAGGAGGCCGGCCTCTTCGACGCCTACATGCGGGAGCACCCCGGCATCACCATCGTGGAACACACCGTCGAACAGGAGACGGACTACTACCCCGCCCTGCAGACCCACCTCGCCTCCGGCAGCGGCCTGGACGACATCCAGGCCGTCGAGGTCGGCCGGATCGCCCAGGTGGTGAAGAAGCAGGCGGACAAGTTCGTCGACCTCGGCAAGGCGGACGGCGTCGACAAGGCCGCCTTCCTGCCGTGGAAGTCGCAGCAGGCGAGCACGCCGGACGGCCGCACCATCGGCCTGGGCAGCGACATCGGCCCGATGGCGATCTGCTACCGCAAGGACCTGTTCCAGCAGGCCGGGCTGCCCACCGACCGGGAGGAGGTGGCCAAGCTCTGGCAGGGCGACTGGGCCAGGTTCCTGGAGGCGGGCAGGCAGTACCAGGCCAAGGCACCCGCCGGCACCTTCTTCACCGACTCCGCCGGCGGCCTGTTCAACGCCGTGGTGTCCTCCAGCACCACGCAGTACGACGACGCCGACGGCCGGCTGGACTACAAGAACAGCCCCAGCGTCAAGAACGCCTGGAACCTGGCGACCGGCGCCGTCCAGGCCGGGATCAGTGCCGGCCTCAAGCAGTTCGACACACCGTGGTACCAGGCGTTCGCCAACTCCAAGTTCGCCACCGTCGCCTGCCCGTCCTGGATGACGGCCATCGTCGCCGACAAGTCCGGAAGCGCCAACAAGGGCAAGTGGGACATCGCCTCCCCGCCGGCCGCCGGCAACTGGGGCGGCTCCTTCCTCTCCGTGCCGAAGGCCGGCCGGCACCAGAAGGAGGCCGCGGCGCTCGCCGCCTGGCTCACCTCTCCCGCGCAGCAGGCCAAGGTCTTCACCACGGTCGGCAACCTGCCGTCCAACACCAAGGCGCTGAGCCAGCCCGAGGTCCAGAACGCCCGGCTCGACTTCTTCGGCGACACGCCCACCGGCCGGATCTACGCCGCCACCGCGCAGTCCATCCAGCCGACCGTGATCGGCGAGTGGGACGGCCTGGTCAAGGACACCCTCACCAACGGCGCCCTGCTCAGCATCGAGCAGCACCAGAGCGACGCCGCCAAGGCGTGGAGCAACGCGGTCAAGGAGATCGACGACAAGGTCGGCGACTGACGCCCGGCCCCCGCCGTCCCGGCCGGCCCGGCCGGGACGGCCCCGCCCTCCAGAGAGGTCTTCACCATGCTCGACGAGGCCGTCCCCGCCACGTCCCCCGGCAGACCACGCCCCGATCCCCCGCCGCCCCGGCCCTGGCGCGCCCGCCTCTACCGGTGGGACGTCAAGGCCTCGCCGTACCTGTACGTCACGCCGTTCTTCCTCTGCTTCCTCGCGTTCGGCCTGTTCCCGCTGCTCTACACGGGCTGGGTGTCCCTGCACAGCGTCGACCTTCAGACGTCCGACCAGATGCAGTGGCGGGGCCTCGACAACTACACCCGGCTGCTCCACGACGACCTGTTCTGGAACGCCCTGCGCAACACCGTGACCGTCGGCGCACTGTCCACCGTCCCGCAGTTACTGATGGCCCTCGGTCTGGCCCACCTGCTGAACTACCGCCTGCGCGGCCGCGGCTTCTTCCGGATCGCGATGCTCGCGCCGTACGCCACCTCCATCGCGGCCGCGACCCTGGTGTTCACGCTGCTGTTCGGGCGGGACTACGGGATGATCAACTGGCTGCTGGGTCACCTCGGCCTGGACCACGTCGACTGGGAGGGCGGCACCTGGACCTCCCAGATCGCCATCTCCACGATCGTCACCTGGCGCTGGACGGGCTACAACGCGCTGATCTACCTCGCCGCCATGCAGGCCGTCCCGCACGACCTGTACGAGGCGGCGGCGCTCGACGGCGCCGACCGGTGGAAGCAGTTCCGCCACGTCACGGTGCCGTCCATCCGGCCCACCATCCTGTTCACCGTCGTGGTCTCCGGCATCGGGGCCACCCAGCTCTTCGGCGAGCCGTTACTGTTCGGCGGCGGAGCGACGGGCCACAGCGGAGGCTCGGCCCACCAGTACCAGACGCTCGGACTGTACCTGTACGACCAGGGCTGGTACGCCTTCCACCTGGGCCGGGCCGCCGCCGTGGCCTGGACCATGCTGCTGCTCCTGCTGGCCGTCGGCGTGCTCAACCTCGCCCTGGTCCGCGTCCGCCGCGCCCGGAACGGGGGTTGACAGCGATGGCCGTCACAACCGGACGACGACGCGGGGGCGCGCGCGGCCTGACCGGAGCCGGACCGTTCACGTACGCCGTGCTGATCCTGGTCGCCGTACTCTCGCTGTTCCCGCTGTACTGGACACTGGTCGGCGCCTCAACCTCGGGCAGCCGGATCGCGCAGACCCCGCCCCCGCTGCTGCCCGGCGGAAACCTGTGGCACAACCTCGACATCGCCTGGAACCAGGTCCACATGGGCCGGGCGCTGCTCAACTCGGTGGTGGTGGCGAGCTGCGTGACCGCCAGCACTGTGCTGTTCGCGACGCTGGCCGGCTTCGCCTTCGCCAAGCTCCCCTTCCGCGGCCGCAACGCCCTGCTGAGCCTGGTGGTGGCGACCATGACGGTGCCCGCACAGCTGAGCGTCATCCCGCTCTACCAGATCATGGCCCGGCTGCACTGGACCGACCGGTTGCAGTCGGTGATCCTGCCCAACCTGGTGGCCGCGTTCGGGGTGTTCTTCATGCGGCAGTTCCTCTCGGAGGCGTTGCCGATCGAACTGGTCGAGGCGGCCCGGATGGACGGCGCGAGCAGCCTGCGGATCCTGTGGAGCGTGGTGCTGCCCATCGCCCGGCCCGGGATGGCCGTGCTCGGCATGCTGGTCTTCGTGCAGTCCTGGAACGACTTCTTCTGGCCACTGATCGCGCTGAGTCAGAGCAATCCCACCGTCCAGGTCGCGCTGGCGGGTCTCGGCGGAGGTTCGTACGACTCCGACCAGGCCGTCATCCTCACCGGCTCGCTGCTCGGGACCGCGCCGCTGCTCCTGGTGTTCGCTCTGCTGGGCAGGCAGGTCGTCGGGGGCATCACCGCCGGCGCCGTCAAGAACTGACGCAACGTCAACCTCGCTACGAGAAACGGAGAAGCCAGCGATGACTTCCGCACCGACCGAATCGGCCCCGGTCGACACCACCGCCTTCCCCTCCGGCTTCCTCTGGGGAGCCGCCACGGCCGCCTACCAGATCGAGGGGGCCGTCGACGTGGACGGCCGGACCCCGTCGATCTGGGACACCTTCAGCCGCACCCCGGGGCGAACGGCCGGCGGCGACACCGGCGACCGCGCCACCGAGCACTACCTCCGCTACCGCCAGGACGTCCGGCTGATGAGCGAACTGGGCCTGGGGGCCTACCGGTTCTCGGTCTCCTGGACGCGGGTGCAGCCGACCGGCCGCGGCCCGGTCGTCGAACGGGGCATGGACTTCTACCGGCGCCTGGTGGACGAGCTGCTGGAGCACGGTATCCAGCCCGCCGTGACGCTCTACCACTGGGACCTCCCACAGGACTTGGAGGACCTCGGAGGCTGGCCGGTCCGCACCACCGCGGAGCGCTTCGCGGACTACGCCGCACTGGTGGCCGACGCCCTCGGCGACCGGGTCGGCATCTGGACCACCCTCAACGAACCCTGGTGCTCGGCCTTCCTCGGCTACGGCTCCGGGGTGCACGCACCGGGCCGTGCCGACTGGACGGCCGCCCTGCGCGCGGCACACCACCTCAACCTCGGCCACGGCCTCGCGGTCGACGCACTGCGCGCGGCGCTGCCCGCCGGGGCGCGGATCGCCGTGTCGCTCAACCTGCACGAGGTGCGGCCGCTCACCGAGTCCGCCGCGGACCGCGAGGCCGCCCGCCGGATCGACGCGGTGGGCAACCGCGTCTTCACCGGACCGATGCTGAACGGCGCCTACCCCGACGACCTGCTCGCCGACACGGCGCACCTGGTCGACTGGCGGGCTCTGGTCCAGGACGGTGACCTGGCCGCGATCGCCCGTCCGATCGACCTGCTGGGCGTCAACTACTACACCCCCACGGTGACGTCCGCCCTGCCGCCCGGCCAGGCCCCGGACCCGGCGACCGCGGGCGACGCGGGCCACGGCGACGGTGAGCAGTCCCCCTTCGCCGGCTGTGCCGACGTGCTCTTTCACCGCGCGCCCGGCCGGCGCACCGACATGGGGTGGCCGATCGACCCGACCGGTCTGACCGACCTGCTCCTGCGGATCCACCGCGAACACCCCGGGCTGCCGGTGATGGTCACCGAGAACGGTGCCGCCTTCGACGACCGGCTGACGCCGGAGGGCACGGTGCACGACCCGCAGCGCATCGACTACCTGCGCGGACACCTCGACGCCGTCCGGCGGGCGATCGCCGCCGGGGCGGACGTCCGCGGCTACTTCCTCTGGTCGCTGATGGACAACTTCGAGTGGGCGCACGGGTACGGCAAGAGGTTCGGTCTGTACTACGTGGACTACGCCACCCAGAGCCGGATCCCCAAGGACAGCGCCCGGTGGTACGCGGAGGTGATCCGCGCGGGCGCGGTGCCTGACCAGCGCGGGTGAGGGCGTCGGATCCCTTGACGGCGGTCGTTCAACCGACCAAGCTGGCAGCGGTGGGTGGACCGGCACGCGTGACGGGTCCGGGGTGCAGTTCCCGTGTCGAGGATCGATCCAGGACGGCCCCATGCCCCAGCCACCGCCCAGCAACGGCCCCGCTCCGACCCTGGCCGAAGTCGCCCGGCACGCCGGTGTCTCCACCGCGACCGCCTCCCGGGTGCTGAACCGCTCCGCCCCGGTCTCGCTCGACGTGGCCGCCCGAGTGGAGCGGGCGGCGCGCGAGTTGGCGTACGTCCGCCGCCGGGCGGCCAGTGCCCGGGTGACCGGCGTGGTCGCCGTCGTGGTCTTCGCCGATCCGGTGCAGTACCACACCGACACCTTCCCCGTCCGGCTGCTGGCGGGGTTACGGCGCTCCGTACCGGGCGCGGAACGGGAGCTGGCCGTCTTCACGGTGCCGAGGCGTTCCCGGCGGCGACCCCTGGTGCGCTACCTGTGCGGCGGCCACGTCGACGGCGTGCTGCTGGTCGGCCCCTGGGGGGACACCGCGCTCACCGGGCTGCTGCACGCGGCCAGGGTGCCCGTCGTGTCGCTGGGGCGGCCGCCGGAGCCGGGGGCGGTGGCGTTCGTGGACGCGGACAACCTCACCGGCGCCAGGGACGCGGTGCGACGCCTGTGCGCGTCCGGGCGCCGGTCGGTGGCGACCATCGCGGGGCCACCGGACACCGCCGCCGGCGCGGATCGGCTGGCCGGCTACCGCCAGGCGGTGGCCTCGACAACCTCGGCACGGCCCGCCGTCGCCTACGGCGACTTCGGCAGTGCCTCCGGTGAACACGCGATGCAGCGGCTGCTGGACCAGCACCCCGAGCTGGACGCGGTCTTCGCCGCCTCCGACCAGATGGCCGTGGGAGCCCTCCGGACCCTGCGGCGACACGGCCTGCGGGTGCCGCAGGACGTCGCGCTGATCGGCTTCGACGACGCCCCCGTCGCCACGCGCTGCCGGCCGGGCCTGACCACCGTGCGCCAGCCGGTGGAGGAACTCGGCTCCCGCGCGATGGAGTTGCTGCTCCGGAATCCGGAGCACGGGGAGTCGGTGGTGCTCCCCACCCGGTTGGTCGTCCGGGCGTCGGGCTGACCGCCGTACGCTCCCCGCGCCGCCCTCGCGCTCGGTCAGCGGAGCGGCGGCCGGGCGGAGCGGTGGGCGGGCGGAGCGACGGACGGGACCCTGGAGGTCGGAGCCGGCACGTCCGCCCGTACGTCCCGTCCCGGGAGACCCCTGAGCTGGACCTGGTGCACAACCCGTTCCCCCTGGTCGACGTGCCCGTCGCGGTCCGGCTGGCCGCCTCGCCGCGCTCGGTGCGCCTGCAGCCCGCAGGGCGGGACCTGCCCTGGGAGCACGACGGCGAGTACATCCACGTGCGGGTCACCACCGCGGACGGGCACGCCATGGTCGTGGTCGAGCACGACTGACCCTGCGGGGCGGCGTGGTGCCGTCGCCGGTCACCCGGCGGGGAGCAGTGTCGGGTCCGCCATGATGCGGCGGACCGTCGTCAGCGCCGCGCCCAGCAGGGGCCCGCGCCGCCCCAGGACGGACGGGCGCAGTGCCTCGGCCGCCCACGGCCGCACGGTGACCCGGGCGGCGAGCTCGGCGCGCACGGAGGGCAGCAGCCAGTCGGCGAGTTCGGCGTAGGCGCCGCCGAGGACGAGGCCGTCCGGGTCGATGAGGTCGACGGCGGAGGTGAGGGCCAGGCCGAGGGCCCGACCCGCGCGGTCCAGGGCCCGCAGGGTGGGCGCGTGCCCGGCCGCCGCCCGTTCGGCCAGCAGGGCGACGGGGTCGCCGGGGCCCGTCCCGGTGGGACCGCCCGCGGGGCTGCAGTGTGGCGGGAGGCCGGCCGCGCGCAGCACGGCCGCCTCGCCCGCGTACTGCTCCAGACAGCCGCGGGCGCCGCAGGCGCAGGCCGGGCCGTCCGGTCGGACGGGGAGGTGGCCGAGTTCGCCGGCGAAGCCGCGGGCGCCGCGGAACAGACGCCCGTCGATGACCAGGGCGGCACCGATCCCGGTCTCGGCCGACACGTGCACGAAGGTTTCCTCGGGCCGCCCGGCGTTCCAGTACTCGGCGAGCGCACCGAGGTTGGCCTCGTTCTCCGGCTCGGGCACCGTGCCCGGGTCCGGCCAGTGGTCGGCGAGCCGGACGCCGCTCCAGCCCAGGTTGGGCGCGCGTTCGACCAGTCCGCCGGGCCGGTTCGGCACCACTCCGGGCACGGCCAGCAGCCGGCCCGCGACGCGCAGCCCGAGGGCTTCGGCCTCCGCCTCCACCTCGGCGCCCAGCGCGGCGGCCTCCGCCAGTACCCGCCCCGCGGGGCGGCCCGCGTTGGGCCGTTCCACCCGGCGCCAGATCCGCGGCTCGCCGCGCAGGTCCGTCACACACGCGCCGAGGTGGGTGACGCCGATCTCCAGCCCGAGACCGGCCGGCCCTTCGTCGCACACGGTCAGGGCCCTTCCGGGGCGGCCGACCCGGCCACGGGCGGTGGCCGCCGCCTCGGTCACCGCGCCCCGGCCGATCAGCTCGTCGACCAGCGAGGAGACGGCCGCCCTGGTCAGCCCGACGCGCCCGGCGACGTCCGCGCGGGAGAGCGGGCCTTGCGCGGCGACCGCGCCGAGCACGACGGCCAGGTTCTGCCGCCGCATGTCCTGTTGCGACGCGGGTCCGTGCTCCGCACTCCTGCTCTCCACCCTGCCGACCGCCGTCACCCGAGCGCCCTCCTACCGGTCCTCGGCCGGGGCGCCCAGCAAGGCCCCGGCCCGACGCAGGGTATCGCCGATCAGTTCGAGCGCCTCCCCGTCCTTCTCCACCGGCTCCAGCACCGGCCCGGTGGCCGTCCGCCAGCGGCGGGCCACCGCGTCGGCGCGCTCGCCGGTGAGCAGGGCGGCGGCCTGGGCGGCGGCGCCGAGCGCGACCAGCTCCTGTGCCTCGGGCACCTGGACGGGCCGGCCGGAGAGCCGCAGTACCGTCCGCTGCCAGGCCTGCCCGCGGGCACCGCCGCCGATCAGCAGCAGCGGCTCGTCGCCCGCCGGGTCCTCGCCGCCCGCGCGCAGCACGCCGTCCAGGGCGGCGAGCAGGGCGTGGGCGGCGCCGTCGTAGGCGGCCTGGAGCAGCTGCCCCGGGGTGGTGTCGTGGCGCAGCCCGTGGACCAGACCGGAGGCGCCCGGGAGGTCCGGCGTGCGCTCGCCGTCCAGGTAGGGCAGGACGACCACGGTGCCGCCGGCGTCAACCTCGTCGCGGCCCAGACGGAGCAGGGCGGCGAAGCGGTCGACGGCCAGGGTGCAGTTGAGCGTGCAGGCCAGCGGCAGCCAGCCGCCGAGGGCGTCGGCGAAGCCGGCGACGGTGCCGCTCGGGTCGGCGGGCCTGGTGCGGCCGACGGCGTAGACCGTCCCGGAGGTGCCGAGGCTGAGCACGGGCTGCCCGGGGAGCAGGCCGAGCCCGAGGGCGGCCGCCATGTTGTCACCGGTGCCGGCGGCGACCGGGGCGCCGGCGCGCAGCGGTGTCCCGGGCCGGACGGCGCCGGCCCTGGTGCCCGGCGAGAGGACCTGCGGCAGCAGGGCCGGGTCGAGTCCGATGCGGCCGAGGACGTCGAGGTCGTAGCCGTCCGGGCCCCACCAACCGGTTCCCGAGGCGTCGCCCCGGTCGGTGACCGCCTCGCCGGTCAGCCGCTCGGTGAGGAAGTCGTGCGGGAGGCGGACGGCGGCGACGCGGTCGGCGGCGGCGGGCTCCTCGGCGCGCAGCCAGGCCCACTTGGCGGCGGTGAACGCGGCGGTGGGCACGCTGCCGGTGCGGCGGGCGAGTTCCGCCGCACCGATCGCGGCCCGCAGCGCCGCGGCCTGGGGCGCGGACCGGACGTCGTTCCAGAGCAGCGACGGGCGGACGGGAGCCCCGGACGCGTCGAGGGTGACGAGGCCGTGCTGCTGGCCGGCGACCGAGACCGCGGCCGCACGGTCCGCCCAGCCCGTCGCACCCGCGGCCTCGCCGAGCGCCTGCCACCACTGCTCGGGGTCGCTCTCGCGGCCGGCGCCGGTGCTGACCCCGTGCGGGGCGCGGCCCTGGCCCAGCACGGCCCCGGTGTCGATGTCGACGGCGAGGGCCTTGGTGGACTGCGTCGAGCTGTCGAAGCCGATCACGACGCGTTGCTCAGCCATGCGTTCCTCCGGAGGGGTTCCTTCTGACCTTCCGGCATACTAATTTGTTGAGAGCCCTGACAAACACCCCTCCGCACCTGACCCGGAGCCGTTCCATGTCCAGCGACCCGCTCGTCCCCACCCCCGCGCACAAGTTCACCTTCGGCCTGTGGACCGTCGGTTGGCAGGGGCGCGACCCCTTCGGCGACGCGACCCGCCCCGCCCTCGACCCCGTCGAGACCGTCCAGCGCCTGGCCGGACTCGGCGCCTACGGCGTCACCTTCCACGACGACGACCTGATCCCCTTCGGTGCGGACGACGCGACCCGCGAGGAGACCGTCAAGCGCTTCCGCGCCGCGCTGGACTCCGCCGGGCTGAAGGTCCCCATGGCGACCACCAACCTCTTCACCCACCCCCTCTTCAAGGACGGCGCGTTCACCGCCAACGACCGCGACGTACGGCGCTACGCGCTGCGCAAGACCATCCGCAACATCGACCTGGCGGCCGAACTCGGCGCCTCCGTCTACGTCGCCTGGGGCGGGCGCGAGGGCGCCGAGTCCGGCGCGGCCAAGGACGTGCGCACCGCGCTCGACCGGCTGAAGGAGGCCTTCGACCTGCTGGGCGAGTACGTCGAGGAGCAGGGCTACGACCTGCGCTTCGCGATCGAGCCCAAGCCCAACGAGCCGCGCGGCGACATCCTGCTCCCCACGGTGGGCCACGCCCTGGCGTTCATCAACGCGCTGGAGCGGCCCGAGCGGGTCGGCCTCAACCCCGAGGTCGGCCACGAGCAGATGGCCGGGCTGAACTTCCCGCACGGCATCGCCCAGGCGCTGTGGCACGAGAAGCTGTTCCACATCGACCTGAACGGCCAGTCCGGCGTCAAGTACGACCAGGACCTGCGCTTCGGCGCGGGGGACCTGCGGCAGGCCTTCTGGCTGGTCGACCTGCTGGAGTCGGCCGGCTACGACGGGCCGCGCCACTTCGACTTCAAGCCGCCGCGCACCGAGGACTCCGACGGCGTCTGGGCCTCGGCGGCCGGCTGCATGCGCAACTACCTGCTCCTGGCCGAGCGCTCCCGCGCCTTCCGGGCCGACCCGGAGGTCGGCGCCGCGCTCGCCGCGTCCCGGCTGCCCGAACTCGCCCTCCCCACGGCCGAGGACGGCCTGGCCGGGCTGCTGGCGGACCGCTCCGCCTTCGAGGACTTCGACGTCGACGCCGGCGCCCGGCGCGGCATGGCCTTCGAGCGGCTGGACCAGCTGGCCCTCGAACACCTCCTCGGCGCCCGCTGACGACCGGCCACGGGAGCCGGGCCGTGCACACGCACGACCCGGCTCCCGGTGCTCGCCCGCCGGCCCGCGGCGCCGGCCGGGCGGTCCCGGTGGACCGCCCACGACGACGAGGTGCCCGCGGCCGGGCCAGTCCGCCGACTCCCGCCGCGCGCTACCGCCGGCGCGCGGTGATCAGGCGCTGCAGGACGATGAAGACGAACAGCAGCCCGCCGATCACGATCCTGGTCCACCACGAGCTGAGGGTGCCCTGGAAGCTGACGATGGTCTGGATCAGGCCCAGCACCAGCACGCCCAGCAGGGTGCCCAGCAGGTAGCCGGAGCCGCCGGTGAGCAGCGTGCCGCCGATCACCACGGCGGCGATCGCGTCCAGCTCCAGGCCGACCGCGTGCAGGCCGTAGCCGGAGAGCATGTAGAAGGTGAGCAGCACACCGCCGAGCGCCGAGCAGAAGCCGCTGATCGCGTACACGGTGGTCTTGGTCCGTCCCACCGGCAGGCCCATCAGCAGGGCGGACTGCTCGCTGCCGCCGAGCGCGTACACGTTCCGGCCGAGCCGGGTGTAGTGCAGCACGACGAATCCGGCCGCCACCACGAGGAGCGCGATGACCACGCTCGGCGAGACGAACAGGTCCCCGAGCGGGATGCGGGTCTGCGCCATCGCGGTGTACGACGGATCAGTGATGGAGATCGACTCGATGCTGATCATGTAGCACAGGCCCCGGGCCAGGAACATGCCCGCCAGTGTCACGATGAACGGCTGGATCTCGAAGGTGTGGATCACCCACCCCATCACCCAACCGCCGGCCGTGCCCATCACCAGCACGAGCGGGATGACCAGCAGTGGCGGCCAGCCCTGCCGCTCCACCAGCCAGGCGGAGACCATGGTGGACAGGGCCACCACCGCGCCGACCGACAGGTCGATGCCGCCGGTCAGCACGACGAAGGTCATCCCGACCGCGACCACGAGCAGAAAGGCGTTGTCGATCAGCAGGTTGAGCAGCACCTGACCGGAGAAGAACCCGTCGTACTGCACCGACCCGGCGGTGAACATCGACACCAGCAGGACGGAGGTGACCAGCAGGGGGATCTGTCCGCGCACTCTGGTCAGCAGGGCGTTGGCGTTCACGCGCCGACCTCCCGGTTGGTGGTGGTGGTGGCAGCGCGCGGTTGGCCGGGGCTCCGGCGCTCGGCGCCACGCCGGGCGACCTTGGCCCGGAAGTTCGGCGACTGGATCAGGCAGACCGTGATCACGACGAACGCCTTGAAGACCAGCGTGGTCTCCGGCGGGATGCCGATGGTGTAGACCGTGGTCGAGAGGGTCTGGATGATCAGCGCGCCGAGGACCGTGCCGCCGATCGAGAAGCGGCCCCCGTTGAGCGACGTCCCGCCGATCACCACCGCGAGGATCGCGTCGAGCTCGATCCACAGACCGGCGTTGTTGCCGTCCGCCGCCGAGACGTTGGAGGAGACCATCAAGCCGGCGACGGCCGCGCAGAGGGCGCTGAACACGTACACCAGGCCGACCAGGCGCATCGCCCGGATCCCGACCAGCCGGCTGGCCACCGGGTTGCCGCCGACCGACTCCAGCAGCAGGCCGAGCGCGGTGGAGCGGGTGAGCAGCGCGGCGAGCAGCGCGACCAGCCCGCTGAGCAGGATCGCGAACGGCATCCCCAGCCAGTAGCCGCCGCCGATGAGCTTGTACGGCTCACTGGTGATCGTGATGATCTGACCGTCGGTGATCAGCTGGGCGACGCCGCGGCCGGCGACCATCAGGATCAGGGTGGCGATGATCGGCTGTACCCCGATCCGGGCCACCAGCACACCGTTCGCGGCACCCAGCAGCACCGCCGTGACGAGCGCGATGCCGATCGCGCCGAGCACCGTGCCGAGGCTCGCCGGGTCGGCCGCCTCGCTGATGTGCAGGCAGGCCAGCGCGCCGGCGATGGCGACGGTGGAGCCGACCGAGAGGTCGATCCCGCCGGTGGCGATCACCAGGGTCATGCCGAGCGACACCAGGATCAGTGGAGCGCCGAAGTGCAGGATGTCGACCGTGCTGCCGTACAGATGGCCGTCCTTGAGGTGGACGGCGAAGAAGTCCGGGGTGAACGCGAGGTTGCCGAGCAGGAGCAGGGCCAGCACCACGGCCGGCCAGAACAGCCGGTACCGGGTCACCGCCCTGCCCCTCCCGGTGGTCGGGGCCGTGGTCATCGTTCCGCTCCACTCGCGATGGTGGCCAGGACGCGCTCCGGGGTGAGGGCGTCGTCGTTGCGCAGTCGGGCGACCATCCGGCGGTCGCGCAGCACCCCGACGCGGTGGCTGAGCCGCAGTACCTCCTCCAGCTCGGCGGAGATGAACAGCACCGCCATGCCCTCCTCGGCGAGGTTCGCGACCAGCTTCTGGATCTCGGCCTTGGCGCCGATGTCGATGCCGCGGGTGGGCTCGTCCAGGATCAGCAGCTTGGGGTCGGTGATCAGCCAGCGGGCCAGCAGCACCTTCTGCTGGTTCCCGCCGCTGAGGTTGCGGACCAGCGCCTCGGGATCACCCGGGCGGATGTCCAGGGCCCGGATCCAGCGCAGCGCCAGCGCGTCCTGCACGGTGCGCGACAGCGGACGGGCCCAGCCGCGCGCCGCCTGCATCGCCAGCACGATGTTCTCCCGGACGGTCAGCTCGCCGACCAGGCCCTCGGTCTTGCGGTTCTCCGAGCAGTACGCGATGCCGTGCGCGATCGCGTCGCGCGGGCTGCGCAGGTCGGTCTCGGTACCGTCGATCCGCACCGTGCCGCCGTCCTTGCGGTCGGCGCCGAACAGCAGCCTGGCGGCCTCGGTCCGGCCGGATCCCAACAGGCCCGCCAGGCCGATCACCTCACCGGGACTGATGGCGAGGTCGTACGGGGCCACGGCGCCCTGCCGGGCCAGGCCCTCCGCCTCCAGGAAGGGCCGGCCGGTGGCCGGTACGGAGCGCTCGCGCCGGTGGCCGCCGGCGAGGCGGTCGAGCCCGGCGAGCTCCGCCCCGATCATCCGCGAGACCAGGCCGACCTGGTCGAGCTCGCTGGTCAGGTACTCGCCCTCGAGCCGCCCGTTGCGCAGCACCGTCATCCGGTCGCAGATCTCGTAGATCTGGTCGAGGAAGTGCGAGACGAACAGGATGGCGACGCCCTGGTCGCGCAACCGCCGCATCACGGTGAAGAGTTGGCTGACCTCCTCACGGTCCAGGCTGGAGGTGGGCTCGTCCAGGATCAGCACCTTGGCCGAGACGCCAACGGCGCGGACGATGGCCACCAGTTGCTGGACGGCGATGGAGTAGCTGTCCAGCGGCGCGCTGACGTCGACGTCCAGCTCCATCGTCCGGACCAGTTCGGCGGCCCTGCGGCGCATCTCGGCCCAGTCGATCAGGCCGAGGCGGCGCGGCTCGCGACCGATGAAGATGTTCTCCGCCACCGACAGGTTCGGGCAGAGGTTCACCTCCTGGTAGACGGTGCTGATGCCCGCCTCCTGAGCCTGCAGCGGACCGGCGATCCGAACCCGCTCTCCGGCCAGCACCACCTCGCCGCCATCCGCCGGGTGCACCCCGGTCAGCACCTTGATCAGCGTGGACTTCCCGGCGCCGTTCTCCCCCATCAGGGCGTGCACCTCGCCGGGGAAGAGCCGGAAGTCGACCCCGTCCAGCGCCACCACCCCGGGGAACTCCTTGCGGAGCCCCCGCACTTCCAGGACCGGTTGCTGACGCACCCCGGTTCTCCTCTCCTCGTGCGACCCGGTCCGCCCGGGGAGTGATCCGCCGATCACTCCCCGGGCGGACGGGCCCGTTCAGTACTGGCGGGTCGGCAGCGCGGCAGCGGCCTGGTCCTGGGTGAAGACACCCTCCTGCGTCTTGATCCGCTTCGGCACCTGCTCGCCGGCCTTGACCTTCTTCACCAGGTCCATCAGCTGGTCGCCGAGGATGGGGTTGCACTCCACATCGACGTTGATCTTGCCCTGGGTCATCGCCGTGAAGGCGTCCTTGACCCCGTCCACCGAGATGACCCTGATGTCGGTGCCCGGCTTCTTGCCGGCCTCCTCGATCGCCTGGATGGCCCCCAGCGCCATGTCGTCGTTGTGCGCGTACAGCACGTCGATCTTCGGCTGGGCCTTCAGGAAGGCCTGCATGACCTCCTTGCCCTTCGCGCGGGTGAAGTCGCCGGTCTGCGAGGCCACCACCTTGAACTTCGCGTCCGCCTTGATCACGTCACCGAAGCCCGCCTTGCGGTCGTTGGCCGGCGCCGAGCCGGTGGTGCCCTGCAGTTCGACGATGTTCACCTCGTCGGACGTGCCCTGGTACTCCTTCACCAGCCAGTCGCCGGCCTTCTTGCCCTCCTCGACGAAGTCCGAGCCGAGGAAGGAGACGTAGAGCGAGTCGTCCTTGGAGTCCACCGCGCGGTCGGTGAGGATCACCGGGATCCTGGCGTCCTTCGCCTCCTTCAGCACGGTGTCCCACCCCGACTCCACCACCGGCGAGAAGGCGATCACGTCGACCTTCTGCTGGATGAACGAGCGGATCGCCTTGATCTGGTTCTCCTGCTTCTGCTGCGCGTCGGAGAACTTCAGCTCGATGCCCGCCCTCTTCGCGGACTCCTGGACCGACTTGGTGTTCGCGGTGCGCCAGCCACTCTCCGCGCCGACCTGCGAGAAGCCCACGACGAGCTTGTGGCCGGCCCCCTTGTCGGCCGAGCCCCCGCCACCGCCGGACCCGCACGCGGTGAGGACGGTGACCATCGCACCGGCGACCAGGGCCGCCGCAGCTCTCTTGGACATGGTGGGACTTCCTCTCGGGATCGTCGATCGCGCGAAAACAGCACCGGCCCACATGAACGGGAGGTATCGGCACCGTTTCGCTCGAGACCGATTGTTAACGCTCACAATCGGAACCGGCAAGGCCCCCGGGCCCCGTTACCCAATCTTGACCGCCTCGCCCGCGGCAGCCCGACTGCTCGTCAATTCCGCCGCATACTCAGGAGTTGATCATCCGTCGGAGAAGGTTCCCGCCCCCGGGACCGCTCCGACCGCACCCCCTCGCCCCCTCGACAGGGCCATCCGCCCGACCGGCCCCGGCCTCCGGACACGCGGCCTCGACGCCCGTTCCCCGCCACCGGCGGCAGGCGGAGATCGGGCACGCCGCCGGCCCCGGGGGCGGCAGGGCAACGGCGGACGGGGGCGGACCCGCCCCTCGGGCCCCGCCCCCGTCCGCCGGGCGAGTCGGCTCAGCTCCAGGGCTGGGCGATCGTCCAGCTGGTGTCGTCGGCCCAACTGGTGGTGCTGTCCCAGCTGTTGGCGCCTCCGTCGGACGCCACGTAGGCGGTGTAGTCGTAGTGGCGAAGGTACTTCGTCGGGAAGTTGACGGACTGGAGGGAGGTGCCCGTCCCGCTGTTGCCCTTGGTCGGGCAGAAGGTGGCGTCCTGGGCGAAGGCACCCGCGCCGTCGTCGACGTTCAGGTACAGCTGGTAGTTGAAGTGGCGCAGGAACCGGCCGGGGCTGTCGGCGGACTCGAAGGACACGCAGGAGCTGTCGGCCAGGCCGGCGCGGACGATCCAGGTGGCGTCGGCCTTGTCGGTGGCCGAGCTGGAGGAGTTGAGGCTGGAGATGACGACCTTGGTGTCGGCGTCGTCGTGGCGCAGGTAGTGGGAGGTGCAGCAGGGCGCGGTGGTGGCCTGCAGGGAGATCCGGGAGCCGGGGGTGAGGGTTCCGGTGCCGGTCGAGCCGCTGGTGTAACCGGCGGCGGTGATGTTGGCCTGGACGGCGTTCTCGGTGGCGTCCGACGGGTAGCCCGAGGTCATCACGCCTTCGTAGAAGGTGCCCTGGGCCCACTTGCTGTTGTCGCCGCCGATGCCGAGGATGATCGCGCCCTGCTTCTTCATCGGGTTGTAGCCGCCGGCGGTGGGGCGCACGCCGTTGTAGAAGGTCGACAGGCCGCCCGACTGCGCGTCGCCACCGCGGATGGCCCACCGGTTCGGGCCGCCCTTGAGCATCGCGGTCAGGAACCGGCTGTCGACGCTGGGGTCACCCGCGTTGAAGCCGCGGTTGACGCCGGAGAACAGGCCGTTCTCCAGGTCGGCCATGACCCAGGGGCCGTTTCCGCTGCCCCAGCCCCAGCCCTTGCTGCTGCCGAAGTAGAGGGCCTCCATGGTGCCGTTGCCGTCGTCGTTGTTGCTCGTCTCGGCGTTGCCGTAGTCGAAGCAGCAGCCGCCGTTGACGTGCGTGCCGTCGAAGATCGCGTACATGCCCTCCGGCTGGTCACCGGTGGCGACGCCGGTGGTGTGGTTGTTCCGGTAACCCGTCCCGGGAGCCACGTAGACGCCGTATGCCTTGTGCCCGCCGACGGTGACCGGCGCCTCGAAGGCGTTGGCCAGGTCGTCCGGCCCACCGGCCGCCCCGCCGCCCGGCGCCTGGGTGAGGTGGTTGCCCTTACCGGACTGGTCGTAGATCACGGTGATGACGCAGCGGGTACCGGCGCAGAAGGCGTCCTGTGCGGCGGCGTCGGCGTAGCCGCCGGCGCCCAGCGGGCCGATGTCCCTGGTCGCGTTGTCCGTGCCGCGCCTGACCTGGTACAGCGGCCCGCCGTAGGAGCCGTACAGAGCGCGGGTGGTGCTGTGCGCGGCGACGCAGGGCGTCCTGCCGGCGGCGTAGATGTCGCAGGGCCCCTGGGTGGCGGCCTGCGAGGTGGTGGCGGTGCCGGTCAGGAAGCCGGCGGTGAGGGCGGCCGTCAGGGCGGCCCCCGGAACGGCCTTCCGGGCACGGCGGATCAACTGACGATACGTCATAACAGCTCCCTGCGCACGGGTGGGGGGAAGGGGAGTCTTGTTAACGCTAACAATCTGCGGCTGCACATGCGGGCATGCCGGGACGCGCACGGAGGTGAGCGTCCCCCGTCAAGCGACTCACCACTATCGCCACCCGCGGAGAAGGCGTCAAGACATCCCGCACGGACAACAGGCCTGCCTCATCGCACCCCTGGGCGGGATCCCGCACCCGGAGCCATGGACGTGACACCTGCCGGAAGGTCGGATGTCACACTTCTCGCACCCCCGGCAGCCCTGACGCGCCGAACTCGGACACCGCCTCGGCGACGAACCGGTGGCGGTTCATCCCGGCCGGCACCCGGCGCATCCGGAACGCGGGCAGCGGGCTCCTGCGCGGCGTGACGTCGATGTCGACCGCCGACGGCACCCGTCCTGGCAGCCCCTCGCCCCGCCGCACGGAGCGCCGGGGCGAAGGGGTGGTGGGTGTGGGGGCGAGCGGATCCGGCGGGTCAGGCCGCGCTGCAGGCGACCCCGTTGAGGCTGAACTGGCCGGCGGGGCCGGCGTTGCCGGTGTGGCTTGCCTGGAATCCGAAGGAGACCGAGCCGCCGGGGGCGATGGTGCCGTTGTAGCCGAGGCTCCGGGCGGTGACCCGGCCGGCGGCGGGGACGACCGCCGCGTTCCAGGCGCCGGTGATGGTCTGCCCGGCGGGCAGAATGAAGGACAGCGCCCAGCCGTTGACGGCCCTGGAGCCACTGTTGGTGACCGTCACGTTCTCGGTCAGGCCGGTGTTCCAGGCGTTGGGCCCGGCGGTCACCGCGCAGGCGACGCCGTCGGTCGGATTCGGGGTGGGAGTCGGCGTGGGGGTCGGGCTCGGCGACGGGTTCGAGGCGGAGCCTCCGAGGGCGTCGACGGAGGCGTGGTAGGCGGGCTTCGGTTGGTAGGCGTTGTCGTACATGGTGCCGGCGCCCTCGCCGGGGAAGGTGCCGGGGATCCACGAGTCGGCGTCGCCGACGTCCCACTGGGTGAGGCCGACACAGCCCCTGACCGCCAGGCAGGTGGTGACCACGCTCGCGTAGTCGCGCGCCTGCTGGGCCAGTTTGCCGCTGTCCGGGGGCAGTTGCATCCGGTCGTCGAGCTCGGTGATGGCCACCTCCAGGCCGAGCGCGGTGAACCGCTCCAGGTTCGCCTTCAGGCTCGACGGAACCTGGCCGACGACGAAGTGCGCCTGGAAGCCGACACCGTCCAGCGGGACGCCCTGGCTCCTCAGCGACTTCGCCAGGTCGTACATCGCGTCGCTCTTCGCGTTCAGTCCCTCGATGTTGTAGTCGTTCAGGTAGAGCTTGGCGCCCGGATCGGCGGCCTTGGCGGTGCGCAGCGCGTCGGCGACGTAGCCGCTGCCCATCGCTCGGTGGAAGGGGTCGTCGCGGAAGGTGCCGTTCTCGTTGAAGGGCTCGTTCACCACGTCCCAGGAGTAGAGCTTGCCCTTGTAGTGGCCGGCCGTGGCGATGATGTGGTTGCGCATCGCGGCCTGCACCTGACTGCCCGGCAGGTTGTTCATCCAGGCGGGAAGCTGACTGTGCCAGACCAGGGTGTGGCCGCGCAGCTTCATCGCGTGGGCCTGCCCGAAGGCGACGATCCGGTCGCCGGGGCCGAAGTCGAAGCCGCCCGGCGAGGGCTCGACGGTCTCCCACTTCATCTCGTTGGTCGGGGTGAGCATGCCGAACTGGGCGCCCGCGACGGTGGTCAGGGCGGCGTTGTTCAGGTCGCCCTGACCGATCGCGGTGCCGAAGTAGACGCCCTTCGCCTCGGCGAGGGTGCGCAGACTGCCCGCCACCGCGCCGGCCTGCCCGGCGGGGAGGAGGGTGGCCGCGGCCACCACGGCGGCGGTGGCGGAGGCGGCCAGGGCGCCGAGGGCGCGGCGGGAGCGCCTCGGGTGGGGGGTGCGGAACGTGCGGACAGGCACCGGCGTGGTCCCTTCTCTTCTCGGGTGGGGAAAGAGCTGGACGTGCGGTGGAGCTGGGAGGGACAGGCCGGGCCACCACGACCCCGGTTCGAAACTTTCGACCGTACGACCGATCCGATCGGTGACCCTAGGGGCGCCCCGGCGGACCGTCAAGACCCGGGACCGACGGTGTCGGTGCCACCGGGGGGCAGCCGCGGCTCGAACCGGTCAGACCAGACGGAATTCCGCGTGCAGGCGCCGGGTGTGGTCGACGACCCGCGCCGGCCCTTCCAGGCGGACCGTCGCGGTCAGCCGGACGTCGGTGCTGGACGCGGCGATCCGCAGCTCCAGCTCTCCCGGCTCCACGACGCGGCGGCCGGCACGCCCCGTGAAGGAGGCGAGGTCGGCCGGGACGGTGATCCGGACGCGGGTCCGCTTCCCCGGGTCGAGGCTGATCCGTTTGTACCCGATCAGCCGCTGCACCGGCTGGACCACGCTGGCTACGGGGTCGTGCAGGTAGAGCTGGACGGTCTCGCTGCCGCTGCGGTCCCCGGTGTTGCGCAGGGTGAAGGACAGTTCCACCGTCCCGTCCGTCGCAGCGACGGCCCCTTCCACCTCCAGGTCGGTCCAGCCGAAGGTGGTGTAGCCGATGCCGTGTCCGAATCCGAACGCGGGCGTCGGATCGGTGCTGGAGACCTCGCTCGGTCCGGCCAGGCGGGCCGCCAGGTAGGTCGAGGGCTGGACCCCGGGCCGGGCCGGAATGCCGATGGGCAGCCGGCCCGACGGGTTGGTCCGGCCGCTGAGCACGGCGCCGACCGCCTCGGCACCGGCCTCGCCCGGGAAGAAGGCCTGCACGACGGCCGCCGCCTCGGTCACGGCCCGGCCCAGGGCGTAGGGCCGCCCGGCCAGCAGTACCGCTACGACCGGCGTGCCGGTGTCCAGCAGGGCGTTCAGCAGCTGCTGCTGGACACCGGGCAGGTCGAGGGATTCGACGTCGCAGCCCTCACCGCTGGTGCCGCGGCCGAACAGTCCGGCCCGGTCCCCGAGGGCGACGATCACCACATCGGCCCACCCGGCCGCCTCCACGGCCTCGGCGAAGCCGGAGGTGTCGGCGCCGTCGATGTCGGCCCCGGGGACGGTCCGGATCTCGCCGCCGGGGAACTCCGTCGCCAACACCTGTCGCAGCGTGGGCAGTTCGATGCCGGCCGGGACCTCGGGGTGCTGGCTGCCCACGTGCACGGGGAACGAGTAGCACCCGAGGACGGAGGTCGGGGTGTCGGCGTTGGGGCCGATCAGCGCGATCAGTCGAGGCGCGCGCAGCGGCAGGGTACCGTCGTTGGTCAGCAGGACGATCGCCCGTTCGGCGATCTCCCTGGCCAGGGCGCGGTTCTCCGCCCGGTCCAGGTCGATAGCGCCGCGCAGCGCCTGCGGGTCGTCCAGCCGGAGCCCGGCGAGCGCCGCGGGGACGGCGTCCCAGTCCTCGTCCAGCAGGCCGAGCCTGGCCTTCTGCGCCAGGACGCGGCGCAGCGCCCGGTCGACCAGCGCCTCGGGGACGGTGCCGTCCTCGACGGCGTGCAGCAGAGGCTCGCCGAAGGTCTGGACGGTGGGCAGTTCCACGTCGACGCCGCCGGCCAGGGCGAGCGACGCGGCCTCGGCCCAGTCGCCGGCGACGCCGTGCAGCACTTTGAGGAAGGCGATGCCGAAGTAGTCGGCGACCACCGTCCCTTCGAAGCCCCAGGTGTCCCGGAGCAGTCCGGTCAGCAGGGCTTCGTCGGCGGCGGACGGGATGCCGTCGGTGTCGGTGTAGGCGTGCATGACGGAGCCGGGCCGGCCGTCGCGCACGGCCATCTCGAACGGCGGCAGGATCACGTCGGCGCGTTCGCGGGGGCCCATGCCGACGGGGGCGAGGTTGCGTCCGGCGCGCGAGGCGGAGTAGCCCGCGAAGTGCTTGAGGGTGGCGACGATGCCCGCGGACTCCAGGCCCTGGACGTAGGCCGTGGCCACGGTGCCGACCAGGTACGGGTCCTCGCCGATGGTCTCCTCGACCCGGCCCCAGCGGGCGTCGCGGACCACGTCGAGGACCGGCGCCAGGCCCTGGTGGACACCGACGGCGCGCATGTCGCGGCCGATCGCGGCGGCCATCCGCCGGATCACCTCCGGGTCGAAGGTGGCGCCCCAGGAGAGCGGTACGGGGTAGGCGGTGGCGCCCCAGGCGGCGAAGCCGGCCAGGCACTCCTCGTGCGCGACGGCCGGTATCCCGAACCGGTTGGCGGCGGCGATGCGCTGCTGGCTGCGGGCGAGCGAGAGCGCGCCGAGCGCCGGGTCGACGGGGGCGGTGCCGAAGGGGCGGGTCAGCTGGCCCAGCCCGGACGGCAGCAGGTCGTCCAGGTCGGGCGGTTCCTCCATGTCGTGCTGGTGCGGGGCGACCTCCCCGCCCTCGTCGGAGGCACCGACCCAGACGCCGACGAGCTGGGCGAGCTTCTCCCGCGGCGTCATCTCGGCGATCAGGGCGTCCGCGCGCTCCTCGGGGCCGAGGGCGCGGTCCCGCCATCGAACGGTCCGGTCCGCGGACGGGGTGGCGGGGTTCAGGTGGCCGGTCATTTTCCTCCGACGCCCATCAGGCCCTGGATCAGGGCCCGCCGGGCGAACAGGTAGACGACGAAGATCGGGAGCATCGACAGCACCACGGCGCTGAGCAGACCGGGCACGTCGACGCCGTGCTCGGTCTGGAAGTCGTACAGGCCGAGCGTGATGACCTTGGTGCTGTCCGACTGGGTGAGGATCAGCGGGAACAGGAAGCCGTTCCACGCCTGCAGGGCGGCGAAGACCACGACGGACGACAGGCCGCCCTTCGACAACGGCACCACCAGCTGCCAGAACACCCGCCAGGGGGTCGCGCCGTCCATGGCCATGGCCTCGTAGAGCTCGCCGGTGATGTCCCGCATGGCGCCCGTGAGGACGAGCGTGCACACCGGCAGGCAGAAGGCCGCGGTGGGCAGGATGACGCCGAGCAGGTTGTCGTACAGTCCGGCCTTGCTGATGACGTAGAACATCGGCACGATCACGGCCTGCGCCGGGATCGCC
Organism: Kitasatospora sp. NPDC051705; assembly: GCF_044453265.1. NCBI lineage: Bacteria > Bacillati > Actinomycetota > Actinomycetes > Kitasatosporales > Streptomycetaceae > Kitasatospora > Kitasatospora sp. NPDC051705. Next base: position 5,813 of record NZ_JBITCO010000048.1, on the reverse strand, counting down.
AGACCCAGCAGGAAGATCCGGAAGACCGTGGCGATGGTCCTGCCCCGGGCCCGCACGATCGCGTAGGCGAGCGGGGGCACGACCAGCAGCACGATCGCCACCACGCACACGGTGACCAGGAGGGTGTTGAGGAAGTCCCGGCCGAAGCCGTTGGAGAAGTCGTCGACGTAGTTCTGCACGGTCAGCTCGGAGGGGAAGGTGAGCGGCCCCTGCGAGGAGTAGTCGGCGCGGGTGCGGAACGTCGAGATCAGCAGGACGTAGAGGGGGAAGCCGACCAGCAGGAGCCACAGCGAGGAGCCGAGCCCGGCGAGGAGGTTGGGGCGCCGTCGCATCACAGTCCCTCCGTGGTGCCGCGCATCCTGTCGTAGCCGGACAGCCGCACGACGGCGAGCGAGATCAGGGTGGCCACCAGCACGAGGACCAGGGCGATGGCCGAGCCCGCGCCGAAGTCGAAGCTCCTGAACGCCTGCCGGTACATGTGGAAGGCGCTGTTGGTGGTGTCGGTGCCGGGGCCGCCCTGGGTGAGGATCAGCACCGTGTCGAAAGTGGTGAGGCCGCCGACCAGCATCAGGATCACCGAGGTGATCATGGTGTTGCGCAGGTGCGGCAGGGTGATGTGGAAGAACTGCCGCACCTTGCCCGCGCCGTCGATCGACGCCGCCTGGTAGAGCACCTGCGGGATCGCCCGTGCCCCGCCCTGGTACAGCAGGGCGTGCATCGGCGTCCACTGCCACATGCCGACGAAGGTGAGCACCGCGACGGCACCGGTCTGGCTCCCCATCAGATTGCCGTCGCCGAAGAGCCACTCCAGCTGCGAGGGCACCCCGAAGTTCGGGTCCAGGATCGCTCGCCAGACCACCGAGACGGCGGTCGCGGACAGCAGCAGGGGGACGAAGAAGATCGCGGACAGCACGGCGCGATTGCGCTGGTGGCCCGCCGCCCACACGCCGAGCAGGATGCTCACCGGGGTCTGCACGACCGCCCCGGCCGAGGTCAGCACCAGGGTCAGCCGGATGCTCTGCGTCATCACCGGGTCGTGCAGCAGCCCGGTCCAGTTGGCGAGGCCGTTGAACCGGGGGGCGTCGACGCCGTTCCAGCTGGTGAAGGAGAGCACCGCGACCAGCACCAACGGCACGATCGCGAAGAGCAGGAAGAAGATGGTGGCGGGCACCGCCCAGACGAGACCAGGGCGGGTCACCCCGACCCCGGTCCGGACCTCCGCCCGGAGGCGGCGGCCGGACCGGGAGGGGAAGGAGAGAGCACTCATCGCGACTCGTCTCAGGAGGCGGGGAGGGCCTGCATGGCCTTGACGAAGCCGTCCACGTCGAGCTTGCCGTCGAAGAACTGCTGGACGGCGGTGTGGATCGGCGTGTTGGCGGCAGGCGGGTACGCCTGGTCCCAGGACAGCTGGAACGACGGGGCGGCCTTGACCAGGTCGTACTGGTACTTCGAGTAGCCGGGGTCGGCAGCGGTGCCGAGGAACTGCTCGGTGTTGGTGGTGGTCGGCAGGTTGCCGATCGCCAGCTGCGCCTTCACGAACTCCTCGGAGTACATCAGCTTCAGAAAGGCCGCCGCCGCCTCGGGGTGCTTGCTCTTCTTCAGCACCGAGTAGAAGTTGTTGGTGTTGCCGACCACGTTGGCCGGGTCCCCTTTGCCACCGGCGATGCCCGGGAAACCGCTGTACCCGAGCCGGCTCCTGGCGAAGTCGGGATTGCCGTCCTGTTGGGTGGCGTACTCCCACGAGCCCATCAGCTCGAAGGCCGCCCTGCCCTTGGCCAGCAGGGCCGGGGAGCCGCCGTCGGTGAACTTGACCGAGTCGAAGTTCGACCCGAAGGCGCCGGCGTCGACCAGCTGCTTGAGCATGCCCAGGGCCTTCCCGGCGTCCTCGCTCTCCCAGGCTCTCCTGTCGCCGGACAGCGCCTTCTGGAACAGCTCGGGGCCCGCGACACGGTCGAAGACGTACTCGAACCACATCAGCGTCGGCCACTGGTCGCCGCCGCCGAGGGCGAAGGGGGTGACGCCCTTGGCTTTGAGCGTCTGGACGGCGCCCAGCAGCTCGTCCCAGGTCCTCGGGACGCTCAGGCCGGTGTCGGCCAGCACCTTCTTGTTGTGGAAGAGGAGCACGGGCTGGGTGCCGCGCATCGGGACGCCGTAGGACTTGCCGTCGATCACCGCGGTGGCGAACACCGACGGCAGGAAGTTGCTCTTCAGCCCCGGGTCCGCGGCGATCATGTCGTCCAGCGGGAGCAGGAGGCCGGACTTCACGTAGGGCTGGATGCTGCCGCCGCCCCAGTTGAAGAAGACGTCCGGCGCCTGGGGCGTGTTGATGACGGTGTTGAGCTTGGCCTGGTAGTCCGCGCCGGGGATGGTGTCCAGCACGGCCTTGACCTTCGACGTCTTGTTGAAGGTCTCGACGATCTGCTTCTCGACCGTGTTGCCGGCGTCCCCGTAGACCAGCACGTGGATCGTGCCGGAGGCCCCGCCGGCGGCGGAGGAACCGGTGCTGCCGCAGGCGCTCGTCCCGAGCAGGGCCGACGTCAGACCGAGTGCCACAGCTAAAGCGCGTTTCTTCACAGGAGCCTCCAGAAAGTTTCGGGCTGTACGTCGAAAACTTCGCTTGCCCGGGACGGTAGGTTGCGGGGATGTTTCGGGTCAACCCCTCCTGCCGAGGGTGACGGAACGGTCGCCTCCAGCCTGCCGCCCGGACTCGAGCGCCAACTGCGCGCGCGCTCCGCCCCGTTCGCGATCATCGACCCGGCGGGCGACCCCGATCCGGACGTGCCCTCGGTGGGCTCGGCCAACTGGGCCGGCGGTCTCGCCGCCGCCCGGCACCTGATCGAACTCGGCCACCGGCGCATCGCCATCGTCACCGGCCCCGAGGACATGCTCTGTTCCCTGGCCCGGCTGGACGGCTACCGCTCCGCGATGTCCGTGGCCGGGCTCGGCACCACTCCCGAGCTGACGGCCTTCGGCGACGTCCACGCCGAGGGTGGATTCACCCAGGCCGAGCGGCTGTTGGAGCTCCTCGACCGTCCCACCGCGATCTCCGCCGGCAGCGACCTGCAGGCGCTCGGCGTCACCCAGTGGCCACGCGCTCCGCCCTGGTCACCCGGTCACCCGCTCGCCGGAGATACCAGAGATGCGGTGGACCCCGGAAGGACTCGGCGCGCCGGCCGCACCTCCGGGCGCTCTGACCGGTGCCCACCCGTTCTCATCCCAAGGTCCACTGCTGGTTCCGGCCGCCGCCGCAGGTCCACAACTGGACCGGGGTGCCGTCGGTGGTCGCCAGGCCGGCCACGTCCAGGCAGAGTCCCGACTGCGCCCCGGTGATGGTGCCGTTGGAGTTCAGCTGCCACTGCTGGTTGGCCTGGCCGCTGCAGGCCCAGACGATGACGGCGGTGCCGGGCGTGGTGCCGCGCCCCGCGGCGTCCAGGCACAGCGTGCTGCCGCCCACGGTCACGGTCAGCCGGCCGGCGGACGTCCTGGTCCAGGTCTGGTCGGCGGCACCGGTGCAGGCGTGGATCTGCTGCTGCCTCCCCGACGCGGCGCCTGCGCCCGTCAGGCACTTGCCGGCGTCCACCGCACGCAGCGCGCCGGTCGTACCGCCACCGGAGGATCCGGCCGCGAGGCCCATGAAGCGGATCGCCTCGGCGGCCATCGTGGAGCCCTTGACCGGGAGTTCGTGCCCGGCGCCGGCGAGGCTGTACGCCTCCACCTGGGTGACGCCGGCGCCGTTGTCGTACCGGGTGCGGGTCCAGTCGACGACCGGGCTGTCCGTGGCCGACGGGGTCTGGCTCACGCCCAGGACGTCGGTCCACTGCTTGACCTCCTCGCCGAGGTCGTTGTGGCTCAGGATGGCGTCGGCGGTTCCGTGCCAGAGTTGCACCCGCGGACGCCGCCCGGTGTAGCCGGGATAGCCGGTGCTGCGCACCAGACCTCCCCACTGCTGCGGGGTCCTGGAGGTCTGGCCCTGGGCGCAGGCCGAGTTCCAGCCGCGGACCGAGCCGGTGTAGAAGCAGTGGTAGGGCACTCCCATGAACGCCGCGCCCGCCTTGAACACATCGGGGTAGTCGGCGAGCATCACGTTCGTCATCATCCCGCCCGACGACTGCCCGGTCACGTACACGGCGTTGGCGTTGCCGCCGTAGTGCTGCTCCGTGTAGGTGATCATCGACATCAGGCCGACCGGGTCGCTGCCGCCGTTGCGGGTCAGCGCCTGGTCGGAGGAGACGTCCCAGCAGCTCCCGCCGGGGTTGGTCGAGGGGTAGATGACGAGGAATCCGTACCGGTCGGCCAGCGAAGCGAAGTCGGTACTCGAGTACAGGTAGGGGCCGCTCCCCTGACACCCGTGCAACGCCAGCAGGATCGGCGGGTCGGCCTTGACACTCGCCGGCACGTACAGGTTCATCACCAGCCCGGTCGGATTGGTGCCGAAGTTCGTGATCCGGGTCAGCGACGCCGCGGCCGCCCGGGGGGCGGTCTGCAGGCTCAGGCCCATCGCGAGGCAGAGCACGGCGATGACGCCGAGCAGCCGGGCGACGAGCGGGCGGGATCGGGGCATGGGACCTCTCCGTCTGGATTGCCAGATCGCGAGGAGGTTCCGGCGCCCACCGCGGAACAACACCACCGATGGTCGCGCCGGTCCGCCCCTGCCGTCAACGGCCCCCGCGCCGGGCGCATGCCGGAGCGCGCGGGTGCCCGTGGCCGGGAACGGTCCGACAGGGCACCCGTCAACACCCTTTCCTGCCCGTGGTGTTGACAAGCCGCACGAGGTTGCTGGAGATTTCCCCCAGGCAGCCCCAGGTTTCTGCCAGGTAAATTGTGAACGCTAACAGACGTGTCCGAGGCTCCGGCGCCCACCCACACCCTCGCCGTCCCGCACGCTCCACACTCCTTGCCCCGTCCGCCTGCAACACCCTGACGACGCGTGCGCCCGCACGTCCCCGCTACACGGTTTCCCGCCCCGACCCCGCACGCGACCTCTCCCGGACATCAGCGCCGGAGTGCCGCCACGCCCCGGAGCCGACGTGACGCACAACCGCGTCGGCTCCGCGGAACGGCAATGAGGTCGAGACGTCGTCCCCGGGGAACGGCGGTGCGCGGCGGTGCGCGGCGGTGCGCGACGGCCCCGTCCGTCCACCGAGAGAGAGGTCCCCATGCACAGCCGCAATCCCAGTCGCAAGAAGCTGTCCGCCCTGCTCGCCACCGCGGCCGCGGTGGCACTGTCGGCGACGCTCGTCGCCGGCCCGGCCCAGGCGGCCACCACCGGTGCCCTGCGCGGGGTGGGCTCCGGCCGCTGCCTCGACGTGTCGAACGCCAGCCGGGCCGACGGTGCCGGCGTGCAGATCTACGACTGCTGGGGCGGTGCCAACCAGCAGTGGACGTCGATGTCCGCCAACCAGCTCACGGTGTACGGCGACAAGTGCCTGGACGTTCCGAACCACGCCACCACCGTCGGCACCAAGGTGCAGATCTGGTCCTGCAGCGGCGGGGCCAACCAGCAGTGGCGGGTGAACGCCGACGGCACGGTCGTCGGCGTCGAGTCCGGGCTCTGCCTGGACGTCGACGGCGGGGGGACGGCCAACGGCACGGCGGCCCAGCTCTGGACGTGCACCGGCGGCAGCAACCAGAAGTGGACCGGCCTGTCCGGTTCGTCGACGCCGGCGCCGACGGGCGGCTCGTGCGCACTGCCGTCGACGTACCGGTGGTCGTCCACGAGCGCGCTCGCGCAGCCGGCGAACGGCTGGGGCGCGCTGAAGGACTTCACCGACGTCGTCTACAACGGCAAACACCTCGTCTACGCGTCGAACGTC
>NZ_JBITCO010000047.1:0-33041 GCF_044453265.1 Kitasatospora sp. NPDC051705 | reverse complement strand
GGGGGGGGCCGGGCGGGGCCCGGGGGGGCGGCCCCCCCCCCCCGCGGCGGCGGCGGGGGGGGGGCCCGCCGCGCCCCCCCCGGCCCGCCCCCCCCCCCCCCCCGCCCCCGGCGCAGCCGAACGTCACGGCGGCCCGCTCCGCGAAGCCGGTCACCAGCTCGCCCATCCGCTCCCGGCCGGGGCCGCCGGCCGGCCGGACGCCGTCCTCGGTGAGCCTGAGGACGGCCTGGTAGGGCTCGGTCCGGCCGTTCAGGGTGCAGCCGAAGACCGCCACCCCGATGCCGTCGCCGCTGATGCCGCCGGCGCCGTCGGTCACCGAGGCGAACAGCGTCCGGCCGCCCTGCCCGGTGACGTCGCAGTCGAGGACGGGCCGGGAGTCCGGCTGCGGCGCCAGGTAGCGCGTGTTCGCGAAGACCCGGGGGGTGCGCCCCAGCAGCTCGGCGACCCCCGGGTCGGCCAGGGCGCCCCGGCACTCGTCGTGCGACAGCGAGACGGCCGGCGGCCGGTACCCGGTGCGGTCGAGGTACGCGTGCCAGCCGAGCAGGCCGCCGCCGAGCAGCAGGGCCGTCAGGCCCGCGGTCAGTGGTCGTGGGTGCCTCACCGGCAGACGTCCTTCTTGCTCGTCGGCAGCCCGTCCCGGGCGATCTGCTCCAGGTCCGTCCGCCGCGGGCCGTCGCCGCCCGCCGGGGCGGCCCCGTCGGCGGTGACCGCCAGTTGGACGTGGGCGACGTGGCCGCCCGCGCAGTAGTCGGAGACGGCGGCGCCGCCGCTCCAGGAGGCGGCCACGCTCCCCGCGTCGAAGGCGTGCGCGTCCGGGTGCCCGGCGGCCTCCGGGGGGAGCACGGCCTCGCCGTCGCGCCGGACGGCGGTGAGGGTGAGCGCGGTGCGGCCGTCGACCCGGATGGTGCAGCTGCGCGGGTCGACGCCGGTGCGGCCGGTCCGCTCCTCCTCGACGTCCTGGCCGCCGGCCGGCAGCAGGCGCCCGAGCGGGGTGCCGGCGCCGGTGGGCAGCCCGCAGAGGCGGGCCGCGCGGCCGGGTGCGTCGGCCGGGCGGTGGCCCCGCCAGTCCAGGTAGCCGACGGCGCCCGCGGCGACCACCGCCGCCGCGAGTGCGGCGGGCAGGACCCACCGGCCTCCGGGCCCGGTCACGAACTCCCCTTCGCGTTGGCGCTGAGCCCGTCGGCGACCCCGGTGGTGTAGCCGTCGAGCGCCCGGTCGCCGGCGCTGTCGGCGAGCCGCCGGACGTCGTCGTAGCCGAGGCCGGAGCCGACGGCCGCGTCGCGGACGGCCTGTTGGGCGCCGGTCGCGGCGCCGTTCTTGGCGTCGTCGTTGAAGTTGCGGGCCTCCTGGCGGCCGTCCTCGGTGGTGTCGCGGGAGTTGGCCTCGATCACGCTGTCGGCGATGGAGTCGACGATCGCGCCCGAGATCTCGCCGCCGAGCGGGATCTTCTCGGTCACCGAGCCGATGGTGCTGTTGAAGGCGTCCTTGGCGTACCCGACGTTCGTCTCCAGCGCGTCGTTGTACTCCTTGTCGGAGGCGGCGTGCTGGTTGTGCACCTCGTCGACCCGGGCCTCGTTGAGGACGCCGTTGACCACCCCGCCGGCCCGGCTGGTGTGGTCGATGTCGGCCTGCAGCCGGGCGAAGTCGGTCTGCCCGGCGTCCATGTGGCCGCGGATGACGGCGGTGGTGTAGGCCTGGTTGGCGTTGGTCACCGCGCCGTACGCGTCCGGGTCGCGGCCCAGCGCGTCGAGCAGTCCGCTGACCGGCGCGTCCCGCAGGGAGGCGGGCGAGCCGTTGACGGGCAGGTCGGTGGTGTGCGAGAGCGCGTTCTGGACGTCGCCGATGTACTCGGCGGTCATGTGCCCGAGGCTGGTCCGCATCGGGGCGAGGCTGCCGTCGCCCTTGATCTCGTCGAGCGCGCCGTGGTCGCCGTGGGTGCCGAAGGTGTCGACCACCCGCTGCATCAGGCCCGCCTGCTGTGCGGTGTGCGGGGTCGGCGGGACGGCGGCCGGGCCGTCGTACGGGTGGCCGGTGGTGGCGGCCTCCAGGGCGTGGCCGAGTGCGGCGGGGCCGCCGAGGCGGGTCTTGGCCGCGAGGTCCGGGTCCCGCGAGCCCGTGTCGGGGATCCACTCCTTGTCGTGGACGTAGTAGTCGAAGTAGTCCGCCGGCTTGGGCCGGCCGCCCGGGTCGACCGTGCCGTCCTCGTGGTAGGCGGTCGCCTGGCCGGTGAAGAAGGCGTTGGCCGCCTCGGGGCTGTGGCCGAGCGCCTCCAGGATCGCGGTGGTCGGCCGGAAACCGGATCCGGCCTCGGGGCCGCCGAGCAGGTTGAAGCCGTGCACCCGGTCGGCGACGGAGGGCGGCGGCGCGGGCCAGTACTTGTCGTCCCTGGTGTCGAGCTGGGTGACGTGCTCGGCGATCGGGCCGAGGAAGTGCGGGTCGTAGTCGCCGGTGGCCAGGATGCCGGAGAGCACCTGGTAGCCGTACGGCACGTAGTCCAGGCCGGTCGGCCGCATCGGCTTGTCCCAGACGGGCTGGGCGCCGGCCTTGCGCAGGGCGGCGGCCCACTCGTCGGACAGGTGCGGCTCGTTGCCGGTGCGGGTGGCGGTGGCGAGGTTGAGGCCGAGGTTCTTCTGGAGCTCCTGGTAGGCCTTCCAGCGCGGGTCGTTCGGGTCCCGGTAGTGCGCCGGGTCGCCGACCATGCTGTTCCAGGACTTGATCAGTCCGTCCGGTCCGAGGTCCTGGTAGAACGCCACGGCGAACTTCGGGTCGCCCGAGTGGGCCGCCAGCAGCGAGTTGAGTTCGGTGAGTTCGGCGTCGCCGATGTCGCCGCCGCGGGCGGCGAGGAGGGCGGCGCGCCTGCCGTCCGCCTCCGGTCCGCCGCCGATGGCCCGGGCGTTGAAGGACTTCTGCGGGTCGGTGCTCGTGTCGGAGCGCAGCGCGTAGGCGATCCGCTCGTCGGCGGCGGTGGCCTCCTGGACGGCGGCGTCGATCGCGTTGCGCGCGGTCTCGGCCTTGCCCCGGTACTCGTTCTGGTAGTCGCGGTAGCCGTCGGGGTCGTGCCGGGTGGCCTGGTCGGCCGGCGGCCAGCTGACGGTGCCGTCGGGGCCCACGGTCAGTCCGGCGGCCACCGCGTCGGCGACGGCCTTCTCCAGCTTGGACCTCGCGGCCTGGAACTCGGTGGCGGCGTCCTTGAAGAGCGAGGCGAGCGCGTTGGCCTCGGTCACCGCCGCGGTCAGCTGCTCGTTGGTGCGCTTGAGGCCCGGTCTGGCCTGGTCGGCCGCGGGGCCGGCCCAGCAGACGGAGAAGATCTTGCCGACCACGGTGGTGTTCCAGTCGTCGTCCATCGACTTGAGCTTCTGGGCGGCGGTGGTCCAGGCGGTGGCGGCGTTCTCCAGCACGTCGAACCGGGCGGTGCTGAGTTCGTGGAAGTCGACCACGGCTGTCGTCCTCTCAGGAGTCCGGTCCGGCTCAGGGGTTGAGGTCGTGCTGCACGGCCGACTCGTTCTGTCGGTAGTTGGCGGCGCTGGTGTTCAGCGCCTGGGTGATCTGGCCGATGGTCGCGCCGAGCGCGGCGACCTGCTGGTCCCAGGTGGCGGCGGCGGCCTGGGCGGCCCGGCCGGTGCTCCAGTTGGCGAGCCCGGTGGCGACCTTGGCGGTGGCCTCGTCGGCGCCCCGGCCGTCGGTGTTGAGCCGGGCGTGGATCTGGTCGGAGTTGCCGCCCGCGGTGGCGAGCACGGTGGGGTCCGCGGCGAAGCCGCCGCCGTCCCCGCCGCCGGGCGCCCGGGCCGAGTTGATCTGCGTGCGGGCGCTCTCCTGGGCCCGGGCCTGCGCGGTGAGGTTGCCGTCCGCGTCGTACGCCCAGGGGTTCATCATCCGGTCGAAGGCCGTCGCCCGGTCCGCCATGTCGTTCTCCCCCTCCGTGCCGGCGCAGCGCTCCGGCACCCCCGTTGGCAAAGAATTCGACCAGGGTACAAGCGCGTTCGGGGTTTGCCGACCGGTGGCGCACGAGCGCACCCCCTAGGGGAGCGGGCCCGCGCCGTCATACCGCAGCAGCAGATCGGCTCGTCATTCCAGCTCATGGCCCTTTCCCCGCAACGCCGTTACGTTGAGGGCGTGTCCACTGCTGTCATCAAGACGGACGGCCTCACCAAGAGGTTCCCCCGGGTCACCGCCCTGGACCGGCTCACCGTCGAGGTGCAGCCGGGCGTGGTCGGCCTGGTCGGTGCCAACGGCGCGGGCAAGTCCACCCTCATCAAGATCCTGCTCGGGCTGGCCCCGGCGACCTCCGGTCGCGGCGAGGTGCTCGGGCTGGACGTCGCCACCCGCGGCTCGGAGATCCGCGAGCGGGTCGGCTACATGCCCGAGCACGACTGCCTGCCGCCGGACGTCTCGGCGACCGAGTTCGTGGTGCACATGGCCCGGATGACCGGGCTGCCGGCCACCGCCGCCCGCGAGCGCACGGCCGACGTGCTGCGTCACGTCGGCCTGTACGAGGAGCGGTACCGGCCGATGGGCGGGTACTCCACCGGCATGAAGCAGCGGGTCAAGCTGGCCCAGGCGCTGGTGCACGACCCGAGGCTGGTGCTGCTGGACGAGCCGACCAACGGCCTCGACCCGGCCGGCCGGGACGAGATGCTGGCGCTGATCCGCCGGGTGCACGCCGACTTCGGGATCTCGGTGCTGGTCACCACCCACCTGCTCGGCGAGCTGGAGCGCACCTGCGACCACCTGGTCGTCATCGACGGCGGCACGCTGCTGCGGTCCTCGTCCACGGCCTCCTTCACGGAGGCGACGGCCGTGCTCGCCGTCGAGGTCACCGACCACCCGGAGGACCGGCTCCCGGAGCCGGGCGGGGCCGTCCGGGAGCGGCTGGCCGCGGCCGGGCTGTCCGTCCAGTCCGAGGGCTCGCACCTGCTGCTGGTCCGGCTGGCCGGCGAGGACACCTACGACACCATCCGCGACACCGTCGCCGGCCTGGGCCTCGGCCTGGTCCGGCTGGAGCAGCGCCGCCACCGGGTCGCCGAACTCTTCACCGACGACAGCAGGGGAGGGACGGACGATGCCGCTGCCTCCTGAGACCGGGGCCGCCGACTCCGGCGTCATCCACGACATCGGCTACCGGGGCTACACCGGCCCCCGGCTCGGCCGCGGCTACGCGACCCGCTCGCTGTTCACCCAGAGCCTGCGCGCCGCGTACGGGCTGGGGCGCTCCGGCAGGTCCAAGGTGCTGCCGATGCTGGTCCTCGGCGTGGTGTCGATGCCCGCCGTCGTCATGGTGGCGGTCGCGCTGGCGACCGGCGCCGCCGAGCTGCCGCTGGACTACGCGCGCTACCTGTCGCTGTTCGGGCCGATCGTGGCGATCTTCCTGGCCTCGCAGGCGCCGGTGCTGCTCTCCCGGGACCTCAGGTACCACACCGTCCCGCTGTACTTCTCCCGCCCGATCACCCGCGCCGACTACGTCCGGGCGAAGTTCGCGGCCATGGTCTGCGCCCAGTTCCTGCTGATGGCGGCGCCGCTGACGGTCCTCTACCTGGGCGCGCTGCTCGGCCGGCTGGACTTCGGGCACAACACCGGGCACTTCCTGTCCGGCCTGCTCGCCGCGGCGCTGTACGCCCTGGTGCCGACCTCGGTGGCGATGGTGATCGCCGCGGCCACCCCGCGCCGCGGCTTCGGGGTGGCCGGGATCATGGGCTACCTGACGATCAGCTCGGTCGTGGTGGCGGTGCTGACCAGGATCGGCACCGCCACCGAGCTCACCGTCCCGGACTCCGTCCAGTGGGCGGCGCTGCTCTCGCCGAACGACCTGGTGGAGAGCCTGACCAACCAGCTCTTCTCGGTCGGCGGCGTGGACGGCCGGATGCACGCGCCCGGCGGGCTCGGCGCGGCCGTCTTCCTGGTGGCCGCGCTGGCCGTCCCGGCCGCCGCGTACGGGCTGCTGCTGCGCCGCTACCGCAGCGTCTGACGAACCGAGGAGTGTGAGAGGGCGCCATGGCCACCATCAGCATCGACAAGGTCTCCCGCTGGTTCGGGAACGTGGTCGCCGTCAACGACATCAGCATGTCGATCGGGCCCGGCATCACCGGCCTGCTCGGGCCGAACGGCGCGGGCAAGTCCACCCTGATCCACATGATGAGCGGCTTCCTGGCGCCGTCCGGCGGGGCGGTCACCCTGGACGGCGCGCCGACCTGGCGCAACCAGGAGGTGTACCGGCAGATCGGTCTGGTGCCCGAACGGGAGTCGATGTACGACTACCTGACGGGCTGGGAGTTCGTGCTCGCCAACGCCGAACTGCACGGCCTCGCCCAGCCCGGCGCCGCCGCCCGCCGCGCCCTGGACCTGGTGGAGATGGCGTACGCGAAGGACCGCCGCACCGGGACGTACTCCAAGGGCATGAAGCAGCGGGTCAAGATGGCCTCGGCCCTGGTCCACGACCCGGCCGTGCTGCTGCTCGACGAGCCGTTCAACGGCATGGACCCGCGCCAGCGCCTCCAGCTGATGGAGCTGCTGCGCCGCTTCGGCGCGGACGGCCGGACGGTGCTGTTCTCCTCGCACATCCTGGAGGAGGTCGAGCAACTGGCCCGCCACATCGAGGTCGTGGTGGCCGGGAGGCACGCCGCCTCGGGCGACTTCCGGAAGATCCGCCGACTGATGACGGACCGCCCGCACCGCTACCTCGTCCGGTCCGGCGACGACCGCCGGCTGGCGGCCGCGCTGATCGCCGACGGCTCCACCACCGGCATCGAGGTGGACGAGCGGGAGCGGGTGCTGCGGATCGAGGCGGTGGACTTCCAGGGCTTCACGACGCTGCTGCCCCGGGTCGCCCGGGACGCGGGCATCCGGCTGTTCACCGTCGCTCCGGCGGACGAGTCCCTGGAGAGCGTCTTCTCCTACCTGGTCTCGACGTGAGCCGCCCGCGCCGCGCCGTCGGCCCGGGCCGCGCCGGCCGCCCGAGTCACCCGGGCCGCCCGGGCCGCCCCGCCCACGCCGCCGACCCCCTCCCGTACCGGACCCAGGAAAGGGCCGACCGACCATGAACCCGACCGTCGCCCGGCTGACCCTGCGCGGCCTGCTGGGCCGCCGCCGCGGCCTCCTGCTGCTGGTGGTCCCCGCCCTGCTGCTGCTCGTGTCCGCCCTGGCCGGCGGCTCCGACGGGAACGCGCACGAGCTGACCGTCAAGATCCTCGGCCAGCTCGGCCTAGGCACCCTGGTGCCGATCCTCGGCCTGGTGGTCGGCACCGGGGTGATCGCCACCGAGATCGACGACGGCTCGATCGTCTACCTGCTGGCCAAGCCGCTGCCGCGGTGGCAGATCGTCACCACCAAGCTGGCCGTGGCGATCGGCACCACCTGGGTGTTCGCCGCCGTCCCGACGCTGCTCTCCGGCCTGCTGCTGTACGGCACCCGGGACGGGGTCGCGCTCGGCTACACGGTGGCCGTGCTGGTCGCCGGGGCCGCCTACAGCGCGCTGTTCCTGCTGCTCGGCGTGGTCACCCGGCACGCGGTGGTGGCCGGGCTGGCCTACGCGCTGGTCTGGGAGTCGCTGATCGGCAACTTCGTCTCGGGCGCCCGGACGCTGAGCGTCCAGCAGTGGGGCCGGTCGGTGGCCGAGGCGGTCGCCGGGGACGCCGCGATCGGCGCGGACGTGTCCTTCGGGGTGGCCGTGCCGCTGCTGCTGGTGGTCACCGTCGCGGCGACGGTGCTGGCCTCGGTGAAGCTGGCCGGGCTGACCCTGGCCGGGGAGGAGTAGGGCCTGCCGGCGCCCCTGTCCGGCGCCCCTGTCCGGCGGCCCCGGTCCGGGGCGCCGGACGGTCGGTGCTCAGAGCGTCCGGTTGCGGCCCGCGCCCCAGCCGGCCGCGCCGACCACGGTGACCAGCGCCAGCATCAGCACCAGGGTGGTCGTCCAGCCGCCGGTGAGCTGGTGCAGCGCCCCGGCGCCGACCGGTCCGGCCGCCGCGACCAGGTAGCCGATCGCCTGCGACATCCCGCCCAGCTGGGCGGCACCGGCCGCGCTGCGGGTGCGCAGCACGATGAAGGCCAGGCCCAGGCCGAGCGAACCGCCCTGGGCGACGCCCAGGATCGCCGCCGCCACCCAGGCGCCGGAGACCGGCGCGACCAGCAGCAGCGCGATGCCGAGGCCGTTCAGCCCGGCCATGGCGACGGCCAGCACGCGCTGGTCGGTCATCCGGCCGGCCAGCAGCGGCACCAGGAAGGCGCCGGCCACCTGCACCAGGTTGGAGAAGGCGAAGACCAGCCCGGCCTCGCCGCGGTCCATGCCGTGGTCGGCCAGGATGGTCGGCATCCAGGCGACCAGGGTGTACACCAGCAGCGACGAGATGCCCATGAAGAGGCTGATCTGCCAGGCCAGCGGCGAGCGCCAGATCCCCTCGACCGGTCGGCCCGGCCGGGCCGCCGCGGCGGCGACGGCCGTCCGCTCCTGCCGGGAGCGCAGCACCTGCGGCAGCCAGGCCACCGCGGCGACCAGCGCCAGCAGCGACCAGGCGCCCAGGGAGGCCTGCCAGCCGCCGCCGAGCACGTGCTCCAGCGGGACGGACGTACCGGCCGCGAGGGTCGCGCCGACCAGCATGGTGGTCGAGTAGACGCCGGTCATGGTGGCCGCGCGGTCCGGGAACTCCCGCTTGACCAGGCCCGGCATCGACACGTTGAGCACGGCGATGGCGACGCCGATCACCACGCAGCCCGCGTACAGCGCGCCCACCGAGGGCAGCACCCGCAGCAGCACGCCCGCGCCGAGCACCAGCACCGCGCCCAGCACCACCCGCTCGGTGCCGAAGCGCCGGGTCAGCCGGGGGGTGAGCGGGGCGCCGACGCCCTGGAACAGCACCGGCACGGTGGTGATCAGGCCGCTGGCGGTGGTGGAGAGGCCGAAGGTCCGCTGGATCTCGCCGACCATCGGGGAGATCGCCGCCAGGCAGGCGCGCATGTTCAGCGCGACGAGCACGATGCCGGTCAGCAGCAGGGCGGGGTGGGCCAGCCGGCTGCGGACGGGGAGCGGGGCGGAGGAGGTGACGACCGGCTGCTGGGCACGGGTGACGGCCATGGGTGTGCTGTGTTCTTTCGTGAATGTGCTGCGAGGGGTGCGGACGGCGGAAGGGGCGGGTGCCTTACTTCCGGGCCGCGATGGCCGCGAGGAGCTGCTCGACGGCCGCGGTCGGCTCGGCGAGCAGCGCACGACACGCCGCCTCGGCGCGGTCCGGGTCGCCGCTCTCGATCGCGTCGACCAGCGCCTCGTGGGTGGCCACGACCACCTCGGGCATCTCGTGGTCGCCGAAGGCCGTGGTCATCGACTCGCGCACGGAGGCGCCGAAGTAGCGGTACACCTCGGTCAGCGCCGGGTTGTGGGCGGCCTCGACGACGGCGGTGTGGAACTCCAGGTCGTGCTCGACGGTGGCCTCGCGGCCGGCCCGCTCGGGCTGGGAGGCGATCACCTCGGCCTCACGGGCGAGCGCGGCGCGCATCCGCCGGACGTCCTCGGGGGTGTGCCGCAGTGCGGCCAGCCGGGCGGCCTCGGCCTCGAGCGCGGCCCGGACCTCCAGGACGTCGCGCACGCCCGAGCGCTGGACGCCGCGCAGGACGGCCGCCGGGTCGCTGGTGGAGCGGACGAACGTCCCCTCGCCCTGCCGGGAGACCAGCATGCCGGCGTGCACCAGCACCCGGATCGCCTCCCGGACGGTGTTGCGGCCGACCTGCAGCCGCTCGGCGAGCTCGTGCTCGGTGGGGATCTGCGACCCCACCGGCCAGGCCCCGCCGGCCAGTTGCTCGCGCAGCTGGTCGATCGCGGTGTCCACCAGGGAGCGCCGTCCGGCCGCCTGCAGGCTGCTGCCGTCGCTGGTCATGCCGGAACCTCCCTCTGCGGTGCGGACCGTCTGCGGACACCGGCCTCCGGGCCGGTCATCGGTCATCCTACAACTGCTTGCCCGGTCATCCTACAACTGGGCGTGGACAGCCGCGGAACGGCACGCGGCGAGGCGCGGCCGGCCGAAGGCGGGGGGCTCGGGTGCAGGGGCCCGGCGGGGGCGGACGAGGGCCCTAGCGGGCCGGGTAGAGACGCTCCAGGACGACGGCGACGCCGTCCTCGTCGTTGCCGGCGGTGACCTCGTCGGCGACCGCGAGCAGCTCCTCGTGGGCGTCCGCCATCGCCACGCCGTGCGCCGCCCAGCCGAACATCGGCACGTCGTTCGGCATGTCGCCGAAGGCGATGGTGTCGGCCCCGCGGACGCCCAGGCGGCGGGCGGCGACGGCCAGACCGGTGGCCTTGGACAGGCCCAGCGGCAGCAGTTCGACCACACCGGCACCGGCCATCACGGCGCCGACCAGGTGGCCGGCGACCCGGCGGGCCGCCTCGGCGAGCGCGTCGTCGGTCATGCCGGGGTGCTGGACGTAGAGCTTGCTGACCGGGGAGGCGAGCAGCTCGCCCCGGTCGACCCGGACGACGGGCAGGTCGGAGCCGATCAGCAGCTCGTACCCGGGCCCGGCCAGCACCTGGCCGTCCAGCCCGTCCTGGCTGGCGGCGACGGCCAGCGGGCCGGTCTCGGCCTCGATCTCGGCGAGGGCGAGCGCGGCGAGCCGGCGGTCCAGGGTGAGTGAGGTGAGCAGCTTGTGCGCGCCGGCGTCGTACACCTGGGCGCCCTGGCCGCAGACCGCTATCCCGGTGTAGCCGATCTCGTCGAAGACCGGCCGGGCCCAGACGGCCGAGCGGCCGGTCACCACGATGTGGAGGGCACCCGCGTCGGTGGCCGTGGCCAGGGCGGCGCGGGTGCGCTCCGAGACGGTCTCCGCGCTGGTCAGCAGGGTGCCGTCGAGGTCGGTGGCGACCAGCCGGTAGGGCAGGCCGCCACCGTCCGGACGTGCGCCGTCCCGGGAGAGGGGGCTGGGGCTGGTGGTGCTCATGGCCGTACGTCTCCCGGGAGTTGCAGGTGCTGCGGGTGGCTCGGTGCTACTCGACCGGGCTACTTGACCGGCTCGAGGACGGTCCGCCCGCCGAGGAACGGCCGCAGCGCCTCCGGCACGACGACCGAGCCGTCGGCCTGCTGGTGGTTCTCCAGGATCGCCACGATGGTGCGCGGGACGGCGACCAGGGTGCCGTTCAGGGTGGCCAGCGGGCGGGTCTTGCCCTCCTCGCGCATCCGGATGGCGAGGCGCCGGGCCTGGTACTCGGTGGTGTTGGACGTCGAGGTGACCTCGCGGTACTTGCCCTGGGTCGGGATCCAGGCCTCGATGTCGAACTTGCGGGCGGCCGAGGCGCCGAGGTCGCCGGAGGCGACGTCGATGACCCGGTACGGCAGCTCCAGCGCGTTGAGGAAGTCCTTCTCCCACTGCAGGAGGCGGCGGTGCTCGTTCTCCGCGTCCTCCGGCGTGGTGTAGACGAACATCTCCACCTTCTCGAACTGGTGGACGCGGATGATGCCGCGGGTGTCCTTGCCGTAGGTGCCCGCCTCGCGGCGGAAGCAGGACGAGTAGCCGGCGTAGCGCAGCGGCAGCTTGTCGGCGTCGAGGATCTCGTCCATGTGGTACGCGGCGAGCGGGACCTCGCTGGTGCCGACCAGGTACCGGTCGTCCTCGGCGAGGTGGTAGACGTTCTCGGCGGCCTGACCGAGGAAGCCGGTGCCGTCCATGGCGGCCGGCCGGACCAGGGTCGGGGTGATCATCGGGATGAAGCCGGCCGCGGTGGCCCGGGCGATCGCCATGTTGACCAGGGCGAACTCCAGCAGCGCGCCGACGCCGGTCAGGTAGTAGGAGCGGGCACCGGCGACCTTGGCGCCGCGCTCGGTGTCGATCGCGCCCAGGATCTGCCCGAGCTCGACGTGGTCGCGGGGCTCGAAGCCCTCGGCGGCGAAGTCGCGGGGGGTGCCGATCTCCTCCAGCGTGACGAAGTCCTCCTCGCCGCCGACCGGGGCGGCCGGGTCGATGAGGTTCGCCAGGGAGCGGAGCAGGCGGTCGGCCTCCTCCTTGGCGGCGCCCTGCTCGGCGTCCGCGGCCTTGACCTCGGCGGCCAGTTCCTTGGTGCGCTGCAGCAGGGCGGTCTTCTCGTCGCCCTTGGCCTGGGCGACCTGCTTGCCGAGCGCCCGCTGTTCGGCGCGGAGTTCGTCGAAGCGACTGCCCGAGGACCGGCGCCGTTCGTCGGCGGAGAGGAGGGCGTCGACCAGGTCGACGTCCTCGCCACGGACGCGCTGCGAGGCGCGCACTCGGTCAGGGTCCTCACGGAGCAGGCGAAGGTCAATCACAGGCCCAAGCGTACCGGGCGGGGACTCCTCCACCGGTACCGGTTTTCCCCTGGGGATAACCGCCCACAGCCTGTGGATAACTTCTGTGGGAACTCGACCGGGTCCCGGTTATCCACAGCCTCCGGCCCTGGCCTGTGGATCGAAGGGGAGTGGAGGCGTCCGGGTGTCGAAACCAGAGAATTGAGGTTTCAAACCTCATTTGACCTTCCCGAGTGAGGGAATTGAAGCACTCGTTCGGGTGATTTGCTGGCACACGGGTGACTCTGGTCCGATTAGTCATCTCTGCGCCGCTTCCCGATGATCCGACCGAAAGCTGCAGTGGCTATACCGGTTTGTCGACTCATCCCCAGGCCTGTGGATAACTTTCGGCTGTGGATAGTCCCCGCCCCTGTGGACGGCGGGATCCGGCGTCGCCGCCCCCTGTGGACGACGGGTGCGGTCATGCGCCCGGCCCCGGAGAACCGGGCGAAAACGATCGGAAAAGGTCGGAAGGACGCCGGAAAGACAAGGGGCGTCGATCAGACGTCCCCGCGCCCGTCGAGGCAGCGGGAGAGCCAGTCGGCGGCCGCCGTGAAATCGGCGTCCGAGGTGCCCGGCCGCCGCTGCGTGGACTCCTGCCGGTCGGCGCGCGGATAGGAGCCGAGGAAGCGCACCTGGGGGCAGATCCGCTTGAGCCCCATCAGCGCCTCGGCCACGCGGCGGTCGGACAGGTGCCCCTCGCAGTCGATCACGAAGCAGTAGTTGCCGATGCCCTCGCCGGTCGGCCGGGACTCGATCCGCATCAGGTTGACCCCGCGCACCGCGAACTCCTGCAGCAGCTCCAGCAGCGCGCCCGGGTGGTCGTCCGGCAGCCAGACCACCATCGAGGTCTTGTCCGCGCCGGTCGGCGAGGAGACCCGGCCCGGGCGGCCCACCAGGACGAAGCGGGTGGTCGCGGTCTGCGCGTCCGCGATGTCCTTGACCAGCGGGTCCAGACCGTAGATCGGGGCCGCGAACTCGCCCGCGAACGCCCCGTCGTAGCGGCCCTCGGCGACCAGCCGGGCGCCGTCCGCGTTGGAGGCCGCCGACTCCCACTGCGCCTCCGGCAGGTTGGCCGCCAGCCAGCGGCGCACCTGGGCCTGCGCCACCGGGTGGCTGGTCACCGTCTTGACCCCGGACAGCTCGGTGCCCGGCCGCACCAGCAGCGCGAAGGAGATCGGCAGCAGCACCTCGCGGTAGATCATCAGCGGGGCGCCGGCGGCCAGTTCGTCGTTGGTCGCGGTGACCGCGCCCTCCACCGAGTTCTCGATCGGGACGAACGCCCCGGAGGCCTCCCCGCCGCGCACCGCGTCCAGCACCAGCGGCACCGTGGCCAGCGGCACCAGCTCCCGGGTCGCCGCCTCGGGCAGGGTGCGCAGCGCCGCCTCGGTGAAGGTGCCGGCCGGGCCGAGGTAGGTGTAGCGGGTGGCCGACATGACGCCTCCTGGGAAACGGGTGGAACCGGGGCAGGGTGGTGCCGAAACAGCCACCATAACGACTTCGCGGTCCGGGCAGGAAAGCGTTCCAGCAGCCGGGACCGGGGGCCGACGGGCCCGTGGGCCGGGGCCCGTCCGGCGGGATCCGCCCGACGGGCCCTACCCGTCGAGCAGCTGCTGGCCGAGGTAGCCGCCCGCGGGGACGCCCGGCGGGACGGCGTACAGGCCGCTGGCCTCGTGCCGCAGGAAGCGGGAGAGGCCGTCCCCCCGGGACAGCTTGCGCTGCACCGGGGTGAAGCCCCGGCGGGGGTCGGACTGGAAGGCGAGGAACAGCAGCCCGGCGTCCGGCGACCCGTCGGGCAGCAGGCCGTCGTGGTACGAGAAGCCGCGCCGCAGCATGGCGGCCCCGCCGTTGGCGGCCGGGGCGGCGACCCGGACGTGCGCGTCGGAGGGGATCACCAGTGCGCCGTCCGGCCCCTGCGCGGCCAGGTCGACCGGGGTGCGCTCGCCGGCCCCGGCGGGGGCGCCGAGCGGGGCGCCGTCGGACTTGCGCCGGCCGATCACCCGCTCCTGCCGGTCCAGCGGCAGGGCCTCCCAGGTGTCCAGCAGCATCCGGATCCGCCGGAACACCAGGTAGGAGCCGCCGGCCAGCCAGGCCGGCTGGTCCGGACCGGCGGCGCAGAACACCTTGGCGGCGAAGCCGTCCTCCCCGGGCCTGGGGTTGTTGGTGCCGTCGATCTGCCCCATCAGGTTGCGGCCCGTCACCGGGCGCGCGGTGGCGCCCGGCGTGCGGGCGAAGCCGGCCGACTGCCAGCGCAGCGCCGCCGTCCCGGCCGCCTGCCGCTGCAGCACCCGCAGCGCGTGCACGGCCACCAGGGCGTCGTCGGCGCCGATCTGGACGAAGAGGTCGCCGTCGCCGCGGGCCGGGTCGAGCGCGTCGGCGGGGAAGGCCGGCAGCGGTTCGAGCGCCTGCGGTCGGTGGTCGGCCAGCCCGGCCTTGTCGAACAGCGCGGCCCCGAAGCCGACGGTGACGGTGAGCGCGCAGGGGCCGGCGTCCAGCGCCACCTGGTCGTCGGAGTCCTCGGGGGGCTCCCCGGCGGTCAGCCGCTCGGCGGTGCGGGTCCAGCGCCGGAGCAGGGTGCGCAGGCCGTCCCGGCCGACGCCGTCGGCCAGGTCGAAGGCGGCGAGCTGGACCCGGGCCTGCTGCGGTTCGAGGATGCCGGCCTGGTGCTCGCCGTGGAACGGCACCCGGGCCGCACCGAGCGCGCCGCCCGGTGCCGGGGCCTGCGCCCCGCCGGAGCGGTCCAGGACGACGGCGCCGGCGACGCCCGCGCCGGCGCCGGCCAGCAGTCCGGCGCCGGCGGTGCCGAGCAGCGCCCGCCGGGTGAGGCCGGACCGGCCCGTGCCGCCGGCGGGGGCGTCCGCCGGGGTGTCCGCGGGGGCGCCGTCCGGCGTGGCGCGGTCGGGCGTGGTGTGCTCCATCGAGGTCAGCCGATCTTGAACTGCTGGGTGGGGGTGGTCTGGTCGATGTCGGAGGAGCGGATCTGCACCGACACGACCCAGGTGCCGGTCAGCGGCAGCTGTGCGGAGCCGCTCCACCGGCCGGTGCCCTCGGGGGTGAGCGCCACCGGCAGCGGGCCGAGGTCGCGGTCCGGCAGGGTGAAGGCCAGCTCCACCTCCGGGACCTCCACCGGCTGGCCGTCCGCGCCGTCCAGCTTGAGGTGCACCTCGTTGGGGCCGGTCCGGGCCGGGTTGAGGGTGACGGTCGCGGTGCCCTTGGCGTTCGGCGTCCGGCCCTTGGTGTCGTACGGCAGCTTGAGCTCGACGGTGCGGCCGGGCTCGGTCTGCGGGGCGGGTGCGTCCCCCGCCGCAGGGCCGGCCGGGGCGGGGGCGGCGGCCCCGGCCTTGACCTCTCCCGCGACCCGTCCGGGCGGGGAGTTGGTGAGCAGGGTGGTGACCACCAGGACGGCCACCGCGACCGCCGCCTCGACCAGCACCGAACGGCGCAGTCCGGCGCGGGTCGGGGTCAGCCCGCGGTCGCGTCCGGCGCTCTGCCGGGCGGCCTGCTGGCGCTCCAGCTGGGCCTGCCGGACCGGGTCCGCGGACCGCGCCGCGGCGCCGACC
Organism: Kitasatospora sp. NPDC051705; assembly: GCF_044453265.1. Classification (NCBI taxonomy): domain Bacteria; kingdom Bacillati; phylum Actinomycetota; class Actinomycetes; order Kitasatosporales; family Streptomycetaceae; genus Kitasatospora; species Kitasatospora sp. NPDC051705. The sequence goes on along the minus strand of NZ_JBITCO010000047.1, from coordinate 17,221 downwards.
GGCTCCGGCACCTCGGAGGGTTCGACCTCGGCGGCCTCGGCCGGGGCCGAGCGCAGCCGGGACAGCCAGGAGCGGGAGGTCCACGCGACGCCCAGCATGGCGAGCACGCAGCCGGTCTTCACCAGCAGCAGCCGCCCGTACTCGGTGCCGGTCAGGGCGCCCCAGCTGCCCAGGCCGCGCCAGGACTGGTAGAGGCCGGTGGCGACGAGCACCGCGACCGCACCGAAGGCGATCCGGGAGAAGCGGTCGACGACCTCGGCGCCGACGCCCTCGCGCAGGCCGACCAGCAGCGCGGCCAGGCCGCCCAGCCAGAGCGCCATCGCGATCAGGTGCAGCATGCCGAGCGGCAGCGCCAGCCAGACCTGGATGCCCACGGCGGCGTGGTCGGCGCCGACCCAGGTCGCCGACAGGGCGACGGCCAGCACCAGCCCGGCGACCCCGAGGCCGAGCCGGGCCTCGCGCTGGGGCCGTTCGGCGGCCCGCTGCTCCAGCTCCCGCAGTTCGGCGTCCTCGGCGTCGGCCGCCGCCTCCGGGCCCCCGGCACCGGTCGCGGCGGGCCGGGCGGGCTGCCCCAACTGGCCGACCAGCAGCGAGAGGAACACCCCGCTCGCGGCGAGCAGCAGCAGCCGGGCGGCCAGCGCGGTGCCGATCCGCTCGTCCAGGGTGGCGCGCACCAGGGAGAGGTCGAGCGCCTTGCCGATCCCGGAGCCGCGCTCGTACGGGCCGCGCAGCATCAGGACCGCGACGGTGGAGGCGAGCAGCGCCGTCCAGCCGGTCATCAGCAGCCGCTGCACCCGGCGCCGGGCCGCCCCGCCGGGCCAGCAGAGCAGGACGAACCCGGCGACGCCGGCGAGCAGGGCGAACGCGGCGTAGGCGACGGTGCGACCGGTGCCGTAGAGGGCGGCGACCAGGCCGTCGGCCTTGGCGCCCTGCAGCGCGGTGGCGGACACCGAGGTGTCCGAGGGGGCGCCGACGGAGAAGGTGAAGGCGCCGCCGATCGGGTGCGAGTCCTCCGAGACGGCCCGCCAGGCCACCGTGTAGGTGCCGTTGGCGAGTCCGCCGCGCAGTCCGACCCGGGCGGTGTTGGACTTGCCGTCGGCGTGCCCCGGGTCACCGCTGTCGACGGCCTTGCCGGCCGGGTCGAGCACCCGGACGGAGTCGCCGGACAGCGAGACGGACTCGCTGAAGGTCAGCGTGACGGCCTGCGGGGCTGCGGCGACCACCGAGTTCTGGTGCGGGTCGGTGGATTCCAGGGTGGCGTGCGCGGAGGCCGGTCCGGCGTCGGCGAGCATCAGCGCGAGCAGCGCGCCGAGCACTCCGAGCAGTCCGGCGATGCGGCGGTGGGAGGCCTTCTCCATGCTGGCGGGTCCCCTCTAGCTGTGGCCGGGTCGGTAGGTGAGCTCCTTGACCGGCACCTTGACCGACAGGGTGCCGGATCTGGCGAAGGTCAGGTCGAGCTCCAGCTCGTCGCCGAGCGCGGGGGCCTTCTGCCATCCCATGATCATCAGGTGGGTGCCGCCGCGGGCGAACTGCAGCGCGCCGTGCGCGGGCACGTCCAGGCTCTCGACCTGCTCCATGCTGGACGGGGTCGAGCGGTGCATGGTGACGGACTCCGCGCCCGGGCTGCTGACCTTCACCAGCTGGTCCCGGCCGCCGTCGTTGCGCACGGTCAGGTAGCCGGCGGCCATCCCGCCGGCCGGCGGGAGCGGGATGTAGGAGTCGGCGAAGCTCAGCCGCGCGGGCCCGCCGCCGGCGCCGTCCTGGCCGCCCGCCCCGCAGGCGACCAGGATGGCGCCGCCGCCCAGGGCCGTCGCCAGCACCGCGCCGGTGAGCGCCGTGCGCCGGAAGCCGAGCGCCGGGCGGCCGGTCCGCGCGCTCACGCCGCGACTCCCTTGGCGAGCAGGGGCAGGTCGTGCTCGTAGGTCTTCTCCTCGGTGCCGCTCAGGTAGAGCACGTGCGCCTTGTCGTCCGACGGGAGGAAGGCCAGCACCTGGGCGCCGTGGGTCGAGGTGACGGTGCCGTCCGGGTTGACCACCGGGTCCTCGATCATGATGCCGAGCGACCGGGCGGCGGTCTTGACCTTGGCCAGGTCGCCGGTGAGGCCTATGAAGTCGGTGCCCATCGAGTCCAGCCAGGTGCGCAGTACCTTCGGGGTGTCGCGCTGCGGGTCGGTGGAGACGAAGACGACGTCGATCTTCTGCCGCTCCTCGGCGGGCAGGGCCTTCATCGCGACGCCGATGTCGCCCATGGTGGTCGGGCAGACGTCCGGGCAGCTGGTGTAGCCGAAGAACAGCAGCGTGCTCCTGCCGGCGGTCTTCTGCCGCAGGTCGTACGGCTGGCCGGAGGTGTCGGTCAGCTGGAGGTCGGGCTTCTCGAAGTTCTTGCTGAGCACCGTGCCCTGGTACGGCGAGTCGGCCTTCTGCTGGGTGACCTTGGCGGGGGCCGAGCCGCCGGAGGAGCCGCAGGCGGACAGGGTCAGGGCGGCGGCGAGCGCGACGGCGGCCGCGCCGGCCAGGCGGGTGGTGCGGGTGGTGCGGGGCATGGGGTTCCGATCGTGCGCGGTGGAGCGCCGGCGGGGCCGGCCCCGGGGAGTGCCCGGGGCCGCCCCGCCGGCGGACGGGTCAGTTGGCGGAGCCGCTGCTCCGGCGGCGCAGGCCGAGCACGCCGACGGCGGTGCCGATCACGCCGACCACGATGCCGACCACGCCGAGCACCCGGGCGGTGGAGTCGTCGGCCTTCTTGCCGCCGTCCGCGGCCGCGGCGTGGTCCGAGCTGTCGCCGTGGGCGGCCGCGGTCGGGGAGGCGGTGACGCCGTGGGAGTCGTCGTGGCCGTCGCCGGCGGCGGCCTTGGTGAGCTTCAGGACGGGGGCGGGCTTGGCCGGCTCCGGCTGGCCGTCCTTGGACTCGTCGATCCAGCGGACGACGTCGCCGTTGTCGTAGCTCTGCAGGGCCTTGAAGACCAGGCTGTCGGCGTCGGTCGGCAGCGGGCCGAGCGAGACCCGGAACTCCTGGAACTGGCCGGGGGCGATCTTGGTGCCGGCGTCGGCGGTCCAGGTGATCTTGGAGACGGCCTCGTTGACGTCGCTGCCGTGGACCTTCAGCGGCTTGTCGAGCTTGGCCTTCTCGACGGTCGCGGTCCAGCCCGGCATCGGGAGGGTCCGGACGGAGGCCAGCGGGTGGTCCAGCGGGAGGTTGACCTCCAGCTTCACGGTCGAGGCGGTGTCGCTCTCGTTCGGCACCCGGAAGTCGACGGCCGTGTAGCCGCCCTGCTGGGCCGCACCGGGGTTCACGGTGACGTGCGCGAACGCGGGGCCCGCCAGCGCGACCACGGAGGCGGCGGCGGTGAGGGCGACGGCGGCGAGACGACGGGTGGGAAGGGAACGCATGATGCGGGGTCTCCGATCGGAGCTCGGTGGCCGGCCCGCTCCCGGGCGACGGTGGGACCGTGCCTCGGCGGGGCCGTGCGGGGGGCGTGGGGGCTGAACCGGGGGCCGCCGCGAGCAGGACGCGGGAACGGCCCGGACGCCGCGCACCCGCGCGAACCGGCACCAAGGAGCCGGGACGGGCTAGTACGCGGGGGCCCCGCACGGCGGACCGCGCCGCACCACGCTGTGCCGCAGCGCGGCACCCGCCGGGAGCAGGACCTCCCCGCCCCGGGCGGCGAACCGGCGCACCGGCCCGGCCGCGCCGAACAGCCCGCGCAGCAGCGCGGCCACCAGGACCAGGGCCGAACGCAGCGGCGCCGCCCAGTGCTCCCGGGCCGCCGAGGCGGCCACCCGCACCAGGCGCCACAGGGCGGCCTCGCCGCGCCGCAGCCACCAGCCCGCCACCAGCGCGGCGGCCAGGTGCCCGGCCAGCATCGACGGCGTCATCCCGAACACGCCGCCCTGCCACCACGGCGCGACGGCGTAGGCGTTCGGGTCCAGGCCGGCGGAGGAGACCAGCTGCTCCGCGGACGGGGCGCCCGGCAGGCCGGCCAGCGTGCCGGGCCGGCCCTCGTTGCAGATCAGTCGGCCGGCCACCTGCGGCAGGGTCAGCGGGCCGGAGCCGCCGTGGTGCATCCCGGCCATCCCGGCCATGCCTGCGGCCTGGCCGCCGAGGCCGTGGAAGAGGCAGTGCAGGGCGAGCTGGCCCGCGCCGAGCGCACCGGCGATGGCCGCCAGCGAGCGCTCCCGCCCGCCGCACGCCACCGCGAGCACCAGCACCGCGGCGAAGCCCGTCGCCAGCGCCGTCGGCGGTACGTTCCCGCCGCCGGCCAGGGCGTGCCCGGCGGCCGCTATCAGGGTGCAGACCAGCGCGAACGGGACGGCCCTGAGGAGCCGCAGGTCCCAGGCGGCGGCCCCGACCGGCGCGTCCGGTGCGGGGGCGCCCGGGAGCGGGGCGGCGGCGAGGGCAGTCATGGCCGGGACATCATCTCATCGCGTACACCGCCGACGCGGGCAGGGTGGGAAATCCCTACGAATGCCCCGTTCGGCGGCGGCGTGCAGGGCGGTGAGTGCGCCACTCGGCACAGACCACGGCCCCAGTCCATCCGCCGAACGGGCGGCAGCGGCCCCCGGGCACGGTTCACCGCGGAATCGCCCGGAGATACCTAGTTGTATGTGGAGCCGCAGCCAGGAGGGACCTCCCGTGGACATCTGGTGGACTCTGCACCTCAAGCGCGACCCGGCCAGCGTTCCGCTGGCCCGCCGCATCCTGCTCGGCGCCATGGCGACCGCGGGCGTCGACCCGCAGGTCGCCCACGACCTCGGCGTCGCGCTCAGCGAGGCCTGCGCCAACGCCGTCGAGCACGGCGCCGCCGGCCGGCCCGACGACGGCTTCCAGGTCACCGCCTCGATCAGCGGCGACCGGCTGCGGATCGAGGTCGTCGACTCCGGACCGGGCCTGCCCGCCCCCGCGGCGGTGGCCGTGCCGCCGCTGCAGCACCGCCGGCCGGCGCCCCCGGTGCTGCGGCCGCTCGCGCACCGCCGCCCCCGGCGCGGTCGCGCCACCGTCCCGGCCCGGGTGCTCACCGCCCACCGCCCCCGCCGCGACGGCCACCCGTACGACACCCACGTGCTGCCGGCCCGCCCCCCGGCGCCGAGCCTGCGGCCGGTCGACCTGGACGCCCTCCCGGACCTCACCGCCGAGTCCGGTCGCGGCCTCTTCCTCATCCACGCGCTCACCGACCACGTCCAGCTGCGCAACCATCCGCTGCGGGGGGCCATCGTGAGCTTCGACAAGATCCTCAAGTGGCAGGACGGCGCGCTGCTGCGGGCGGCCTCCTGACGCGGGCCGGGGCCGGAGCGGGCCGACGCCGAGGGGCCCGGAGTGCAGCACTCCGGGCCCCTCGGTCGTTCATCCGCGGACGGCTCAGCCCTGCGAGCCCGCCTTGCGGCGGCGCAGGAAGAAGAGGGTGCCGGCACCGGCGGCCAGCACCGCGGCACCGCCGAGGGCGATCGGCAGGGTGTTGGAGTCGGCACCGGTCTCGGCCAGGTGCGGGCCGGCCGACGGCGAGGCCGAGGCGGCGGGGCGGGCGGCGGCCGTGGTGGCGGTGGTGCCGGTGGCCGGGGTGCCCGGGGCGGCGGCGTCGACGACCTTGAAGAGGTCGTTGACGCGGTAGTCGCCGCCGAAGTTGAGGCAGCTGTCGGTGGCGGGGGCGCCCGGCACGTCCTTGCGCTCGAAGGTCTCGGAGTTGACGCTCAGCTGGGCGAAGTAGGGGGAGACGAGCGCCTTGTCGGTGGCCGCGAGGCGCACCTGGAAGGTGAGCTTCTCGCCCTTGGCGATCTTGTACTCGCCCAGGTCCACCATCAGGTAGGACATGTTGCCCTTGACGCTCTCCGGCGCGGGGGTCTTCCAGTCGCCACCGGGCAGCTTCACCTGGATGGTGAAGGACTCCTTGCCCCAGGTGACCGGGTTGGCAGCGCCCTCGGTCTGGCCGGCGTCGCTGAAGAGGAAGTAGCCGTCGACCTTCTTGAGGTCGACCGTGCTGGTGTTCTCGAAGGTGACCGTGGCCTCCTGGGCCGGTCCGCCCTTGACCAGGGTGGCCTTGGCGAGCCCGGAGCCGGTGACCTTCAGGTCTTGGTGGAGGACGCCGTGGCAGGGGCCGCCGCTGGGGGTCGGCACCGGCGGGGTGGGCAGGTTCGTCGGCGGCTTGGCGGTCGCCGTCGCGGTGGCGCTCGGGGTCGCCGTCGCGGTGGCGCTCGGAGTGGCCGTGGCGCTGGGGGTGGCGGTGGCGCTCGGAGTGGCGGTCGCGGTCGGGGTGACGCCGACGGCACCGGCGGAGGCGGCGCCGACCGTGGCGCCGAGGGAGAGCGCGACCAGGGTGGAGGCGGCCAGAAGGCGGGAAGAGCGCACGATGAGTGCTCCAGCTTTGGGTGAAATGAGTCCGTTTTGGGGCGACTTGAGCCTCGGCGAATGGCGCCGTCGGCTGTCGCGCCCGTGACCCTATCGGGTTCCGGTGGCTGAATTCGATCGGGATCGGCATTTTCCGATCGCACGGCTGCGGAGCGTGTCCGTGCCGCGGTTGCCGGAGCCGGGGGGCGGTCGGACGATGGATGGATGATGCACCAGATGCGAGCCGAGTACGGGGCCGGGGGTGCGGCCGGCGAAGTGCGGTTGTGGCACATGGTCCGGGGGGCGGAGAACGTGGCGATGTGCGGCCGGGAGCTCGATGCGGCCGCGCAGGTGCGGGACGCGGTGGACTGGGGCAAGACCCCCGAACTCTGCTGCCACACCTGCGGGGCGTACTTCCTGCGCGAGCAGCCGTACCTGGCGGCCGAGCACCCGTAACGGTCGCCGGCGCCCGGTCTATCGTGATCGGCATGGAACAACCCCTCGTCCGGCCAAGGTCGTTGAGTCGTGAGGCCGCCGAACTGCGCTCCGGGAGCCGGGACCCGTCCGAGCACGTCGACCGGTTCTGCGGGCTGGTCGAGCGGGTCGACCCGCTGATCCACGCGTTCGTCCCGGAGCCGGGCCGGCACGACCGGCTGAGCGCCGGGGCGAGGGCGCTGTCCGCGCGGTACCCGGACCGGGCCGGGCGGCCGCCGCTGTACGGGGTGCTGGTCGGCATCAAGGACGTCGTGCACGTGGACGGCCTGCCCACGCACGGCGGTTCGGCGCTGCCGCCGGGGGTGCTGGCCGGCCCGCAGGCCGTGGTGGTGGACCGGCTGCTGGCGGCGGGCGCCCTGGTCGCGGGGAAGACGGTGACCGCCGAGTTCGCGGCGAGCGCGCCCGGCCCGACCCGCAACCCGCACCACCCGGGGCACACCCCGGGCGGCTCCAGCAGCGGCTCGGCGGCGGCGGTCGCGGCAGGGCTGGTGCCGTTGGCCGTCGGCACCCAGACGGTGGGGTCGGTGATCCGGCCGGCCGCGTACTGCGGGGTGGTGGGCTTCCGGCCGACGTACGGGCGGATCCCGACGGCCGGGGTGCTCCCGAACGCGCCGAGCTTCGACACCCTCGGGGTGTTCACCGCCGACCTGGCCGGGGCGGCCCTGGCGGCCGCGTTGCTCTGCGACGACTGGCGGGCCGGCGAGGAGCGGGCCGGCGAGGGCTGGGCCGGCGAGGAGCGGGCCGGGGCGCCGGTGCTGGGCGTGCCGGGCGGGTCCTACCTGGAGCGGGCCGAACCGGCGGCGCTGCGGGCCTTCGAGGCGACGCTGGCCCGGCTGGAGCGGGCCGGGCTGACGGTGCGCCGGGTGCCGCTGTTCCCGGACTTCGCGGAGATCACCCGCCAGCTGCAGACGATCAACCGCTTCGAACTGGCCCGCAGCCACGCGGACTGGTTCGCCCGGTTCGGCGGGCTGTACCGGCCGGAGACGGTCGCGAGCATCCGGGTCGGCCAGGGCGTCGCGGCCGAGGACCGGGCGGCCGCCCTGCAGGCCAGGGAGCGGTTGCGGGAGCGGGTCGCCGGGGCGACCGCCGCGGCCGGGGTGGACCTCTGGCTGGCGCCCTCGGCGACCGGCGGTGCGCCGGAGGGCCTGCACACCACCGGGGACGCTGTGATGTCGCTGCCGTGGAGCCACCTCGGCCTTCCCGCGGTGAGCCTGCCGGCCGGGCGGACGGCGGACGGGCTGCCGCTGGGCCTGCAGGTGGTCGGCGCGGCGGGCGGCGACGAGGCGCTGCTCGGCCGGGCGGCGCTGCTGGAACGGGTGCTGGCGGAGACCGCCTAGTTCGCGCCCTGGGCCGGGCCCGGGCTCAGGTCCGGGTCGGCAGGGTCGGTGGCCTCGGCGCGCAGCAGCCGCAGCAGGAGGCGGCCGGCCCGCTGGTACGGGGTGTCGTCCTCGTGCAGCACGGCCTGGGCGTTGGCCGTCTCCAGGACGGCGACCAGGGCGAAGGCGAGGTCGTCGAGGTCGGTGCCGGGCCGCAGCGCGCCGGCGTCGCGCGCCCGGGCGAGGGCGTCCGCGAGCACGCCGTGCCACTCCACGGCGCACTCGGCGAGGGCGTCCCGGACGGCCCCCGGGCGGGCGTCGAACTCGGCGGTGACCTCGTAGAAGAAGCAGCCGCCGGGGAAGACCCGGGCCCGGGAGTAGGCCAGCCAGCTCTCGCAGAGGGCGCGGGCCCGGCCGAGGCCGGGCGGGGTGTCGGCGACCGGGGCGACGACGGCGTCGGCGAAGATCCGGCGGGCGGCCCGGACGGTGGCGAGCTGCAGTTCCTCCTTGGAGCCGAAGCCGGCGAAGACGCCGCTCTTGCTGAGGCCGAGGTCGGTGGCGAGCCGGCCGATGGAGAGGGCGTCGAGGCCTTCGACGGAGGCGACGGCGACGGCTCGGCGTAGGACCGCCCGGCGGGTCTCCTCGCCGCGCAGGACCCTGCCGTCCGTGGTCGGTCCGGCCATCGTCCACCCCCGTGCTCGTCCGGTGCGTGCTGCCCAGGGTAGTGGGCGGGGCCGTCCCGGCCCATAAAACTGCACGAACGATCGTGCTAATATCTCGCCCCGAGCACGGCCCCACGCCCGTCAGCACCGACAGGGAGACCCGATGGACCCGGCCCAGGCACTGATCCGCACCGTCCTCAACCCCGCCGCACGGCTCGCCCCCGGCCCGGCCGGCCGGGCCGCGTTCGAGCTGTTCCAGCGCCCGCTGCGACGCAGCCGGGTGCGCCCGGCCGAGCAGGACGTCCACCGGGAGGCCGCCACCGAGCGCCTCGTCGTGAACGGCAAGCCCGTGGTCGGGTACCGCTGGGGCGACGGCGAGCGGCCCGTCCTGCTCCTGCACGGCTGGCGCTCCCGCGCCTCCCGGTTCGCCCCCTTCGTGCCCCGGCTGCGGGAGCTCGGCCTCAGCGCCGTCGCCTTCGACGCCCCCGGCCACGGCGACTCCGGCGGGCGGACCACCAGCGTGCTGGAGTTCCGCGAGCTCGCCCTGCTGCTCCAGGAGCGGTACGGCCCGTTCGAGGGGGTCGTCGCCCACTCGCTCGGCGTCTGCGCCGCCTTCGGCGCACTGGCCGACGGCCTGCGGGCGGGCCGGCTGGCGGCCGTCTCCGGGGTGTCCGAGGTCGGCTTCTTCCCCGCCGCCTTCTGCGCCGGGCTCGGGCTGAACGGTGCCGTCGAGCGCGCGCTGCGCCACCGCGTCGAACGCGAGCTGTTCGGCGGGGACGCGGGCGTCTGGGAGCGTTACGACGCCGCCCGCCGGAGCGCGGCGGTCGACCTGCCGGTCCTGGTGCTGCACGACGAGGGCGACGACGTCGTCCCGCTGGCCCAGGCGCACCGGCTCAAGGAGGCCTACGCCGATCGGCTGGACCTGGTCGTCACCCGGGGCCTCGGCCACCGCCGGATCGTCGCGGAACCGGCCGTCGTTGACCAGGTGATCGGATTCCTGTCCGCCGCCGGCCCGGAGGTCGCCGCCGCATGAAGCTCGTCGGACTGCACGCACAGGTCGAACTGCACGCCCGGTCCCTGGAGTTGGCCGCCGAGGTGGTGGACACCGTACGGCCGGAGCAGCTCGACCTGCCGACCCCGTGCGCGGGCTGGCCGCTGCGCCGGCTGCTGGCGCACGTCGTCGGCCAGCACCAGGGGTTCGCCGCGGCCGCCCGCGGAGCCGGGCCCGACCTCGCGCTCTGGGCGGACGCCCCGGTGGGGGACGATCCGGCGGGCGCCTTCCGGCGCACCGGCGCCGAACTGACCGCGGCGTTCCGGGAGGCCGCGGCGGCCGGCCGGGCGGCCGTCCGGCTCCCGGAGATCCGCCCCGACGCGGCCGTCCCCACGGATCTGGCGGTGGGCTTCCACCTGCTCGACACCCTGGTGCACGGCTGGGACGTCGCCGCCGCGGTCGGCGCCCGGGCCCCGCTGGTCTCCGCCGTGGACGCCGACGAGGCGCTGGCCGCCGCCCTGTCGGCGGTCGCCGAGGCCGTCCCGGCGGCGCCGGAGAACCGGACCCCGGGCAAGGCCTTCGGTCCGCGGCTGGAGCCGGACGCGCGGGGCGGCCGGTTCGAGCGCGCGCTGGCGCTGCTGGGCCGCGACCCCGCCTGGCGGCCCTGACCCGGCCGGGGCCCGTTCCGTCCGGAGGGTCAGGTCCGCGCGTGCCGGCCGCCGCGCTGCTCGTCGGGGAAGCGCGGCCCGCCGATCAGGAAGAGCAGCGCGGCGGTCGGAAAGCCGAGCGAGGCGGCCACCAGCACGATGAACTGCCAGACCATGTCCTGCTCCTCGTCAGTCCCGGGCCGCCCTGACACCCGAAGGTGCTACCAAACCTGAGTGGCCCTGATTGGCCGAATTGTCCAGTCCTTATCCGACGGTATGGCCGAATTGCCCCGGCTGCCACCGGGCGGCGGGGACCGGCCCGCGCCACTCCGGCGCACGGGTCTGGGCGTGGGCCGGGGGCGGCGGCCACACTGTCGGGATGCAGCTACAGCTCGCAGGGGAAGCACGGCGGCCGGACCGCGAGAGCGAGGACTTCGCGGCGGCCTCGCCGGAGGCGCTGGTACTGCTGGACGGTGCGAGTTCGCCGACCGGCCTGGAGTCCGGGTGCCGGCACGGGACGGCCTGGTACGTCCGCCGGCTGGGCGTGCACCTGCTCGCCCGGCTCACCGACCGGGTGGACCGCTCGATCGCCGAGTGCCTGTCCGACGCCATCGTGGAGACGGCCGCCCTGCACGGCGGCCGCTGCGACCTCGGGCACCCCAACACCCCGGCCGCGATGGTGGTCGCCGCCCGGCGGCACGGCGAGTCGCTGGAGTACCTGGTGCTCGGCGACTCGCTGCTGGTGCTGGAGTACAAGGAGGGCCCGCCGAAGGTGATCGGGGACAACCAGCGCTTCCCCGGGGGGGAGGGCCTGCGCCGGCAGGTCTGGTCGACCGTCCCCGGCACGGCCGAGCGGGCCGCGCTGCACCTGGAGTACGCGCTCGCCGTCCGGGCCGCCCGCAACCGCGGCAACGGCCCGTGGATCGCCGCGGCCAGTCCGAAGGCCGCCGGGCACGCCGAGACCGGCTTCGTCCGGCTGGAGCGGCTGCGCGCGCTGGCCGCCCTCACCGACGGCGCCTCGCGCTACACCGAGCGCTTCGGGCTGGGCAGTTGGGCGGACGTGCTGCGGCTGCTCGCGGAGTCCGGGCCGGCCGAGCTGATCGCCCAGGTCCGCGAGGTCGAGCGGGCCGACGCCGCCTGCGAGCGCTGGCCGCGCGGCAAGGCGCACGACGACGCCTCGGCGCTGTACGCCCTGTTGTAGCGGTGCGCGCGGCACCGCGCGGGGGTGCGCGGCACGACGACGGCCCCCCGGGCCCCGTGCGGGGGGCCGGAGGGCCGTCGTCGTGCGGGCCGGGCGCCGGTGTCAGGAGGCGTCGGTCGGGATGGAGCCGAGCCGCCCGGCCTGGAAGTCCTCCATGGCCTGCTGGAGCTCCCGGTGGCTGTTCATCACGAACGGGCCGTACCAGGCGACGGGCTCGCGGATCGGCTGTCCGCCGAGCAGGATCACGTCCAGGTTGGGGTGGCGGGAGTCCTGCCGGGCGTCGGCGGTGATGGTGATGGTGTCGCCCTCGCCGAACACGGCCGCCTGCCCGGTGCGGATCGGGCGGGCCTCGGCGCCGACGGTGCCGTCGCCGTTGAGGACGTAGGCGAGCGCGTTGAAGTCGGGCCGCCAGGGCAGGGTGACCCGGGCGCCCGGGGTGATGCTGGCGTGCATCAGGGTGATCGGGGTGTGGGTGACGCCCGGCCCCTGGTGGCCGTCGATTCCGCCGGCGATGAGCCGCAGGATCGCGCCGCCGTCCGGGGTGGAGAGCAGCTTGACGTGGCCGCCGTGGATGTCCTGGTAGCGCGGTGCGGTCATCTTGTCGGAGGCGGGGAGGTTGACCCACAGCTGGATGCCGTGGAACAGGCCGCCGGTCGCCACCAGGGACTCGGGCGGGGTCTCGATGTGCAGCAGGCCCGAGCCGGCCGTCATCCACTGGGTGTCGCCGCCGCCGAGGTGGCCGCCGCCGCCGTGCGAGTCCTTGTGGATGAACTCGCCGTCGATCAGGTAGGTGACCGTCTCGAAGCCGCGGTGCGGGTGCCAGGGCGTGCCCTTGGGCTCGCCGGCGGCGTACTCCACCTCGCCCATCTGGTCCATCATGATGAACGGGTCGAGGTACTTGGTGTTGATCTTGGCGAAGGCGCGGCGGACGGGGAAGCCCTCGCCCTCGTAGCCCTCGGGTGCGGTGACCACGGTCAGGACCGGACGGGCGCTCGTGGTGGCGGGGTCCGGGGTGGCGACGCGCGGCAGAACGAGCGGGTTCTCGACGGTCACGGCGGGCATGTCGGCCTCCTTCGGGGGGTTCCTCTGGCCTACGTCCACGAGAATAGTTCAATCCTCAACAACAAGCAAGTTGAAAATTGAACCAAGTGGTGACGAAGGAGCCGGGGCTCCTCCCCCGGGGTGGGCTAGCCGTACATCCGGCGCATCGTGAAGTCGACCATCTGCTCGACGGCCTTGGCGTCGAACACCATCCGGTGCTCGCCCTCCATGTCCAGTGCGAAGCCGTAGCCGGTCGGCAGCAGGTCCAGCACCTCGGCGCCGGTGACGGTGAAGTGCTTGGAGTCCTTGCCGGCGTAGCGGCGCAGCTCCTTCAGCGAGCTGAACATCGGGATCACCGGGGTCGGCGTGTTGTGCAGGGCCAGGAAGCCGGGGCGGTCGCCGCGCGGGCAGTGCACCTTCGAGGTGATGAAGATGGCCTGGAAGTCCTCGACCGCCATCGAGCCGGTGGTGAAGGCCCGGACGGCGTCCGCCAACGAGGGCGGCGAGGGTTCGGGGTAGAGGGACTGCTGCTGGGACGTCTGCGACTGCGCGCCGTAGGCGTCGGCGCCGGGCATGCCGTTCATGCCCGGCTGCGGACCCGCCTGCTGCTGGTAGGGGTCGCCCGGGTATGCGTTCTGGTCATATCCGTACACACGGACAGGCTAGCGGGAGCGCGGCCGCTCGTGCGGGCGTCGATCCTGACAAGGAGTGGTCGGCCCGGCTTGTGGGACGTGACCACGTTCATAGCGGATTCACCGCCGGGGGCTTGCCCAAGTTACCGCTGGGTAGCATCATGATGCCTACTGGTGGGTACGGGGCGCCCGAACGCGGCGGTCTCCCGGAAGCGACGAACCGGAGAAAACGGCCATGGGTCACTACAAGTCCAACCTGCGGGACGTGGAGTTCAACCTCTTCGAGGTGTTCGGTCGCGAGCAGGTCTACGGCACCGGACCGTTCGCGGACATGGACGTCGAGACCGCGAAGAACATCCTGAGCGAGATCTCGCGCCTCGCCGAGAACGACCTCGCCGCCTCGTTCGCCGACGCCGACCGCAACCCGCCGGTCTTCGACCCGGAGACCAACACCGCGCCGGTCCCCGCCTCGTTCAAGAAGAGCTACCAGACCTTCATGGACGCCGAGTGGTGGCGCCTGGGCATCCCGGAGTCCATCGGCGGCCAGGTCACCCCGAACTCGCTGATCTGGGCCTTCGCCGAGCAGATCCTGGGCTCGAACCCGGCCATCTGGATGTACTCCTCCGGCCCGGCCTTCGCCGGCGTCATCGCCGAGGAGGGCACCCCGGAGCAGCTCGAGGTCGCCAAGCGGATGACCGACCGCCTCTGGGGCTCCACCATGGTCCTCACCGAGCCCGACGCGGGCTCCGACGTGGGCGCCGGCCGCACCAAGGCGATCAAGCAGGAGGACGGCTCCTGGCACATCGAGGGCGTGAAGCGCTTCATCACCTCGGGTGAGCACGACATGTCCGAGAACATCATCCACATGGTGCTGGCCCGCCCCGAGGGCGGCAAGCCCGGCACCAAGGGCCTGGGCCTGTTCATCGTCCCCAAGTTCGACTTCGACTGGGAGACCGGCGAGCTCGGCGAGCGCAACGGCGTCTACGCCACCAACGTCGAGCACAAGATGGGCCTCAAGGCCTCCAACACCTGCGAGATGACCTTCGGCGCCAAGCACCCGGCCAAGGGCTGGCTGCTCGGTGAGACCGTCGACGGCATCCGCCAGATGTTCAAGATCATCGAGTTCGCCCGCATGATGGTCGGCACGAAGGCCATCGCCACCCTCTCCACCGGCTACCTGAACGCGCTGGAGTACGCCAAGGAGCGCGTGCAGGGCGCCGACATCTCGCAGTTCCTGGACAAGACCGCCCCGCGCGTCACCATCACCCACCACCCCGACGTGCGCCGCTCGCTGCTGACCCAGAAGGCCTACGCCGAGGGCATGCGCGCGCTGGTCCTGTTCACCGCGTCCACCCAGGACGACATGATGGCGGCCAAGCTCCGCGGCGAGCGCGACGAGGCCGCCGAGCGCCTGAACGACCTGCTCCTGCCGATCGTCAAGGGCTACGGCTCGGAGAAGTCCTACGAGCAGCTCGCCCAGTCCCTGCAGACCTTCGGTGGCTCCGGCTACCTGCAGGAGTACCCGATCGAGCAGTACATCCGGGACGCCAAGATCGACACCCTGTACGAGGGCACCACCGCGATCCAGGGCCAGGACTTCTTCTTCCGCAAGATCGTCAAGGACGGCGGCCAGGCGCTGACCGCGCTGTCCGAGCAGATCCAGAAGTTCCTCGGCTCCGCCGAGGGCGGCGACGCCCTGGCCGACGAGCGCGCCCTGCTCGCCAAGGCCGCCGGCGACCTGGAGGCCATCGTCGGCAAGCTGCTGGCCGACCTCTCCTCGGTCGAGCAGGACGTCAAGAACATGTACAAGGTGGGCCTCAACACCACCCGCCTGCTGCTCGTCTCCGGCGACGTCGTGGTCGGCTGGCTGCTGCTGCGCCAGGCCGCGGTGGCCCTGGCCAAGCTGGAGGCCGGCGCCTCGGAGAAGGACGTCCCGTTCTACCAGGGCAAGGTCGCGGCCGCCCGCTTCTTCGCCAAGAACGTGCTGCCGACCGTCACCCCGCAGCGCCTGATCGCCGAGGGCATCGACAACGAGATCATGGAGCTGGCGGAGGAGGCCTTCTAAGGCCCGCACCCACCGACCGCCCGACGAAACCCTCACACCGAAGGGCCCGGCCTCCCGCCGGGCCCTTCGGCGTCCCCGGCGCCCGTGGTCCCCCGGCCCCGTGGTACAACTCCCTTCCGGCGGTGGAACGTCGGGGCCGCCGCGAACTGACGGCACGTCATCCACTCGGCCCCGTCGGGGTGGTGACGGGCACGGACCCGCCCGCACCCGCGATGACCGTGCGCGACCGGAGGGGATCCCTGGGTGTGCGCCGCCCGGTGCGGCGTCACTTCACGGTTCCGTCCGCGTTCCGCATCCGTTGGGACGTTCCGAATGCCCTGTCCGTGTACGGGCATATGCTCAAGGTGCGAAGCCGACTCCCCATCCGGCTTCGACCCTCCCTCGACTCAGGAGCAGTATGTCGACCGCCGCCGCCCGCCAGGCATTCTTCGACCGGACGCACAGCGACGATCTGATCGCGTTCCTCGGCACCTCGCCGTCCCCGTACCACGCGGTCGCGAGCGCCGCCGAGCGGCTGGAGAAGGCAGGCTTCCGGCAGGTCGCCGAGACCGACGCCTGGGACGGCGCCGCCGGCGGCCGCTACCTGATCCGCGGCGGGGCGCTCATCGCCTGGTACCTGCCCGCGGGCGCCGGCCCCGAGACGCCGTTCCGGGTGGTCGGCACCCACACCGACTCGCCCAACCTGCGGGTCAAGCCGCTGCCGGACACCGGCTCGGCCGGCTGGCGGCAGGTCGCGGTGGAGATCTACGGCGGCGTTCCGCTGAACACCTGGCTCGACCGGGACCTCGGCCTCTCCGGCCGGCTGGCCCTGAAGGACGGCAGCTGGCGGCTGGTCCAGCTGGACGAGCCGCTGCTGCGCGTCCCGCAGCTCGCCATCCACCTGGACCGCCAGGTCAACGACGGCATGAAGCTCGACAAGCAGCGCCACCTCACCCCGATCTGGGGCCTCGGCCCGGTCGACGAGGGCTCGCTGATCTCCTACGTCGCCGAGCGCGCCGGGGTCGACCCGGCCGACGTGGCCGGCTGGGACCTCATGACGCACGACGTCCAGCCCGCCTCCTACCTGGGCCGCGACCGCGAGCTGCTGGCCGGCCCGCGCCTGGACAACCTGCTCTCGGTGCACGCCGCCACCGCCGCGCTCGCCGCCGTCGCCTCCGCCGAGGGCGCCGCCGACCTGCCGTACATCCCGGTGCTGGCCGCCTTCGACCACGAGGAGACCGGCAGCGAGTCCGACACCGGCGCGCAGAGCCCGCTGCTCGGCAACGTCCTGGACCGCACCGTGTACGCCCGCGGCGGCACCCCGGAGGACCGCGCCCGCGCCCTCGCCGGGACGGTCTGCCTCTCCTCGGACATGGGCCACGCCGTCCACCCGAACTACACCGAGCGGCACGAGCCGGGCCACCACCCGATGCCCAACGGCGGCCCGATCCTCAAGGTGAACGTCAACAACCGCTACGCCACCGACGGTGTCGGCCGGGCGGTGTTCGCGGCCGCCTGCGAGAAGGCCGGCGTCCCGTGGCAGTCGTTCGTCTCCAACAACGCGATGCCCTGCGGCACCACCATCGGCCCGATCACGGCGGCCCGCCTGGGCATCAGGACGGTCGACTGCGGCATCGCGGCGCTCTCCATGCACTCGGCGCGCGAGCTGTGCGGCGCGGAGGACCCGTACCTGCTGGCCAGCGCGATCAAGGCCTTCCTGGAGGGCTGACCGGACAGCACGGAGGGGCCCGGCGGGGCGCGGGCGCCCCCCCCGGCCCCCCCCCCCGGGGGCGGCGCGGACCCGGCGGGGCCGCCCGCCCGGGCCGTGCCGCCCGACGCCCACCCCCCGGCCCCCAGCGGGCGGCCGCGGGCGCCCG
>NZ_JBITCO010000046.1:0-36847 GCF_044453265.1 Kitasatospora sp. NPDC051705 | reverse complement strand
TGTTTTCCGCTCCGTTTTCCGGGGCTTCGTCATCCAACTCGCCGGTGTCTTCCGGGGTTTGACGCCCCGTCCGACGTTTCAAACTCTAGCCGATCTCCGCTCCGAAAAGCGAATCCGGCCGCAATCCAATAAAACGAGCACGCCGAATACGCACCGAGCCGCGACAAAGCGCGACCCAGCCCGAGCCGGGAAGTGGTGTTTCGAAGGATTGGCTGCCCCGGGACCGTCCGCGCCGATGCGTGTCCGGTGCTCCCTGCCAGGCAGCTCGAAGAACACTAGACCTCGGGTGGAGTCGAGTCAAGCCCCGGTTCCGTGCCGGTGCCGGCCTGCTCGGCGGGCAGGTGGAAGGCCAGCACGGCGACGTCGTCGTCGTGCTCGGAGGTCACGCCCATGGCCCGCAGCAGCCGGGCGCAGATCACGTCGGGTGCGCCGACCGCGCCGGTCAGGGTGCGGGCGAGGAGGTCGAGGCCCTGGTCGATGTCCTCGTCGCGGCGTTCGACCAGACCGTCGGTGTAGAGGACGCCGGTGGTCCCGGGCAGCAGGCGCAGGGTGTGGGAGACGTGGAGGCCGTCGCCGGTGCCGAGCGGGGGGCCGTTCTGCTCCTCGCTGCGCAGGACGGTGCCGTCGGGGCAGCGCAGCAGCATGGGGAGGTGGCCGGCGGAGGCGTAGGAGAGGGTGCGGCGGTGCGGGTCCCAGACGGCGTAGGTGCAGGTGGCGATCTGGTTGGCGTCGATCTCCATGGCGAGGCCGTCGAGCAGGCGCATCACCTCGTGCGGCGGCAGGTCGAGGCGGGCGTAGGCGCGGACGGCGGTGCGCAGCTGGCCCATGACGGCCGCGGCGCGCAGTCCGCGGCCCATGACGTCGCCGATCACGAGGGCCGTCCGGCCGCCGTCGATGGCGATGACGTCGTACCAGTCGCCGCCGACCGCGGCCTCGGCGCCGCCGGGCTGGTAGGTGGCGGCGACCCGGAGGTCGGCCGGCTGGTCGAGCTTCTGCGGGAGCAGGCTGCGCTGGAGGGTGACGGCGGCCTCGCGCTGGCGGCGTTCGGCCTCGCGGAGCCGGGCGGCGGCGAGGACCTGGTCGGTGACCTCGGCGGCGAAGATCAGCACGCCGGCGGGCGGTCCGTCGCCGGGGGTGTCCGCGGGGCCCGCGGGGTGTCCGTCGTCGCCGGTGTCGCCGGGGCCGAGCGGGACGCAGGAGACGTTGTAGTAGCGGTTGCCGGTGAGGCCGAGGATGCAGCGGGCCTTGACGCTGCGGGGCCGCCCGCTGCGGATGACCTGGTCCATCAGGGGCAGGACGCCCATGGTGCCGAGTTCGGGGAGGGCCTCGCCGGCGGGGAGGCCGGTGGTGCGGTCGCCGAAGAGTTCGCGGTAGGCGCGGTTGGCGTAGCCGAGCTGGTGGTGCGGGCCGTAGGTGACGGCCACGGGGGCGGGGATGCGGTTGAGGACCTCGCGCAGGTTCTGGGGTTTGTGCGGGTCGAGGAGTTCGGCCGGACCGGGGAGGTGCGTGGGGTCGCGGGGGCTGGGGACGACGACCCCGTCGGTGGCGGGCGCGCCGTCGTCGGTGCCGGTCCCGGTGGGCGGGGCGGCACGCCGGGGGACTCCG
The DNA here is from genome assembly GCF_044453265.1 of Kitasatospora sp. NPDC051705. Taxonomy (NCBI): domain Bacteria; kingdom Bacillati; phylum Actinomycetota; class Actinomycetes; order Kitasatosporales; family Streptomycetaceae; genus Kitasatospora; species Kitasatospora sp. NPDC051705. The sequence goes on along the minus strand of NZ_JBITCO010000046.1, from coordinate 35,242 downwards.
GTGAGCCGGGCGCTCCAGCGCATGAGGTTCAAACGACGGCCGCTTCCTCGATTTCCAGGCATATCATCACTTTTTGTGTGCATGGCAACACACGGGGTAATGACTAGGTTGGGCTGATCCTGTCAGGCGAGGGCCCGATTCCGGAAGTCGCCCGCCCGGCGTGGTCGTACGATCCGCGCCCGGGCCCGGGCGCCGGGGCGCTCACCGGGGGCCTTCCGGGCCGCCCTCGGGCCGCCGGCCGAACCCCGCCTCGAACTCCGAACGCGGGTGCTCCACGGCGCCCAGCGAGACCACCTCGCGGGAGAACAGCCCGCCCAGCACCCAGTCCATCAGCACCCGCACCCGGCGGTCCGCGCTCGGCAGCCGCCGCAGGTGCCGGGTCCGGTGCAGCCACCAGGCCCGCCGACCGGTCAGCCGGCCGCCGCCCCGGGTGTGGGCGACGGCGCGGTGACGGCCCAGGGAGGTGGAACAGGCGGCGCGACCGGGCCGGTACTCGGCGAGCTGCGGCGCGTGCGGGCCGGCGTCCAGCGCGATCGCGATGTTCCGCGCGAGCAGTTCGGCCTGGGCGAAGGCGTGCTGGGCGTTGGGGGCGCAGGGCGCTCCGTCCGCGGCCGGGTCCGGTACGGCGGCGCAGTCGCCGGCCGCCCAGACACCGGGCAGCGCCCGCCCGTCCGGGCCGACGGCCTGCAGGGTGGCGAGGCAGCGGACCCGGCCGAGGGTGTCCAGCGGCAGGTCCGTGTCGCGCAGCAGCGGGGAGGGCCGCACCCCGGCCGTCCAGACCAGCGTGCGGGCGGCGAAGCGGCTGCCGTCGGAGAGCGCGACGACCCGGCCTACGGCGGACTCCAGCGTGGTGCGCAGCCGGACGTCGACGCCGCGCTCGCGGAGCTGGCCGAGGGTGTGCTCGGCCAGCTCCGGCGACTCCTCGGCCAGGATCCGGTCGGTGGCCTCGACCAGCACCCAGCGCAGGTCCTCGACGGCGACGTTGTGGTAGTCCCGGACCGCGTGCCGGGCCATGTCCTCCAGCTCGGCGAGCGCGCCCACGCCCGCGTAGCCGCCGCCGACGAAGACGAAGGTGAGCGCGGACTGGCGCAGCGCGGGGTCGCGGGTGGCGGAGGCGAGGTCGAGCTGGTCCAGCACGTGGTTGCGCAGGCTCACCGCCTCGCCGACGGTGGAGAAGCCCCGGCCGTGCTCCGCGAGGCCCGGCACGGGCGCGGTGCGGGAGACCGAGCCGGGCGCCACCACCAGGAGGTCGTAGGGGAGCTCGACCGGGGCCGGGGGGTCGCCCGGGTTCGCGGCGTCGGCGAACGCGCGCCGGGCGGCGTGCTCGATCCGGGTGATCCGGGCGGTCAGCACCCGGCAGTGCGGCAGGGCCCGGCGCAGCGGGACGACCACGTGCCGGGGGTCGATCGAGCCGGCCGCGACCTCGGCCAGCAGTGGGTGGTAGGTGAAGTACGCCTGCGGCTCGACGACGGTGATCTCCACCTCGCCCTTCCGCAGCCGTTCCCGCAGGCCGCGCTGCAGGTGCAGCGCGGTGGCCATCCCGGCGCAGCCGCCGCCGGCGATCAGGATCCTGATGGTGCGCCTCCTGCCGATGTGACGATTCGTCCCGGCCTCGCGGTCGGGGGTGTCCCCCGGCACGCCCCCCTATGAAGGACCGGCGGGGGCGGTCTTGTCCACAGTCCGTACCGGGCCGGATGGGGCGGGAGTGCCGGGTGTGGCCACTTGTGCTGCCCGGGCGACTTTCTGACGCACTTTCGGCCGCGAACGGCCGTGAACTATGGTCGGATTGTGTGCTGGAGCGGCTACCGCCATGACAATCGGCGGCGACGCACCGTGGAGCGGCCACTACGGCCAGTTCCAGCGTTGGCACGAGAACCCGACTGCGGGACAGTCATCCGGGGAAGGGTAGTTCCCGGACGAGGCCCCGGACGGTGCCGACGCGCCGGGCCGGACGCGAACCGGACCGGCGGCACGAACCGTGGTCACCAGGGACGGGACGGGCGGCACGAGCGATGGGTCATCGGGTCATCAATGACGGGCTGAGCTGCACCGGGGGGTGCAGGGGCGGGCGACGACAGGGTCCGGGTTCGGGCGCCTGCGGGGGAGAGTTGGGATGATGGAACAGGAGCAGGTGTTGGGACGGGCGGGTGCACCGCACACCGGTCAGGGCATGGTGCCGGAGCAACGCGGCCCGGTGGACCTGACGCCGCACACCGGGACGGCCTACGCGGCCGTCCCCTACCGGTCGGAGCTGCCGCAGGCCGTCGCGCCCGTACCCGGGGCCAGGCTGCGGGTGGACGCCCGGCGGAACCTGGAGAGCGTGCTGCGGGCCGCCCGCGAGGTGTTCGGCGAGTTCGGCTACGGCGCGCCCATGGAGGAGGTCGCGCGGCGGGCCGGGGTGGGCGTCGGGACGGTCTACCGGCGCTTCCCGAGCAAGGAGGTGCTGGTCCAGCGGATCGCCGCCGAGGAGGTGGCCTGGCTGACGGCCCAGGCGCGGGAGTCGCTCTACGGCGGCGACGGCGCGTGGGAGTCACTGGCCGGCTACCTGGCCCGCGCGGTGCACACCGGTGCCGGGCGGCTGTTGCCGCCGGAGGCGTTCCGGTACGCGGAGGAGCTGGGCCGGGTGCCCGGGCAGCGGGTCACCGAACCCGCCGCCGTCCGGTTCGACCTGCGCGGCGATGACGCCCAGGGCGGTGCGGCCGCCGAGCCGTCGGCGGCGGACGCCGATCCGCGGCTGCTGCTCCAGCTGCTGGCGGCGCTGGTCGCCCGGGCCGGCGCGGCGGGCGAACTGCGGCCCGGCGTCACGGTGTCGGACGTGGTGCTGGTGCTCACCGCCTCGGTCCCGGTGCACGCGGCCCGCACGGTGCCGGCGCACGCGGCCGGCTTCTCGGCCGGTGCTCCGCAGACGGAGGGTCACCCGCCGTCCGGGCCTTCGGACCGTCTGCTGGAGATCCTGCTGGACGGCCTGCGGGCGCGCTGACGCGGCACCGCCGGGTCGGCCCACGGGCCCGGCGGGCAAGGGAGTTGGACGATTGACCGGCGCGCGCTCCGGCGAGGCGCGCCGGATGACCGCGACGCGCACCCCGCGGCCGCGCGCCGGGCGAACACATCCGCGACCACCCCTCGGAAGAGTGGGTCCGGCTACCGCCCCCCTCTGCGCTATGCCATCCTTTGCCCGTGGTTGGAGCCAATGTCCCGATGCGCGCCCTTCGCGCGCCGTCGGCGCCGTACAGCGGGGAACAGCGCGCCCACGCGCTCCCGCACGCTCTGCCACGCTTCGGGGGCTGTCGTGGAGTCTGGGGTCCGTTGTGAGCGCCGAGGAACAGAACGAGTACGGGTACGGCCTCGACTTCGGTCCGTCCGGAGGACTCCCCGGAGGACGGCCGGGCCGTCCGGCCGACGGGCCCGCCGCCGCCTCCGGCGGCCCCGCCCACGGGCCGGGCCACGCCCAGGCGCCCGGCGCCCCCGGCCCGACCACCGGACAGGTCCCCGACCAGGCCGGCATGCCCAGCCGTGAGTCCCTCTCCGCCTCCGCCGCCGCGCTGCCCACCGGCCGGGTGCCCGGCCAGGCCCCGGCCGGCCGGGGCGGTGTGGCCCCGGAGGCCTTCGTCGGCGGGGGCGGCCGCCCGGCCCGCCCCACCGTGCCCGCCCCCGCCGACCCGGTCGACGGCGAGCGGCCGCCCTCCGACGCCGAGTTGACCGCCCTGGTCCGGGCCGGCGACGACACCGCGTACGAGGAGATCTACCGGCGGCACGCCGAATCCGTCCGCCGCTACGCCCGCACCTGCTGCCGGGACAGCTTCACCGCCGAGGACCTCGCGGGCGAGGTGTTCGCCCGCACCCTGCAGGCCCTCAGGGCGGGCAAGGGCCCGGAGTTCGCCGTCCGCGCCTACCTGCTGACGGCCGTGCGCAACGTCGCCGCGGCCTGGACCCGCAGCGAGCGGCGCGAACAACTCGTCGACGACTTCGGCGTGTTCGCCCAGACCTCGGCCGCCGTCGTCGACCTCGACCTCGCCGACCCGGGCGCCGACGCCTGGGCGATGGCGATGGCCGACCAGCGCATGGTCATGCAGGCGTACGCCGAACTCCCCGAGGACGACCGGGTGGTGCTCTGGCACACCGAGGTCGAGCGGGAGTCGCCGAAGACCGTCGCGGTGATGCTCGGCAAGACCGCCAACGCCACCGCCGTCCAGGCCCACCGGGCCCGCGACCGGCTCGCCGCCGGCTTCCTGCAGGCCCACGTCTCCGGCAGCCAGGACGGCTCCTGCGCGGCGTACGCCAACCGGCTCGGCGCGTACGCCCGCGGCTCGCTGCGCAAGCGCGCCTCGGCGGAGGTCGGGCGGCACCTCCAGGAGTGCGACCGCTGCACGGCCGCCTGCCTGGAACTGACCGAGATCAACACCGGCCTGCGCGCGCTGCTGCCCGGCGGCGTGCTCGTCTGGGTCGGGGCCGGCGGGCTCGGCGCCGCGGCGGCCGCCGTCGGCGGGGCCGCCGCGGTCGGCGGGGCGGTGGCCGGCGGGGCTGCGGCGACCTCCGGTTCGGCCGGCGCCGGTACCGGCGCCGCGGCGGCCGGCGCGGGCGCCACCGCGGGCTCCGGCGGTGGCGGTGGCGCGGCCGCCGTGGCCGCCGTGGCCGCCGAGGGCCTGGGCGCCGCCGCCAAGGCCGGGATCGCCGCCGCCGTCGCGGTGGCCGCGGCCGCCGTCGCCGCGTACGCGCTCACCGGATCCTCCGAACCCCTGCCCCCGGCGGCGGCTCCCGCCGTCACCAGCGCCCCGGCCGCCCCGAGTCCGGTGGCGCCCGCCCCCGCGCCGCCCGCCCCCGCGCCAGCCCCGAGCAGTGCCGAACCGGAGCCGGAGCCGCCCGCGCCGAGCCCGGTCGCCGAGCCGGTCACCCGGCCGACGCGCGCCCCCGCTCCCACCCCGACCGCGGCGCCGACGAGGCCGAAGGCCGCACCGCTCACCCCGCGGGCCACGCCGGCCCCGGAGCCGACCCGCACCCCGGAGCCGGAGCCGACCCCGGTCGCGTCCCCCGTGCCGACGCCGACCGTGCCGGCCGTCCCCACCCCCGAGCCGCCGGACGTCCCCGTGCCGACCGTGCCGCCGGTGCCCACCCCGACCGTCGTCCCGCCCTCGCCGCCGGCTCCCACCGACTTCTGGGCCGACTCGCTGCCCGTGGTCAAGCCCGGCCGGAACCGGGTGCCGCCGGAGGGGCCCAGCATCCGGCAGAACGGCAGCGACTGGTTCTGGCAGCGCGCCGGGGCCTGGATCGCCGGTGACCGCCACCCGCACGCCGTGACCGTGCGCGCCCCGGCGACCACCGTGATCGACCTCAACCGCGGCTGCACGTCCTTCGACGCCGTCGCCGGGGTCGACGACACCACCCTGTCGCCCGGCGGCGTGGTCTTCACCGTCCAGGGCGGTGACGGCGACGTCCTGTGGCGCTCCCGCCCGTTGGCCGCCGGGGACGACGCCGTCCCGGTGCACGTACCGCTGGCCGGGCAGCGGTCGATCCGGCTGGTGGTCACACCGGTGCACGGGGTCTGGTCGGCGCTGAACGTGGCGGACTGGGCCGAGGCCCGCTTCAGGTGTTCCTGAGGCGGGCCCCGGCGGGGTGCGTCAGCGGCCCCGGTCGGACCGGGGCGGGCGGGACGGGTCGGGTCAGATCGCGCAGGCGCCGTCCGCGCAGGCCTCCCCGGCCGGGGCGACCTGCACCGGGGCCGGCCGGCGCTCGCCGATCTCGGCGGCGACCTGCTCCAGCACCTTGTGGAAGGTGTCGGCCTCCTGACCGCCCTGCACCGCCCACTTGCCCTCGAACACGAAGGTCGGCACGGCGGTGATGCCCAGCTCCCGGGCCTCGGCCAGCTGGGCCCGGACCTCGTCGGCGCCCTCCTCGCCGGCCAGGTAGGCCGTCACGCGGTCCCGGTCGAGTCCGGCGGACACCGCGACGTCCGCCAGCGCGGCGCGGTCGCCGACGTCGACGCCGTCGGTGAAGTGCGCCTTCAGCAGGGCCTCCTTCAGCCGCCCCTGGGCGGCCGGGCCGTACTCGGTCTCGGCGAGGTGCAGCAGGCGGTGGCCCAGGAAGGTGTTGGCGTGCAGCGCGGCGTCGAAGTCGTAGGCGATGCCCTCCGCCAGCCCCAGCTCGGCCACCCGGGCGTCCATCGCCACGGACTGCGGGCCGTAGCGCTCGGCCAGCCAGGCGCGGTGCGGGCTCGCCGTCGCGGGCGCGTCCGGGACGAGCTGGTACGGCCGGTAGACCACCTCGACGCCCTCCCGGCCCGGGAAACCCTCCAGCGCCTCCTCGAAACGGCGCTTACCGATGTAGCACCAGGGGCAGGCGATGTCGGACCAGATCTCGACCTTCATGAAGGGGGCTCCAGGGGTGGGGGCGGGGGACGCTTGTCGGGATAGGTGAACGATGAACCATCTCGGTACATTCCCGACACCGCCGGCCGGCCGTCCCTCTGCCCGACTGCCCGGTGGTCCGGTGGTCCGTCCGCCCGGGCGACCGTCCGTCCGCGGTCAGGCCTCGACGGGCGCCGGGACCACCAGCACCGGGCAGGCCGCGTGGTGCACGGCCGCCGCGCTCACCGAACCCAGCAGCAGCCGGGCGAAGCCCCCGTTCCCCCGCGTGCCCAGCACCATGGTGTGCTGCCGGGTCGACGCCTCCAGCAGCACCTCGATCACGTTCCCCAGCACCACGTGCAGCGACATCTCCCCGGCGAACGGCTCGGCGCGCTGCCGCTGAACCGCCGCCACCGCACGGCGCAGCCCGTCCGCCATGCTCTCGACCAGCGTCTCCACGCTCTCCTGCACCAGCTCCGCCATCCCGGGCGGATAGCCGGCCGGCGCCGGGTTGACCACGGCGAGCACGTACAGCGGCAGGCCGAAGAGCTCCGCCTCGGTCATCGCCCGGTCCAGGGCCCACAACGACCCGTCCGACCCGTCGCACGCGGCCAGCACCCCCGGCGGCCGGCCCGTCGGCGGCCGACCCAGCACCGACAGCACCACGGGTACGGACTCCTCCGCGCTCACGCTGGCCACCACGACCTCCTCACCCGCGGACCGGCTCCGCCCCGCCATCATCGCCCGGCGCCGGCCCCGAGCCCCGCCGTCCCGGACCGGGCGCGCCGCGGCGGGCCGACCGCGCACCGGACCGCCGGACCCGCGCCCACCTGGCTGATCCGCGCCGCCCGCCGGCGGTCAGCCGAACCGGACCGGGGCCAGTGCCGGCGGGCGGGCCACCGGCAGGCCCGTCCAGCAGGCGCCGTGGCGGCGGGCCCGCACCCGGCGGAGCCAGAGCTCGGTCGAGACCAGCTCCGCGAGGCCGGCGAGGGCCGCCGGGGAGAGCGGGGTCGCGGGGTCGGTGAGGCCGGCCCGGACGGCGGAGAGGTCGATCAGGCCCGCCTCGGCGAGCAGCGGGGCGTCGAAGAGCTCGGCGATGCCGTCCGCGGCGAGGCGCAGGCCGGCCCGGGCGGGGGCGGTGCGGTCGGGGCGCGGTCCGCGGCCCCAGTCGGGGGGCAGGTCGGTGCGTCCGGCGCCGGTGAGCACGGCGTGCAGCAGGGCGTGCCGGGCGCCGGGCTGGAGCCGGACGTCGTCGGGGAGCAGCCGGGCGGCGCGGACCACCTGGTTGTCGAGGAACGGCGCGTGCAGCCGCTGGCCGGGCTGCTCGGCGGCGTGGACGAGCGTGCGGTAGGAGCGCGCGTGCCGGTGGAGGGCGTGCCGGGCGCGGTGCGCGCCTGGATGTTCCTCGGGCGCCGGTCGGCGCGCCGCCAGTCGGAGCCGCAGGGCGACCGAGGAGAGCGCCTCGTCGGAGAGCCAGCGGGCGGCCGGGCCGGGGACGCACCAGGCGAGGTCACCGGCAGAGCGGTCCCCCGCCGTGCCGGCCCCGCCCGGGACGTGCCGGGCCGTCAGCTTGGCCGCCGCGTCGTCCAGCGCCTCGGCGTACCGGACCCGGGAGAGCCGGTGGGCGGCCCGGACCACGGTGAGCGGGGTGCGCAGCGCCCCGGTCAGCACCCCCGCGACGGCGCGGTCCGCCCCGGCCAGTGCGGCGACCGGGGGCAGCAGCTCGCGCGGGCGCCCGGCCCGGATCAGGTCGGCGAGCCGGGCGGGGTGCCCGTCCAGGACCTGCCGGGCGCCGTAGCCGGTGAGGTGGTCGGTGCCGCCGACGTCGAAGCGGGCTTCGGCGCGGGAGGCCGCGACGAGCTCGGGGCCCGGCTCGTCGGTCAGCCGGCCGGCCGGGGCGTCGGCCCGCAGCCCGGCGTACGGGAGGGTCCCGGGGCCGGGGTCGAGCACGGTGTGCCGCAGCCGGGGGGTGTCGGGGGCGAGCGCCAGGGTGGTCGGCGGCTCGGTCTCGCCGAGCGTGACGGCGGCCAGCTGTTCCGGCGGGGCGGGCTCCCGGGCCGCGGCGCGGGCCCAGGAGCCCTTGACCGCGCCGTTCCTGGCGACGCCGGCGCCGCCCGCGCCGGGCCCGGGCGCGGCGCTCGCGGGTGCGGGCGGCAGCGGGACGGCCGCGGCCAGCAGGGCGACGGTGGCGGAGGCGGTCCCGTAGGAGAGGTCGACGCCGAGCCGGGCGCGGGCGGCGGCGCCGGAGGGCGGCGCGGGCGCGGTGGTGCGGACCCGGGAGCGGACGGACTCCAGCAGCGCGCGGGTGAGTTCGCGGACCGCGGGCGCCTCGTCGCGCGGCTGCTCGCGGACGGCGGGATCGTCGTACGCGGACACGTAGGGACGGCCGCCGCGGACGGCGAGCACGTGGCCGGGCGGCACCTGCTGGACGCCCAGGTACGGGGTGCCGCTGCCGAGCGCCTCGGGCGATTCGGGGCAGGCGAGCCGGGCGGCCAGGTGGCCGGTGTCCAGCGGGGCGCCGACCAGGTCGGCGAGCGGGAGGGCGGCGGTGGCGTAGGCGGTGCCGCCGGCCCAGGGGGTGTGGAAGACGGGCTGGGCGCCGGCCAGGTCGGTGAGCAGCAGGGTGGAGCGGGTGCCGGTGCGCAGCACGACGGTGTAGCTGCCGGGCCAGGCGGTGAGGTGGCGGACGGCTCCGCCGCGGGCGGCGGCGAGGCCGGCGGCGAGTTCTGCGTCGGCGGCCCCGCAGTGGCCGAGGACGGCGAGGCGGGTGGTGGCGGGGGTGTCCTCGACGGGGTCGGGCGCGGTGGGGCCCGTGGTGACGGTGGCGGGCGCGCCGGGGCGGAGCGTGGCGAGGCGGATCTCCTCGGGGCGCCAGTCGCCGACGGCCCAGAGCGGGTCGGGGCCGGTCCACAGGGGGCGCGCGGCGATCGGCGCGACCGTTCCGGGCGTCTCGTGCGCGGGCGTGCCCGCCCGGAGCGCGCCCGTGCTCCAGCCCGTCAGCCACCGCATCGCGCCTCCACCCGACGAGGACCTCCACCCGAGCGGCGCGTCCACCGCCGGGCGGCTCCTCGCCGGTCCGCGGCGTGCCGTGGCGGCCGCCCCGTTTCCGGCGCGCCGTCAGGAGACATCGTGCCACCGGTCGGCGCATCCGTGGCAGGTGTCGGGGGTTCCGGTTCCGTGGCCGATCCCCTTGCCACCGAAGGGTGTTGACGTGCTCACGCACGTGACGGGGCGGGCCGGGCCTCCCCCTCCCCGGCCCGGACCGCCCCCCGCACCGCCTTGGCATGGGCATCGCGAGATGGCCGAAAGGCGTCGCCCGGTCCGGGAGGGCGTCCGCACGCCCTCCCGGACCCAGCCACCGCCCGCGGGGATGGAGGCGGCGGTGTCCCCCGGCCCGCCGGGTCCTCGACGGCGGGCCGACCCACGGGCACCAGCGAATCGCCGACCAGCCGGTCGGGCCAGGGGGCACGGCCGGGCGCACGTGAACACGGGACCGGAGCACGACGCTCCGGCGCGCGGTAATACCCACCCGCGCCGAGTGGTCCGGACCAACCCCGGCGCCCGGCCCGCGCGACACCGCCGGGTGCGCGATCCCGCCATCCGGAATGCGGCCTCTTAACCGTCGGAACGCGTCCGACTACTCTAGGTACAGCAGCTACGGCCCGGTGCCGCCCGGGCCCCGCGCACAAGGCCGCAGGAGGTGCCGCCGCCACCATGACCGTCAGCCCACGAGGACCGAACGAACGGCTCGGCACGCTCCTGACCCTCGCCCAGATCAGCAACGCCGGACTTGCCCGCCGGGTCAACGACCTCGGCGCCCAGCGCGGTCTGACACTGCGGTACGACAAGACCTCGGTGGCCCGCTGGGTCAGCAAGGGGATGGTCCCGCAGGGGCCCGTCCCGCACCTGATCGCCACCGCCATCGGCGGCAAACTCGGCCGCCCGGTACCGCTGGAGGAGATCGGGCTCGGCGACACCGACCCGGCCCCCGAACTCGGCCTGGCCTTCCCGCGCGACGTCGCCGAGGCCGTCCGCTCCGCCACCGACCTGTGGCGGGTCGACCTCGACCTGCGCCGCGGCCCCGGCGGCGGACGCTGGAGCGACAGCCTGGCCGGCACCTTCTCGGTGGCCGCCTACGCGACGCCCGTCTCGCGCTGGCTGATCACCCCGGCGGACGGCTCGGTGGCCCGCGAGGTGCCGCGCTCCCCCAGCGACGCCTCCTCCTACCGGGTCGGCCACTCGGACGCCGCCAAGCTCCGCGAGGCCGCCCAGGAGGCCCGCCGCTGGGACTCCAAGTACGGTGGCGGGGACTGGCGTTCGTCCATGGTGCCGGAGTGCCTGCGGGTCGAGGCGGCCCCGCTGCTGCTCGCCTCGTACAGCGACACCGTGGGCCGGGCGCTGTTCGGCGCGACCGCCGAACTGACCAGGCTGGCCGGGTGGATGGCCTTCGACACCGGGCAGCACGAGGCGGCCCAGCGCTACTACATCCAGGCCCTGCGGCTCGCCCGGGCCGCCGCCGACGTGCCGCTCGGCGGCTACGTGCTCGCCTCGATGAGCCTGCAGGCCGGGTACCGGGGCTTCGCCGAGGAGGCGGTGGACCTCGCCCAGGCCGCCCTGGAGCGCAACCGGGGCCTGGCGACCGCCCGGACGATGAGCTTCTTCCACCTGGTGGAGGCGCGGGCCCAGGCCAAGGCCCGCAACGCGGCGGCGTGCGCGACGGCGCTCGGTGCCGCGGAGAGCGCGCTCGAGCGGGCGCGCGCCGGGGATCCCGATCCGGCGTGGATCGACTTCTACGCCTACGACCGCCTCGCCGCCGACGCCGCCGAGTGCTTCCGCGACCTCGGAGTGCCCGCCAAGGTCCGCCAGTTCACCCGGGAGGCGCTGGCCAAGCCCACCGAGGGCTACGTCCGCTCGCACGGACTGCGGCTGGTGGTCTCGGCGATGGCCGAGGCCGAGGCCGGCAACCTGGACGCCGCCGTCGCCGCCGGCGAACGCGCCGTCGAGGTGGCCGGCCGGATCTCCTCCCAGCGCAGCCGGGAGTACGTGGTGGAGATGCTGCGCCGCCTGGAGCCCTTCCACGGCGAGCGCCGGGTGCGCGAACTCGCCGAACGCGCCCGCGCGGTGACGGTCGCCCCGGCCTGACGGGGAGGCTCCCGGCGGTAATTCGGATGCACCGGCGGGAGGGGCCTGGCTATGGTCTCTCTCGTCCAGGTGCGCAGGCCGGGGTTACTTCCACTCCTAATGGGCAGGTCGCGGGTTCGAATCCCGTCACCGGCTTCGGGCCGGTGTAGCTCAGTGGCCAGAGCAGCTACGTCACCTCAGCCGCCTTCGATCTCTGGACACCCACACGTGAATACGTTTTCCGCACCTCCCGGTGCGCCGGCAGCGGTTACTTCGGTCGAGTGCCCCCGTGGGGCGCGTTGAAGCCGGATCTCCATCGACCGCGGCCGACTCCGATCTCGGGGGGCTGAGCGCCGGGGTGCCCGGTGCGCAGGCGGGGGTTACTTCGGATCTTGCGGTTCCGGGTTCGAGTCCCGGGCGTGCCGTGCGCGAGCGCGGCCGCTAGCTCAATCCGGGTAGAGCACAAGGCATACACCTCCGCCGACGTCGGCCTCCGGGCCGGCACGATCTCGGGCACCCCTTCCTCCGCCACGCCTCCCTCCCGCTCCGAACCAGCAGGCCAGGGGGGCTTCGCCATGTCCCGATTCAACGTCCGCAAGGCCAAGGCCGCACCGGCCTCGCCGGTCTCCACCACCGGCCGGCGCGCCCGCAACCACAACGGCGGCACCGGCCACGTCCGGGACCGCAGGTCCGAGCTCTTCCTGCTCGCCGTCGCCAACACCGTCGGCCAGGACACCTTCCACGAGCGCGCCGACGACCGCGACGACCGGTACGCCGCGCTGGTGCGCGAACTCGCCGTCGCCGATCCCGAGTGGACCCTCGGGCTGCTGCGCTGGCTGCGCCACGGCGCCCAGCTCCGGACCGCCGCACTGGTCGGCGCCGCCGAGTTCACCCGGGCCCGGCTGGACGCCGGTGCCCACGGCCACTCCCGGCAGGCCGTCGACGCGGTGCTGCGGCGCCCCGACGAGCCCGGCGAGCTGCTCGCGTACTGGACCTCGCGCTACGGCCGGGCGCTGCCCAAGCCGCTCAAGCGCGGCGTCGCGGACGCCGTCCGCCGCCTCTACGACGCCCGCGCGCTGCTGAAGTACGACACCCCGGGCAAGGGCTACCGCTTCGGTGACGTCCTGGAGCTGACGCACCCGGCCCCGGACCCGGCGAAGCCCTGGCAGGGGGCCCTGTTCGCGCACGCGCTGGACCGCCGGCACCGGCCGGAGGAGGCCGTCCCGCCCGCGTCCGACCCGCTGCTGACCGCCAACCGCGAACTGCTCGCGCTGCCGGTCGGCGAGCGGCGGGACGCCGTGACGGGGCCCGGCGGCGCCGAGCGGGTGGCCGCCGGCGGGCTGACCTGGGAGGCGCTGGCCGGCTGGCTGCAGGGCCCGCTGGACGCGGCCGTCTGGGAGGCCGTCATCCCGTCGATGGGCTCGATGGCGCTGGTGCGCAACCTGCGCAACTTCGACCGGGCCGGGGTGTCGGACGCGGTCGCGGCCGACGTCGCCCGGCGGATCGCCGACCCGGGGGAGGTCCGGCGCTCGCGCCAGTTCCCGTTCCGGTACCTGGCCGCCCACCGGCAGGCCCCGTCGCTGCGCTGGGGGCACGCGCTGGAGACCGCGCTCTCCCACTCGCTCGCCAACGTGCCCGCGCTGCCCGGCCGGACGCTGATCCTGGTGGACCGTTCCGGCTCGATGTTCGACCGGCCCGACGGCCCGACCCAGCTCAACCGGGCCGACTCGGCGGCGATCTTCGGCACCGCGCTGAAGGTCCGCGCCGCCGACGCCGACCTGGTCGAGTTCGGCAGCACCAGCCGGGTGGTGCCGGTCGCCCGGGGCGAGGCCGGGCTGCGGGTGCTGGAGCGCTTCTCCAGCCTCGGCGGCACCGACACCGCCGACGCCGTCCGCGCGCACTACCGCGGCCACGACCGGGTGGTGATCGTCACCGACGAGCAGACCGGCCCCGGCCGCTGGGGCCGCGACCCGCTCGCCGCGGTGCCGGCCGCGGTGCCCGTCTACACCTGGAACCTGGCCGGCTACGCCCTCGGCCACGGCCCCAGCGGCGGCGCGAACCGGCACACCTTCGGCGGCCTCGGCGACGCCGCGTTCCGGCTCATCCCGCTGCTGGAGGCCGGGCGGGACGCCCGCTGGCCCTGGGAGGCCTGAACCGCCGGAGCGCCGGGCCCGGGACGGGCGGTCGGGGGGCCGCCCGCCCCGGGCCCGGCGCGCCCTCGACCCGGCCCGCCCCGCGTGGCAGCATCGGCGGCGGGGGCGGACGGACGGCGAGGAGCTGGCGGTGGCGCACGACGTCGACGTGCTGGTGGTGGGCGGCGGGATCGTCGGCCTGGCCACGGCGTACGCGCTGACCCGGGCCCGACCGGGCCTGCGACTGGCGGTGCTGGAGAAGGAGCCCGGCTTCGCCGCGCACCAGACCGGCCGCAACAGCGGGGTGATCCACAGCGGCGTCTACTACCGCCCCGGCTCGTACAAGGCCCGCTACGCGGTGACGGGCGCCGCCGAACTGGTGGCGTTCTGCCGGGAGCAGGGCGTCCGGCACGAGGTCACCGGCAAGCTGATCGTGGCCACCGACGAACGGGAGCTGCCCCGGCTGGCCGCGCTGGCCGGACGCGGTCGGGCGAACGGCATCCCGGTCACCGAGCTGGACCGGGCCGGGATCACCCGGTACGAACCGGAGGTCACCGGACTGGCCGGGCTACACGTCGGCACCACCGGCATCTGCGACTTCCCCGCCGTCGCGATCGCCTACGCCCGGCTCGCCCGGGAGGCCGGCGCCCGGCTGCTCCCCGGCTGCGAGCTCCGCGCCGTGCACCGCCGGGCGGACGGCGTGACGGTGCGGACCTCCGACGGTGAGCTGCGCTGCCGGGTGCTGGTGAACTGCGCCGGGCTGCACAGCGACCGGATCGCCCGGCTGGCCGGCGACGACCCCGGTGTGCGGATCGTGCCGTTCCGCGGCGAGTACCACGAACTGGCCGAGGGCCGGCGGGGCCTGGTGCGCGGCCTGGTCTACCCGGTGCCCGACCCGGCCTTCCCGTTCCTGGGCGTGCACCTCACCCGGGGCGTCGACGGCGGCGTGCACGTCGGCCCGAACGCGGTGCCCGCCCTCGCCCGCGAGGGGTACGACTGGCGCACCGTCCGGCCGCGCGACCTGGCCGGCACGCTGGCCTTCCCCGGTGCCTGGCGGATCGCCCGGCGGCACTGGCGGTACGAGCTGGGCGAGTTGCACCGCTCGCTGTCCAAGCGGGCGTTCACCGAAGCCGTCCGGCGGCTGCTGCCCGCCGTCACCGCCGAGGACCTGGTGCCGGCCGGCGCCGGCGTGCGGGCCCAGGCCGTCGCCCGGGACGGCTCGCTGCTGGACGACTTCGCCTTCGCCGGCTTCGACCCGGCCGACCCGCGCTCCCCGCGCCGGACGGTGCACGTGCTGAACGCGCCCTCCCCCGCCGCGACGGCCTCGCTGCCGATCGGCCGCGAGGTGGCCCGCCGCGCGCTGGCCGCGCTGGAGGCCGGCGGATGAGCCGCGTCACAGGCCCCGCCGGGCGCCGCCGGCGGCCCCGTAGACTCGGGTGATTGTGACTGCCACCGCCCCGATCCCCCAGCCCTCGCCGTCCGCCCGGCTGTCCGCCGCGCCGGCCGGCTACCCCGCGCCGATGTACCCGCACAAGGCCACCGAGGCCCAGCACCGCGAGCGGCGCATCCGCAGCTTCCAGCCGCGCCGGGGCCGGATGACCAACGCCCAGGCGGGCGCCCTGGACCGGGGCTGGGAGACGTACGGCATACCGATCGACGGCAGCCCGCTCGACCTGCGGCAGCTGTTCGGCGGGCTGCCGGTCACCCTGGAGATCGGCTTCGGCATGGGCGAGACCACCGCCGCCATGGCCGCCGCCGACCCGTCGGCGGGCATCCTCGCCGCCGACGTCCACACCCCCGGCCACGGCAACCTGCTGGGCATGCTGGAGCGCGACGGGTCGCAGAACGTCCGGCTGGCCGCCGGTGACGCCGTGATCCTGCTGCGCGACATGCTGCCGGACGCCTCGCTGGCCGGCCTGCGGGTCTACTTCGCCGACCCGTGGCCCAAGCCCAAGCACCACAAGCGGCGGCTGGTCCAGCCGTCCTTCCTGGACCTCGTGCTGCCCCGGCTCGCACCCGGCGCCCTGGTGCACTGCGCGACGGACTGGGAGCCGTACGCGGAGCAGATGCTCGCCGTGCTGTCCGACTCCCCGGAGCTGGAGAACCTGCACCCCGAGGGCGACGGCACCGGCTGGCTGGAGCCCGCGGACCACCCGGACGGCAGCGTCCCGGGCTACGCGCCGCGACCGGACTGGCGCCCGGTCACCAAGTTCGAGCGGGCCGGACTGGCCAAGGGCCACGTCGTCCACGACCTGCTGTTCCGCCGCCGCTGAACCCCCGCCAGGCATTCGAACAGGCCACCGCACGCTGACCGTTCGGGCGCGCCCCGGACGGACGACTCGTCCCGAGTCCTCCCGACCCGGGGGTGCGGTGGCCTACCCTGTGCCGCATGGGCAGTCCGTCCGGCGGCGGGTCCCGGGCCACCGTCCAGGCCGCCGCCGACGCACCGGAGACCGGCCCGCGCACCGGAGACACCCGGACCATCCCGGGGCCCCGGAAGCGTAGGGCCCGGCGTCCGCTGTCCCGGCCGGACGCCCCGTTCCCCACGACCCCGGCCCCGCCGCCCCGGCGCGGGCGGTCGGTGGCGCTCTCCTCGGTCACCGCGACCGCCGTGCTCACCCTGGTCGGCTGCGGGGGGCTGATCCTGCACCTCGTCCAGCGGCAGACCGGCACCGTCGGGCTGCTGGTCGGGATCGGCCTCGCGATGGTGCCGCTGCCGTTCGTGCTCGGCGCCCTGGCCTGGCTCAACCTGACCGCCCGGGTGCCGCTGCGGCACACCGTGTTCTGCCTCGGCTGGGGCGCCTGCGCGGCCACCACCGTCGCCATCCTCGCCAACAACTGGACCGCCAGCTACCTCACCGCCCACCAGGGCGCGCTCGGCGAGCTGCTCGGCGCCGGCATCGCCACCCCGGTGATCGAGGAGACCGCCAAGGCCACCGCCCTGCTGGTGCTGCTGCTGCCGCTCGGCCAGCGGCTGCGCTGCCACGGCCGGCGCACCGGGCGGCCCTGCGACCCGCTGCTGCGCCGCCTGCCGGCGGCCCGGGTCCCCCGGCCGCACCCGCACCACCCGGCCGCCCCCGGCCGGCTCCGGCTGCGCCCGTACCTGCGCCCGCTGCCGTACCTGTGCCCGGCCCCGGCCTCCGGCACCGGCCCGCACCGCCGCTCACGGCCGCGCACCCTGGCCGCCGGGGTGGTGCTCGGCGGGATGACCGCCTGCGGCTTCGCCTTCACCGAGAACGCCCTCTACCTGGGCCGGGCCTTCACCAGCGACCAGCGGCAGCGGCTGGACAGCATCGGCCTCGGCGACCCGCCCAGCCTGCGCGACTTCGACAGCACCGTGCAGACCTTCGTGCTGCGGGCGCTGCTCTCCCCCTTCGCGCACCCGCTGTTCACCGCGCTCACCGGGATCGGCCTGGCCGTCGCCCTCACCAGCGGCCGGCGGTGGCTCTCCCGGCTGGCCGCGCCGCTCGGGCTGCTCTCCGCGATGGCCCTGCACGGCACCTGGAACGCCGCCGCCGACCTCGGGACGGACGGCTTCCTGGTGGTCTACGGCGTGCTGATGGTGCCGTGCTTCGCCGCGCTGGTCTGCTTCGCCGCCTGGGCCCGGGCCCGGACCACCCGGCACGCGTCGCGCCGGGGACCGGAGCACGGCGGGGGGCGTGCCGGCCGGGCCGCCCGGACCGTCTGAGGGGGGTTCCCCTCCGGGCCGCCCGCGAGGGGCGCCGGAGAAGCGATTTCCCATCGCGGCGACTTCCCCGTATTGTTGGGTTCACCGACGCGGGGTGGAGCAGCTCGGTAGCTCGCTGGGCTCATAACCCAGAGGTCGCAGGTTCAAATCCTGTCCCCGCTACTCAGTAGCACGAAAGGCCCGGAGGATCCGTCCTCCGGGCCTTTCGCGTTCCCCGGGCAAAGCGAGGCCACGGTCCTGCCACGAAGCTGTAACGGGGGCCAGTTCCAAGATCTGCTGTCCGTGGCCTCGACCATACTGAGGAAAAATTCATCCAGTTGGGGGCGGCCGGGCCGCGCCCGGATTAGGAAGCACCTCATGCTGTCGAAGCGCCTGGCCAGCACCGCCGCGATCTGCCTGCTCCTGGCGGCGGGCACCGCCGCATGCGGCGACAACAAGGGCGACACCAAGGGCGACGCCAAGACCGGCGCGGGCGCCGCGGCGGCCCCGCAGAAGCTCGACACCGACAAGCTGAGCGCGCAGGACATCGAGAAGCAGGCCAAGGACGCCCTCGCCGGCGCCACCTCCCTCAAGATCGCCGGCTCGATCGTCGACGAGGACGGCAAGACCGAGTTCAACCTGGCCGTGGACACCAAGGGCCAGTGCAACGGCACCATGTCCGCCGGGGACAAGGGCCAGTTCGAGATCATCAGCGACGGCAAGACCACCTACGTCAAGCCCGACAAGGCGTTCTGGACCAACCTCGGCGGCCCGAACGGCGCCCAGGCCGCGGAGCTGTTCAAGGGCCGCTACCTGACCGGTCCGGCCACCGACCCGAAGATGCAGTCGCTCGCCTCCGTCTGCAACCTCGCCGAGTTCAGCAAGAAGATCGTCGAGGACGACGGCTCGGACGGCAAGGCCGAGAAGGGCTCCGCCGGCACCGTCAACGGCGTGAAGACCTTCAGCCTCAAGGTCACCGACACCAAGGGCGAGGTCTCCACCATCCACGTCGCCACCGAGGGCAAGCCGTACCCCGTCCGGATCGAGCACACCGGCGCCAAGGACGGCAACGGCAGCGTCGACTTCAGCGACTTCGACAAGCCGATCACCGTCCAGGCCCCGCCGGCCGACAACACCATCGACTTCTCCAAGTTCGAGAACCAGATCAAGTCCGCCTGACCGGGCGCGGCCACCGCCCTGCGGACGCCCGGACGGTGGCCGCGAATAATCCGTTGCCCTCCCCGCGGTGGGCTGCCTATCGTGGCGGCACACTGAAAGGAGGTGATCCTGAGTTGAGTTCCTTCAGGATGCGTGAGGTGGCTGCTCGCTAGAGCCGCCCCTGCCTGCGCAGGGAGAGGCCCGAGGCCTCCGGCAGGCGAAATCCACAGCAGTCACCCGGCCCGCGGGCTCACCGGAACATCCCCGGTGCCTCGGCGCCCGGCCAGTGCACGGGCCGGCGCGGAGGAGCAGCCCGCGGGCTGTCTGCTGTCCGGAGGCGTCCGCACCACCCCCACCCCCCGATGTCACCCCCGCGGATCCGCGCCCGCCCGCGTCGTACCCGGGCCTCCCCCGGGTCGTTCCCGGGGTGGGGCCGCGGCGCTAGAGTCGGCGCGGGGTTCCGGAGCGGAGCGGCGCGGACACAGGGGGTGGGCGGCGATGACGAAGGCGCGGCAGCGGGGCGGCACGGCGGCCCTGCGGACGGCCCGGTGGGCCGCCACCGGGGTGCTGGCCGGGACGGGCCTGCTCGGACTGCTGCTGTTCTCGCTCGGGCGGGAGCACGGCTGGCAGGCCCTCGGCGGCGGCCTGGTGGTGACCGGCGCCTCCGCGGTGCTCGGCGGTGCGCTGGGCTTCCTGTTCGGGGTGCCGCGGGTGCGCGGCGGCGGCACCGG
The DNA here is from genome assembly GCF_044453265.1 of Kitasatospora sp. NPDC051705. NCBI lineage: Bacteria > Bacillati > Actinomycetota > Actinomycetes > Kitasatosporales > Streptomycetaceae > Kitasatospora > Kitasatospora sp. NPDC051705. Next base: position 16,092 of record NZ_JBITCO010000046.1, on the reverse strand, counting down.
CGAGCCGCAGGGCTCGTACGCGCCGAACACCAACCTGGAGCAGGTGTCCGACTGGCTGACCAAGGTCCTGCTGGGCGTCGGGCTGACCCAGCTCGGCTCGCTCGGCGAACGGCTGCACCAGCTCGGCGCCGCGCTCTCGCCGGCGCTCGGCGGGGGCGAGGGCGCCGCCCCCTTCGCCGCGGCGCTGGTGCTGTACTTCCTGGTCTTCGGCTTCCTGGCCGGCTGGCTGGTCACCCGGCTCGCGCTGCCGCAGGTGCTGACCGACGCCGACCAGGCCCTCGACCTCTTCCTCGCCGGGCAGGACCGCGACCGCAAGGGCGACAAGGTGGGCGCCGACGACCTGCGGGTCCGCGCGATGCAGCAGCTCGGGCTGCTGGGCGGCAGCGCGGAACAGCCGGCCGCGCTGGCCGGACAGCTGCCGCCCGCCGCCTCCCCCTCGGCCGGGCCGGACGGCGTGGTGGCCGAGGTCCGCTCGACCGCGCGCCGCTCCGCGCTCACCTCCGACCAGGTGCGGGACCTCTACGCGGACGGGTCCGAGGGCCGGCGGATCCAGGCCCTCGCGCTGATGCAGGGCGACCCGTCGCTCGCCCACCTGCCGAGCGTGCTGGACGCGATCGAGCACCCGCGCTCGGGCTTCGAGCAGTACCACGCGCTGCTGGCCGCCCGCGGCCTGCTCTCCCGGCTGCCCGGCCCCGAGGCGCAGCGGCTGCGGGACGCGGTGGCCGGGCAGCTGATGCTGCCGGACGGGATCCCGTACGGGTCGGACCGCAGCTGGCTGGCCGAGAAGATACTGTCCCGGCTCGGGCCGGCGGCCTTCGTCCCAGCCCAGTCGGGCGGCGCCCAGGCGGTGCCGTCCCCGGATCCGGCCGGTGTTCCCGGTCCGTTCCCGGATCCGGCCGCGGCACCCGGGCCGGTGCCGGTGCCCGGTCCGGCCGCGGCGCCGGATCCGGGCTCGACCGGCGCTCCCTAGCTAGGACCCGTCCCGGGCGGCCCGGCGGCGGTGGTCGGCGGCCCGCAGCACCAGGAGGCGGCGGGTCCGGCCGTCCTCGGCGCGGGGGAAGCGGCGGATCTCGCTGGCGATGCAGCGCTCGCCGAGCGCGCGGCGCAGCGGGTCGAGGTGGCCGCAGCGGCGGCCGTGGCCGTCGTGCAGCGGCTGGACCCGGACCTCGCCGTCCGGGGAGGTGACCCGGACGAGTTCGGCCAGTGCGGCCACCTGCCCTTCGATGCCGAACCGTTCGGGGTAGGCGAAGAGCAGGTAGGCGCTCAGGGTGAGGGCGAAGGAGCCGTCGGCGAAGGGCAGCCGGGGCAGTGCGGCGGCCACGTAGCGCTGCGGGTGCGCGGCCGCGTCGGCGGTGAAGAGCCGGCGGGCGCGGTCCCAGCTGCGCAGGTAGCGCTCGGAGCGGTAGGGGTGCGGCGCCGGGTACAGGTGGGGCCGGGCGGCCATCGCCGCGGCCATCGAGGCCCGGGCGGCCAGCGCGTGGGCGGCGACCTCGGGGGCGGGGAGCACGTAGGCCGGGTCGGCGGCGATCACCCGGCAGCCCAGTTCGCGCGCTTCGGCGGCCAGCCCGGCCGCACCGCCGGGGCAGTCCAGCAACGGGCCGGGAAGGGCGGCGAGTTGGGACCGGGTGAGGTCGAACAGGGCGCAGTACTCGTCCAGTGGCCGGGAGGTGACGAGGACGGCGTCGTCCGCCGCGACCGGGGCCTCGGCGGCCGGCCGGGCGGCGGGCCCGGCCCCGGTGCCCCGGTCGGCGGGGGTGCGTACGGCGGCCACCCGGCCATCGGAACACGCGGCGGCCCCGCCCGCATCCGGGGGTCTCCGGGCGGGGGCGGGGCCGGTGTCGGCGGGCGGGGGTCAGCAGCCGGGGGTCGGGGGCCGGGGAGACGACGGCGGCCGGGCGGGGTCAGCCAGCGAGCAGGCTCCGGACGGCGGACCGGTTCACGGCGGTCAGGCCGCGGACCAGCTGCGCGGTGAGCAGGACGAGCAGCACGCCGGCCAGCGAGAAGGCGGCGATCTGCCAGGCCCCCTCGACGTAGTAGACGTGCCGGACGTGGTCGCTGTCGGAGAAGTCGAAGAGCCGGTAGCCGCGCCAGTCGGTGAAGGTCGGGAACACCCAGTGGTACGCCGGGTAGAGCGCCATCGCCCAGCCGAGCAGCAGGAACGTCGTCGTCATGGTGAAGCTGAAGACCGCCCACGGGAACATCACCACCTGGTGGAGCGCGGCCTTCCAGCCGGCCGGGTCGGCCAGCCGCGCGGTGATCGCGCCCCAGGTGCCCGGGCGGACCTGGCGCACCGGCTCCGGCTCGGGGACGTCCAGGCCCAGCATGCCGCGGGCGCGGGCCCGCTCCGTCCGGCCCAGGCCCCGGGCGGCGGTGGTCAGGCCGGCCAGCACGGGCAGGCCGAGGACGGTGACGAAGGTGCCGAGCCCCAGGCAGAACAGGGTGATCACGAGGGAGAAGCCGACGACGGCCACCGGCAGGCCGGTGAGCGCGTAGCCGATCTCGCGGTAGTACTGCCCGGCGAACGGCGCCCGCCAGAAGGACGGCACCGACCCGGGCCGGCTGGAGCGGGCGGGGGTGCGGTACGGGTCGTCGCCGTAACCGCCGAGGACGTCCCAGTCGCGCTCCTGCATGCTTCGGCTGCTGCTCATGTCCCGGCCTCGGTCCCTCGTTCTCGGTTACTGACCCGGCCAGTCTGGTCGAGCGGGCGGTGCGGAACGATCCGGGGACCCGGCGGATCGGGGGTGGGGTTAACCCCCCGGTCCGGGGCCGCGCTCAGCCGGGCGGGTCACCCGGCCGGGCCGGCCCACTCCCCGGTGGTCAGCGCGTACCGGTGCACGCCGGACCGGACGCCGCCCCCGGGCGGGTCGTGCCGGACCGGCCCCTGCGCCCGGAACCCGAGCCGGGTGAGCACCGCGGCGGAGGCCCGGTTGTCCACGTCGACCCGGGCGGTGAGGCGGCGCAGGCCGAGGGCGCCGAAGGCCAGCCCGCAGAGCAGGCCGACGACCTCGCCCGCGTGACCGCGTCCGCGGGCCCCGCGGCCGACCGCGTAGCCGAGCTCGGCGCGGCGGCCGGTGCCGAGGGTCAGGGAGGCGTGGGCGATCGGGGTGGCGTCCGCCGGGTCCTCGGCGTCCTCGCGCCGGGTGACGGCGAGCTGGTACGTCCGCCGTTCCCGCGCGAGCGCCTCCTCCAGGTAGAGCTCGATCTGGTCGGCGCAGGTCTCGCGGTCCCAGGGGTCGAACGGGAGGTACCGGGTGACCTCCGGGTCGCCGAACAGCGCGTGCAGCGCGTCCACGTCCCCGGGGGTGTGGTGGTACTCGCGGATGGCCAGTCGGGAGCCGGTGAGTCGTACGGGGACCATGGCTGGCGACCCTACCCCCGGCCAGCGGTTACCGTTCGGGCTATGAACGACGAAGACCTGCGGCTCGCCCCGCGCACCAGGGCCGCCGACCTGCTCGCCTGGGCGGCGGCGGAGGGCCGCGCCCCGGTGGCCGAGGGGCCGCTGCGAGCCGTCCTGGCCCTGCTGGAGCTGGGCGGGGGCAGGATGCACGACGGCTGGCCCGAGCTGACCTCGAACGCGGTGGAGCACCTGCTCTACGAGCGTCTCCACCTCTACGTCCAGCCCGGGCCGGAGACGGACCCGCTGGCGTACGGCGCCGCGGTCGAGCTGCTGGTGGACCACCAGCGGGCGGCCCGGCGGCTGAACGCCAAGCGGCAGGAGCGGCTGCACGCCGAGGCCGAGTGGCAGGGCGAGGTCGCGGCCGGGCTGCTGCGCCGGGCCGACCTGGTGACCTGGCCCCGGCTGTACGCGCTGCTGCTGCACGCGTACGAGGTGGACGTCGCGGACCCGGCGGCGGTGCGGGCCTGGCTGGACGGCTTCCGGGAGCTGGCGGAGGAGGAGCGGCTGGCGGCGATCGCCGCGCTGGTCCCGACCGGCTGGCTGGACGAGCTGGACGAGCAGGGCTGGGGGCCGGCCCGGGTGCTGTCGGTCGGCATGGCGACGGACGGCGCGCGCCGGCTGCTGGAGCAGGGTCTGATGCGGCGCAGCTACCGCAACCTGGCGGAGCTGACCGCCGCGGGCCGGCCGATGCCGGACGAACTGTCCGGGGGCTTCGGGGAGTTCGAGGAGGCTGCGGCGCAGGCCGCGCTCGACCTGTGCGGCGAGTGGACCGTCCCGGGGCTGGCGCGGCTGCTTCTGGAGGAGTTCCCGGACCTCGCACCGGAGCCGGGGCAGGAGGAGATCGACGCCTACCTGGCGGGGCTGCCGCAGGAGTAGCCGCCCGCGGGGCGACGTGCCGGAGCCCCGGCCGCACGCGTGCGGCCGGGGCTCCGGTCCGTTCGGGTCCGCCGCGGTCGGCGGGGGCCGGTGGGGGCGCCGGCTCAGGGGGTGAGGCCGCGCTGCTCCAGCCAGGTCTCCGGGTCGACCGGGGCGCCGCCGCCGGGGCGGACCTCCAGGTGCAGGTGGGGGCCGGTGACGTTGCCGGTGGCGCCGACCTTGCCGATCTGCTGGCCGGAGGTGACCTTGCCGGAGCCCTTGATGATCGAGGAGAGGTGGCAGTACCAGATCTCGGTGCCGTCGGGCAGGGTCTCGACGATCCGGTAGCCGTACGAACCGGACCAGCCGGCCGAGGTGATGGTGCCCTGGCCGACCGCGAAGACCGGGGTCCCGGTGTCGGCGGCGAAGTCCAGACCGGTGTGCAGGTGGGCCCAGTAGCGGGCGCTCTGGCCGTAGTGGGCGGAGAGGTTGTAGTCCTTCACCGGCAGGGTGAGGGCGGCGGCCTTGGCCCGCTCGGCCTCCTCGGCGGCCCGCTTGGCCTCGGCCTCCTTGGCGGCGGCCTTGGCCTCGGCCTCCTTGGCGGCCTGGACGCGGGCGCCCTCCTCGGCGGCGGTGCGCTGGCTGTCGGCCTGCTGCTGGATCCGGGCGGCGAGCGCGAGCCCGGGGTCGGCGGAGAGGGCGACCGGGGTCTCGTCGGGGGCCTCGACGGCGGGCGCGGCAGCCGGGGTGGCGGAGGCGAAGCCGGTGGCGCCCAGGGTGGCCGCGACGGCGGTGACGCCGAGCAGCGGGGAGGCTCCGCGGGTCTGACGCGGCATCCGGTGCCGGTTGGCGTCGGCTTCCGGGGCGGGGTGCTCCAGGTCGGCCATGCCGGGGTGGTCGAGGAGCCGGGTACCGGCTGCGGGGCCGGCCGGGTGTGCCGGGGTGTGCGTCGACGCCACGGAGGCGCGCTCCTTTCCTTCCTTCGCGCCTACCGGGTTAGCTGACGGGTTCGGAGCAGGAAGGTCTCCTACGGCCGGGCCTGGGCCCCGCCGATTCACCCCAAGGAACGTGGTTCCCCGGCTCCCTGGCCTGCCCGGAGGCCGGCCGGCGGGATTAGGCGACGGCGCACGGTGCCGTCTGGGTACGGCGTTGACGACCGCGCTGCGTTATCAAACGTTAATCCTAGGGCGCCCCGATTCCAAGCCGTCCGCCCGGGACGACCGCAGATGACCAGGGCGCCCTGGTAGGTGATGGCGGGTTTTGTCCCCATTGACCGGCATTGAGCCGCTCGACGTGATCGAACGTCAGCGAACGACCCCCCATCTGAGTACGCCTACTCATGTGCGGACCGATCACCCCGCCGCATCCTGACGCCATGAACGCACCGATGCAGTCCCGCACCACGGCCGCGTACTACATCCAGGCCGTGCTCTCCTTCGCGCTGTCCGGCGGAGCCCTCGCCGTCGGGATCGCCTACCTGCCGGTCGGCGGCTGGACCCGCGCCTTCCTGGCGATCGGGCTCCTCTACACCGTCACCTCGTCCTTCACGCTCGCCAAGGTGGTCCGGGACCGGCAGGAGACCAACGAGATCGTCACCCGGGTGGACCAGGCCCGGCTGGAGAAGCTGCTCAGCGAGCACGACCCGTTCAAGGTCGACGGGGTCTGAGCGGGCACCGCGGGACCCCGGGGGCGGACGGCACCGAGGGCTTGACGGCTAAGGCTATTAGCCTTAGCTTTATGGCTATCGGCAGACGCCGACGACCCGCAGCGGCGGTCCCAGGAGGCCCACCATGAACGCCACCAGCGCCACCAGCACCCAGTACCTCGACGTCCCCGGCGGGCGCATCGCCTACGACGACACCCGGCAGGGCGACGGCGCCCCCGTCGTCCTGCTCCCCGGGATGCTCGACACCCGCGCCGCCTACCGGCACCTGCACCCGCTGCTGACCGCCGCCGGCCACCGCGTCATCACCATGGACCTGCGCGGCTTCGGCGAGTCGTCGATCGTCTGGGACGACTACTCACCCGCCGCCATCGCCACCGACGTCCTGGCCCTGCTGAACCACCTCGGCATCGAACGCGCCGTGCTCGTCGGCAACTCCTACACCGGCGCGACCGTCGTCAAGGTCGCCGGTGACGCCCCGCAGCGGGTCGCCGGGATCGCCCTTATCGACGCCTTCGTCGAGAACCCCCCGGCCAACGCCCTCATGCGCGGCGTCGTCCGCGCGATGGGCGCCCTGATCGTCCACTGGCCGGCCTTCTGGGGCTTCTACCACCGCAAGCTCGCCTTCCCCGGTGCCAGGCCCGCCGACTTCGACGCCTACGTCGACGGACTCGTCGCCGCCATGCGCACCCCGGGCCGCCGGACGGCCACCCGCGGACACGTCTCCGGCGACTCCGCGCCGATCGGCTGGACCGCCGCCGTCCGCTGCCCCGCGCTCGTCGTCATGGGCGGCAAGGACCCCGACTTCCCCGACCCGGAGGCCGTCGCCGACCGGCAGACCGCGGCGCTCGGCGCCCGGAAGGTCATGATCGAGGGATCCGGCCACTACCCGATGGCCGACGCCCCGGAGGCCACCGCCGGCGCCCTGCTGCCCTTCCTCGCCGAGCTCGCCTGACGCCTGACGCCCGGCCCCGGCCGCGGGCCCGCTCGCCCGAGCCCGGTCCGCCCCGCCGCGCCCGGGCCCGCCCCGGTCGTCCGCACCGCCCGCCCGCCCGTCCGCCCGTCCACGGAGAGACCGCACCATGCCCCGAGTAGGACTGACCCCCGACCAGGTCGTCGGCCACGCCCTCGCCCTCATCGACGAACAGGGCTCCGAAGCCCTCACCCTGGCCGCCGTCGCGGCCCGGGCCGGGGTCGCCACCCCCTCGCTCTACAAGCACGTCAGCGGCGGGCTCGCCGAGCTGCGCCGGCTGCTCGCCGTCCGGGTCACCGAGGAGCTCGCGGACCGGCTGGCCGAGGCCGCCGTCGGCCGCAGCGGGGACGACGCCGTCGCCGCCGTCCTGCGCGCCTACCACGCGTACGCCGCCGAGCACCCGCACCGCTACGCCGCGCTGCCCCAGGCCCCGCAGCCCGACGACGACCTCTCCCGCGCGGCGGCCCGGCTGGTGGGCGTGATCATCGCCGTCCTCCGGGAGTACGGCCTCGACGGCCCGGAGGTGATCCACGCGGCGCGCACCGTCCGCTCCGTCGCCCACGGCTTCGCCTCGCTCTCCATCGCCGGCGCCTTCCAGCTCGCCGAGGACCTCACCACCACCCACGACCGGCTGATCAGCACCCTCACCACCGGCCTGCGCTCCTGGCCCTCGGCCTGAGCCCGCCGCCGGGGCGCCGACCGGCCCGGGCCCGCGGCGGGGAGGGCGGGAGCACCGGTGCCGGTGGGGCTGCGGGGGCGCCGTTCACCCGCTTCAGCACCCACTTGAGAAATAAGGTATTAAGAATTAAGTGCCCCTCCGGGCACCCAAAGGGCACCCACCACCCTCCTCGGAACGGAAAGGCCGGGTATCCGATGGACCTGACCTCGCCGTGGCTCCCCCCGTCCGAGGACGACAGCCGGACGCAGCCCAGCAGTCCGGGCGGCCGCAGCGCCATGCGCTGCGTGCGCTTACTGCTCTCCTGCACCACCGCCGCCGAGCTGCTCGGCACCGTCCTCGCCGAGGGCCCCGGCTGGATCACCGGCGAGGGTTCCGCGCTCTACCTGCTGGACCCGGCCGGAATGCTCCGGCTGACGGCCTCGCACGGCCTGCCGGACTGGGCCCACGAGCGGTACAGCACCGTCGACCCGGCCGGCGACCTCCCCGCCGCGATGGCGCTGCGGCTGCGCCGCCCCTACCTGCTCACCCCCGAGCACACCAGCGTCGACTACCCGAACCGGAACGCCGGCATGGGTACCGGGATGGTCGCCGTGATCACCCTGCCGATGATCGTCGACGAGCGGCCGGTCGGCGTGCTCGCCCTGGCGCTGGCCCACCGGGGCACCGTCCCCCGCCGCGACCTGGACGTCCTGGAGACCATCGGCGACGCCTGCGCCCACCGGCTGTCCCACCTGCTCGACCACGCGGACGCCCGGCGCCCGCAGGGCCCCGCGCCGGCCCCCGAGGACTCCGGCCGGCCCGCCGGCCTGGCCCACCCGATGCTGTCGCTGGCCGTCCGGGCCGCCGGGCACGGCGCCTTCGAGCGCGACCTCGTCACCGGGGAGAGCTACTGGGACGCCGAGGCGTTCCGGATCACCGGCCAGCCGGCCGCCCCGGACGGCGCCGCCCCGGAACTGGACCGGATCGTCCACCCCGAGGACCTGCCGGACGTCCAGGCGGCGGTCGCCGAGGCGCTCGCCACCGGCGGGCGGTACCGGATCGCGTACCGGGTGCTGCGCGGGGGCGGCCGGGCGGCCAGCATCGAGGAGACCGGCGAGGTGATGCTGGACGTCCACGGCCGCCCCGTCCGGATCGCAGGGCTGTTCGCCGACCGCGAGCACGGCCGCAGGCCCGGGCGGGAGCGCCCGGAGGAGCCCGCGGGTGCTCCCACCGGCCCCGGCTCGCCCACCGCCCGCGCCGGCGCCGCCCCCGCCGGCGCCGCGCCCGACACGGCCCGGCGCGACGCCCCGGCCACCGCCCGGACCGCCCTGCTGCTGGCACTCACCCGCGCCCTGTCCCGGGCGGTGACCGTCCGGGACGTCACCACCACCGTCACCGACGTCGCCCGACCGGCCTTCGGCGCCGCCAGCATCGTGCTGGACCTGGTGGACGAGGGCCGGCTGCTGCCCGTCTCGCACACCGTGTACGGGGGCCCGCGCCGCACCGAACTGACCCGGCTCGCGGACCTCTCCGAGGGCGTGATGCAGCACGCCCTGACCCGCTCCGCCCCGCTGTTCAGCGAACCCGGCGCGGCCCGCGGCCAGCGCGGCCCGCTGACCCCGGCCGCCTGGGCGGTGCTGCCGCTGATCGCCTCCGGGCGGCAGGTGGGCTCCTGCCTGATCACCTTCGCCACCGAGCGCGCCTTCAGCCGGGAGGACCGCACCCTGTACTCGGCCTTCGCCGGGATCCTGGCGCAGTCCCTGGAGCGGGCCCGGCTGTACGACACCCACCACCACCGGGCCACCCAGCTGCAGCGCGCGATGCTCCCGCGCACGCTGCCCCGGCTGCCCGGGATCGCCAGTGCCGCCCGCTACCTGCCGAGCACCGAGGGCATGCAGATCGGCGGCGACTGGTACGACCTGCTCCGGCTGCCGGACGGCCGGATCGGGCTGGTGATCGGCGACGTCCAGGGTCACAACGCCGAGGCGACGGCGGTGATGGGCCAGCTGCGCAGCGGTCTGCGCGCGTACGCGACGGACGGGCACGACCCGGCCGCCACGCTGGCCCGGACCAGCCGGCTGCTGGCCGAGCTGGACACCGACCTGTTCGCGACCTGCCTCTACCTGACCCTGGACCCGGCCGACGGGGCGCTGACCGCCGCCCGGGCCGGGCACCCGCCGCCGGTCCGGGTCGCGGACGCCCGGGCCGTCGAGCTGGACGTGCCGGGCGGGCCGCCGCTGGGCGTGGACCCGGGGCAGCCGTACCCGCTCACGGTCGGCCGACTGGCGGTCGGCGAGACGCTGCTGGCGTACACCGACGGACTGGTCGAGGACCGCGAGGAGGACTACGACGAGTCGGTGCAGCGGATGCTCGGCGGGCTGGAGCTGTGGGCCCGCCGGACCGGCCCGGACCGGATCGGCGCGGCGCCCGCGCTCGAACGGCTGGCGGACCTGCTGACCCTGAACGTGACCGAGCGGCGGTCCCGGCCGGACGACGTGGCCCTGCTGCTCCTGCACCGGACGTCGCCCCTTCCGTAACACCGTGCACACGTTCCCCCCACATCACCGGATGCGACTCGGCCATTCGCGACCCGCTCCGGGCCCGGCCCCACGAGCACCCGGGCGGGGCGGATCGTCCCCGGGCGCCCCGATCGCGTCCGAACGACGCCGGTTTGACGCCGTATTGACTGGATATTGACGAGATCCGGTCACTTGGCGAGATCCGTTCACACCTTCGTAGGATCATCACCCTAGAATTCGCCGCGTGACGATGACTCAGTGGTGCGCAACGGCAACCGGCGTGCTCGCCGTCCTCGCCCTCGTGGCCGCCGCGCGGTACCGCGCCGTGTCCGTCACCCACCGCCGCCGCGCCGACCGGCTGCGGCGCGACCTCGCCCGGCTCCGGGAGGAGCTCGGCACCGAACTCTCCCGCCGCGGAGCCGACCTGGCCGCCGTCCAGCAGGAGCAGGAGCACACCGCCTCCACCCAGCGGGCCTTCCTCAGCGTGGCCCGCCGCATCCTCGTCATGGCCCACGACCAGCAGGCCCTGCTCGACGAGATGGAACGCACCCACGACGACCCGGCACTGCTGGAGGGCCTGCTCAAGGCGGACCACGCCGCGGCCCAACAGGCCAGGCTCGCCCAGACCCTGGCCGTCCTGTGCGGGGCCCGGGCCGGCCGCCACTGGCCCGAACCGGTCTCCCTGGAGGACGTCGTGCGCGGCGCCCAGTCGCGGATCCTGCCGTTCCAGCGGGTGGTCGTCCGCAGCCGGATCGAGACCGCCGTCGTCGGCGCCGCCGCCGAGGCCCTGATCCACGCCGTCGCCGAGCTGCTGGACAACGCCACCCGCTACTCCCCGCCCAGCACCCAGGTGTTCGTCACCCTGATGCCGGTGCACAACGGCGCCGTCATCGAGATCGACGACGGCGGCGTCGGCATGCCGGAGCAGGCCGTCGCCAAGGCCGCCGACGCCCTGGCCGGGGGCAGCACCCTGGAGGTCTCCCGGCTGGGCGAGGTGCCGCAGCTGGGCCTGGCCGCCGTCGGCCGCCTCGCCGAGCAGTACGGCTTCCGGGTCACCCTCAGCTCGGCGCCGTCCCCGTACGGCGGCGTCCGGGTCGTCGTGCTGCTGCCGAACGCCCTGCTCACCGAACCGCTGCCGCCCACCGTCCCCGGCCTCGGACCGGACGACCGGGCGTTCACCGCCGACCCCCGCCCGGCCGGCCACCCCGCCGACCACCCCCTGGTGGAGGCGCCGCCGGCCGGCCGACCCCCCGCAGCCGCGGACACCCCGCCGCCGCTGCCCCGCCGGAGCCACCGGCGCGACCGCGCCGCCCGCCCCGCCCAGCACGCCTCTCCCCCGCCCCCGCCCGCCCCGCCGCACCGCTCGGCCCGGGACGCGCAGGCGTTCATGGCGATGTTCCAGGCCGGCACCGCCAGCGGCCGATCGGCCGCCCGCGCCCAGGCCCAGCCCGACCCTTCCCTGCCCGCCTCCCCCCGACTTCCCCAGCGCTCCGGAGAGTTCCATGACCACCACCCCTGACCTCGGCTGGCTGCTCGCCGACATCGTCAACGTCCCGCAGGTCCAGCACGCCGTCGTCGTCTCCAACGACGGCCTGGAGATCGGGCGCAGCACGAACATCGCGCGGGAGGACGCCGAACGGCTCGCCGCCGCCTGCTCCGGGCTGCAGTCGCTGGCCCGCGGCGTCGCCGTCGGGTTCGGCGGGCCGGCCAGCGCCACCCGGCAGATCATCATCGAGTACGGCGGCGGCTACCTGTTCATCGTCGCCGCCGGTGCCGGGGCGCACCTGGCCGTGGTGACCGGCGAGGCCGTGGACGCCGGCCTGGTCGCGTACCAGATGCAGGTCCTGGTCGAGCGGATCGGCAGCCACCTCACCAGCCCGCCGCGCGTCGACCACGCGGCGGGGGGGCACCGGTGAGCGGGCCGGTCCGGCCCTACGTCATCACCGGCGGCCGCAGCCGGCCCACCCGGGCCGAGCTGGCCGTCGAGAGCCTGGTCAGCGCGTTAGCCGACCCGCCGGAGCTCCCCGAGCACGCACTGCTCAACCGGGAGCACCGGCGCATCCTGGCGCTCTGCCACAGCCTGCTGTCCATCGCCGAGGTGGCGGCCCACCTGGGGCTGCCGCTCGGCGTCGTCAAGGTCCTGGTCGGCGACCTCTGGGACCTCGGCGCCGTGCAGGTGCTCCCGCCCGTCCCGCAGGCCGAACGCCTGCCCGCAACCCTCCTGGAAGAGGTGCTCGTTGGCCTCCGCCAACTCCGCTGAAGCCGGGGCCGCCCCCGGGACGACCGGGGCCCACGGCTCCACCGACGGCCGGTCCGGCGGGCCGCGGTACCTGCCGCCCTCCGTCCAGGGCGCGGTCAAGATCCTGGTCACCGGCCCGTTCGGGGTCGGCAAGACCACGCTGGTCGGCTCGCTCAGCGAGATCACCCCGCTGCGCACCGAGGAGACCATGACCGCCGCCAGCAGCGGCGTGGACGACCTCACCGGGCGCGCCGGCAAGACCACCACCACGGTCGCGCTGGACTTCGGCCGGATCACGCTCAACCCGCGGCTCGCGCTGTACCTGTTCGGCACCCCCGGACAGCAGCGGTTCTGGCCGCTCTGGGACGACCTGTCGCGCGGCGCGCTCGGCGCCGTCGCGATGGTCGACCTGCGCCGCCCCGACGAGAGCTTCGACGTGCTCGGCCGCCTCGAGGAGCAGCGCATCCCCTTCGCCGTCGCGGTCAACACCTTCCCGGACACCCCGAGTTACCCCGAGGACGAGCTGCGCTCGGCGCTCGACCTGCTGCCGGACGTCCCGATCCTGTACTGCGACGCCCGCGACCGGCGGCAGTCCTACGACCTGCTGATCGACTTCGTCGACCACCTGCACCGCAGCTCGATCCTGGAGCTGCAGGGATGACCGCCCCCGATCCCGGCACCGCCTCCCCCGGCTGCCCGGTCGCGCACGGCGGCGGCCTGCCCGCTGGCGTCCCGCTGACCCCGCTGTACGGCCCCGCCGTCGCCGAGGACCCGCACGGCCTCTACGACCGGCTGCGCCGGCGCCACGGCCCCGTCGCCCCCATCGAGCTGGAGCCCGGGGTCGAGGCCTGGCTCGTCCTCGGCTACCCCGAGCTGCTCGAACTCACCCGCAACGAGGCGCTGTTCTCCAAGGACTCGCGCCGCTGGCGGGTGCCCGCCGAGGGCCGGCTGGCCGCCGACTCCCGGCTGCTGCCGATGACCTCCTGGCGCCCCACCCTGCTCAACCTGGACGGCGCCGAGCACCAGCGGCTGCGCGCCGCGGTCTCGGACACCCTCGCCCAGATCGACCACCGGAAGCTGCGCGAGACCACCGAGGCCTGCGCCAACGACCTCATCGACAGCTGGGGCCCGGACGGCACCGCCGACCTGATCTCCCAGTACGCCCGCCCGCTGCCGCTGCTGGTCTTCACCCAGCTGGTCGGCCTGCCGCGCGAGGCCGGGCCCCGACTGGTCGAGCTGATCAGCCACTTCGTGGACAGCGGCCCCGAGTCGGTGCGCGCCAGCGCCGAGTTCCAGGCGATCCTGGTCGACCTGGTCCGCCGCCGCCGCAGCGCCCCCAGCGCCGACCTGACCTCCTGGCTGCTCGCCCACCCGGCCGCGCTGACCGACGAGGAGGCCGTGCACCACCTGGTGGTGATGATGGTCGCGGGCAACGAGACCTCCATCAACTGGACCGGCAACACGCTGCGGCTGCTGCTCACCGACCGCCGCTTCCGGGCCACCCTCACCGGCGGGCGGCTCACCGTCTCCGACGCGCTGGAGGAGGTGCTCTGGCGCGACCCGCCGACGCAGAACTTCCCCGGCCGCTGGGCCACCGGGGACACCGTCCTCGGCGGCCAGTACATCAGCGCCGGCGACATGCTGGTGCTCGGCCTGGCCGCGGCCAACGCCGACCCGGCCGCCCAGGGCCTCGCCTCCGCCGCGCAGGGCTCGCTCGGCGGCAACCGGGCGCACCTCGCCTGGGGCGCCGGCCGGCACGTCTGCCCGGCCCAGCACCCCGCCCGGATCATCGTCGAGACCACCGTCGAGACGCTGCTGCACCGCCTGCCGGACCTCCAGCTCGCCGTCCCGCCCGCCGACCTGGCCTGGCGGCCGTCCCCGTGGTCCCGGGCCCTGCTCGGCCTGCCGGTGCTCTACAGCGCCTTCACCCCGCCCCGCCCGCCAGCCCCCGAGAGGCCCGCATGGACACCACCGTCGACGGCACCGCACCCGGCCGCGGAGCCGAGCCCGTCCGGCTCGACCCCTTCGGACGCGACCAGCACGCCGAGAACGCCCGGCTCCGGGCGGCCGGCCCCGCGGTCCTGGTGGAGCTCCCTGGCGGGGTGGTGGTCTGGGCGATAACCCACCACGACACCCTGCAGGCGCTGCTCGCCGATCCCCGGGTGGGCAAGAACGCCCAGCTCTGGACGACCTTCCGGGAGGGACGGCTGCCGCCGGGCTGGCCGCTGCTCAACTTCGTCACCGTGCCCGGCATGGTCACCGCCGACGGCGAGGACCACCGCCGGCTGCGCGGCCTGGTCAGCCAGGCCTTCACCCCGCGCCGGATCGCCGACCTGGCACCCGCGATCGAGGCCCGCACCGTCGCCCTGCTCGACGCCGTCGCCGAACTGGACGGCCCGTTCGACCTGCGCGAGCACTTCGCCTACCCGCTGCCGATGCAGGTGATCGGCGAACTGCTCGGCCTGGCGCTGGAGCAGCAGGACGCGCTGCACGAGCTGTCCGACACCCTGGTCTCCAGCTCCGCCACCCCGGAGGCCGCGATCGCCGCGCAGCAGGGCCTGTTCGCGCTGCTGGGCGCGGTGGTGGCGGCCAAGCGGGCCGAGCCCGGCGACGACCTGACCACCGACCTGATAGCCGCCCGCGAGAGCGGGGACCGGCTCAGCGAGGCCGAACTGGTCGGCACCCTGCTGCTGATGCTGGTCGCCGGGCACGAGACCACGCTCAACCTGATCACCAACGCCGTCCGGGCCCTGCTCGCCCACCCCGACCAGCTGCGCCTGGTGCTCGACGGCGAGCAGCCCTGGTCGGCGGTGGTCGAGGAGACGCTGCGCTACGACTCGCCGGTCGGCCAGTTCCCGCTGCGCTACGCGACCGAGGACATCGAGGTCGGGGACGTGGTGATCCGGCGCGGCGAGGCGCTGCTCGCCTCCTACGCGGCGGCCGGCCGGGACGCCGGGCACCACCCGGACGCCGACCGCTTCGACCTCACCCGGCAGCCCAACCGCCACCTCTCGCTCGGCCACGGCCCGCACTTCTGCCTCGGGTCCGGGTTGGCCCGGCTGGAGGCGGAGACCGCGCTGCGGCACCTGTTCGGGCGGTTCCCCGGGCTGGCCCTGGCCGAGGGCGCCGAGCCGGAGCCGATCACCTCGTTCGTCAGCAACAGCGTGCGGACCCTGAGGGTGACGGTCTGAGCCGTCCGGTTACCTGAGGCGGCCCGGGTCGTTCGGCAGTGCATGAAGAAACTCGCCACCCTGGCCGCCCTCACCATGGCGGGCCTCGCGCTCGCCGCACCGGCGGCGTCCGCCACCACCCAGACCGCGAGCTCCCCGGACGCCACCGGGGGCCTCACCGACGGCCTCAACCTCTCCCCGGCCGACCTCGCCATCCACGCCGCCGGCAAGCTGCCGGTGGTCGGGCACACCGCCCAGGAGGTGGAGGCCGTCGGCACCAACCAGATGAGCCACCCGGGCCTCAGCGGGCAGATCGGCTGACGCCGCCGGGCCGGCCGGGCGCCCCCGTCCGCCCGGCCGGCCCGCCGCCCGCGGGGTGCCGCCGTGGGGGGGCCGGCGGGGGGCCCCCCCCCCCCCCCCCCCCAAGGCGCGGGCCCGGGGGGGGCGGTGGGGTGCGGGGGGGGGGGGCCCCCCGCCGCGCCGTGGCGCCCCGCCCCCCCCGGCCCGCCGCGCCGGGGCGGGGGGGGGGGGGGCCCCCCCCCCCGGCCCCCGGCGCGCCCTCGACCCGGCCCGCCCCGCGTGGCAGCATCGGCGGCGGGGGCGGACGGACGGCGAGGA
>NZ_JBITCO010000045.1:0-38039 GCF_044453265.1 Kitasatospora sp. NPDC051705 | reverse complement strand
GGATGTCAACATATCTGGCGTTGACTTTTGGCACGCTGTTGAGTTCTCAAGGAACGGACACTTCCTTCGGTCTGCCTTCCAGCAGGCCCTCCGGGTGCTTCGTTCTTTCGTGTTCCCAGCTTATCAGATCCTCGCGGCCGTTTCTTACCGGCTTCGTTTTTCTGAATTCCCGCTGGTGGGATTTCCTGCAAACTTCGCTCCGAAGCTTATCAAAGCTTTCGGCTTGCTCAGTCCGTGGGATTTGCTTCGTCGGAGGGCGCGCATTTCGTGAAACGCGCTCGCCTCGATTCGGCGGTGTCGTAGACACTAACGCCCGGGCCCGACCGTTGTCCAGTCAGTCCCAACCGTTCAAACCTACTAGCCCACCCCGACCACGTCAATGGTTCGGCTGGGATGCGAGAAGAGTAGCAGGTCAGAGGCCTGTGGATCACATCGCCTCACGCCGCGACGGGCTGCAGGTCCGCGCTGTCGGCCGCGTCCAGGTCTCCGACCTCGCCGGACCGGGCGGCCCTTCGACCGAGCACCAGTGCATAGAGGAGGAATGCCACCTCGGCCAGCACGCCGATGGAGATGCGCGCCCAGGTCGGCAGGCCGGAGGGCGTCACGAAGGCTTCGAGGACGCCGGAGACGGCGAGCACCGTCGCGAGTCCGATCGACATGCCGATGATGACGCGGCCCTGTTCGGCCAGGGCCGTTCCGCGGGTCCGCGGGCCGGGGTCGATGACCGTCCAGCCCAGGCGCAGGCCGAGACCGCCGGCCACGAAGACCGCGGTGAGTTCCAGCAGGCCGTGCGGAACGAGCAGCCCGAGGAAGACGTCGAGGCGGCCGGCGGAGGCCATCAGGCCGATGCCGATGCCGAGGTTGACCACGTTGGTCCACATCACCCAGAGCACCGGGAGCCCGAGGGCGATCCCGAACAGCAGGCACTGCACGGCGATCCAGGCGTTGTTCGTCCAGACCTGGGCGGCGAAGGAGCTCGCCGGGCGGTCCGAGTAGTACGCCTCGTACTGGCCGCCGGGGCGGGTCATCTCCCGCAGCTGGTCGGGGGCGATGAGGCTGTTGCGCACCTCGGGGTGGGTGGCCATCCACCAGGCGAGCAGCGCCGTGGCGAGCAGCGAGACGACGGCCACCGGCAGCCACCAGCGGCGCGCGCGGTACAGCGCGGCCGGGAAGCTGACCGCGTAGTAGCGGGCGACGTCGTGCCAGCCGCTGCTGCGCGACCCGGTGACCGCGCTGCGGGCCCGCGAGACCAGTCCGGTCAGCCGGCTCAGCAGCGCGGGGTCCGGCGCGGCGGCCTGGACCTTCGCGAGGTGCCCGGTGGCGCGCTGGTAGAGGGTGACCAGTTCGTCGGTCTCCTCGCCGGTGAGCCGGCGCCGTCGGGCGAGGGCGTCCAGCCGGGCCCACTCCCGCTGGTGGGTGGCGACGAAGACGTCCAGGTCCATTCGGCGGCTCCTTGGTCGGCGGTGGCCACGAGGGGCGCGGTCGCGGGCGGGCGGGTACGTACGGACACGTGCGGCCCAGCATGCCAGCAGCCACGGGGGTCCCGGCCCCCGGGATCTCACTTCCCGTGCGCCCGCCGCGCGCCGTATGTTGGCGGCTGCGGACCAGGCTGCGGAGAGCGGGTCGTGGGGGCCGGTCCGCTGTCGTCCCTCCCCCGGCCACGCCGCTCGCGGCGATCTCCACGAGGGAGCCGCACGGGCTCCACGAGTGTGAACGGACAGGTGTCTTGAGCGACCTGGTGACGGGTGAGGCGGTCGTCCTCGACCTGCAGACGGCGAAGCTTCCGAGCCGGGCGCTGGCGATCGTGCTCGACCTGGTCGTGGAGTTCGCCGCTCTGCTGCTGGTCTCGCTCGTGCTGAGCATCACCCTGATCGGTCTGGACGGCGCGGCGCTGGCCGCCCTCCTGCTCGGGCTGCTGGTGTTCTTCCTGGTGGCCGTGCCCGTGATGGTCGAGACCCTCAGCCACGGCCGTTCGCTCGGCAAGGCGGCGCTCGGCCTGCGGGTGGTGCGCAGCGACGGCGGCCCGGTGCGGTTCCGGCACTCGTTGGTGCGGGGACTGGTCGGTTTCATGGAGCTGGTCGCCCTGACGGGGGTTCCGGCGGTGATCGCCTCGATGGTGAACGCGGACGGCCGACGGCTGGGCGACGTCTTCGCCGGGACGGTCGTGGTCCGCGAGCGCACCCCCGGCGGCGCCGCGGCGTCCCCGCTGCCGCCGGTGCACCCGCACCTGCTGCAGTCGATGGGGCGCGAGCTGGTCGCGATGGACCTCTCCGCGGTGCCGGAGCCGCTATGGCTGGCCGTCCGCCAACTGCTCGGCCGCATAGGCCAGTTGGACCGGTCCGTGGCACTGCGGATGGCCACCGGACTGGCCGACGACGTCGCCGACCGGACCGGTCTCCCGGTGGCCCCGGGCCTGCACCCCGCCGCCTACCTGGGCGCCGTGCTCACCGAACGCCAGCGGCGGGAGTGGTCGCGGGCCCAGGAGCAGTGGCGCACTGCCGCCGCCGCGGCGCCCGCTCCCCCGCACGCGCCGGCGCAGGCCCACCAGCCGACCGCCCCGGACGGCCGACCGCTCCGCGTCCTCGGCGTTCCGACGGCACCCGTGCCCGCACCCGCGCCGACTCCGGCGCAGACTCCGACTCCGGCGCCGGCACCCGCCGCCCCCTCGTTCGAGAAGCCCGCCGCACCGGCCGAACCCACCGCCGGCACCGGATTCGCCCCACCCGCCTGACACCGCCCGAAGCCACCGGAGCGCGGGCGACCCGCACCCTCCCGCACGGGCCGGCCGCCCCCTACTCCCCGAACTCCAGCGGCCAGGCGTTCGGCGGCGACGCCAGCTCCTCCAGTTCGATCCCGCCCGCCGCCAGCACCACGTCCCCGGCGAGGTGCACGACCTGCTGTTCCCCGGTCTCCAGGTCCGCCACCTGGTACCGCTCGACCAGCAGCGGCCCCGAGTCCGTCGCGTGCGTGTCGACGCCCTCCAGCAGCCACCCCTGGTCGAAGGTGCGCGGCGCCAGCACCGGGTCGGTGAAGGCGACCAGCCGCACCCGCGCGCTCGCCCCCTCCCGCAGCCTCAGCAGCCGGGCGGTGGCGACGAGGAAGGCCGGCGAGCTGCCGGTGAACCCGTGGGCCCGGTCGTGCCCCTCCACGGCGTGCTCGCCGCCCGGGTCGGCCGCGTCGGTGCGGACCCAGGCGACGCCGTCGACCGCGCCGCCGCGCACCTGCCAGCCGCCGGCCCTGACCTCCATCCGCAACGGCCTGGCCCGCGAGTCCAGGGTGAGGTCGAGGCCCCCGAGGACCCGGCCGTCCGGTGCGTAGGTCTTGGAGACGTAGCGCCACCCGGCCGCGCCGGGGGCGCAGCTGAAGCGCTCCTCGCCGAGCAGCACGTGGTCGTGGGTGTCGTGGAGCGAGTAACGGCCGTTGGGCATGCCCGAAAGCCTACGTGCGCAGGTCGCGTGCAACGTTCTCCGGTGACCCGCGCATTAGAGGTGTGGGCGGCACCGGGCCGGTGCCGCCGACCTGACGAGAGGGGGTGCAGATGGCGAAGCAGACGCGCGACGAGGAGTTCACGGAGTACGTGGCCTCCAGGAGCGGCTGGCTGCGGAAGGTCGCCTATCTGCTGTGCGGGGACTGGCACCGGGCCGACGACCTGGTCCAGGAGACGATCACCAAGCTGTACGTGAACTGGGCGCGGGCCGCCCGGATGGAGAACCGGGACGGCTACGCCCGCCGGGTGCTGGTGAACACGTTCCTGGCCGAGCAGCGCTCCCCCTGGTGGCGCCGCACCGTCCGCTCGGAGCCCGACCCGGACACGGCGGCCGGCGGCGTCGACCTGGACGCCTCGCTGGACCTGCGCCAGGCGCTGGCCGCCCTCCCGCCCCGGCAACGGGCCACGGTGGTGCTCCGCTACTACTGCGACCTGTCGATCGAGCAGGCCGCCGAGGCCCTGGGCTGTTCGTCCGGGAACGTCAAGAGCCAGAGCTCCCGCGCGCTGGGCACCCTGCGCGGCACCCTCTCACCCCGTCCCGCCATCGCCGAGAGGACGCCATGACCACCGAGGAGCACGACCTGACCGCTCGGCTGGCGGCACTCGCCGACGGGCCCGCACCGCCGGCGCGCTTCGACGCCGGCCGGTCCGTCGCCGAGGGCGCCGCCCGGCTGCGCCGCCGCCGGCTCGTCGCGGTCGGCGCCGTCGCCGTCGTGACCGCCGCGGTGATCACGACCACCGCGCTGGTGGCCCCGGGGGGCGGCTCCGCCAGCACACCGGCACCGGCCGCCCCCACGGCGACCGGTTCGCCCTCCCCGTCCGCGTCGCCCTCGCCGTCCGCCGCACCGACCCCGGTCGGCGTCGACCCGCTGACCACCGAGGTGCACTTCGGCTGGCTGCCCGACTGGGCCGGTGGCGAGCGGGGCATCGGCTACGAGACCGGCTACCACGGGATCTCCGCCCAGGCCCGTGGCATCGGCGAGGACGCCCCGCGCATCCTGCTCTCGCAGTACGGGCCCGGCGAGGAGCCACCGATGAGGAACTCCGTCGGCGACGCGCTCGCCAGGGTCGACGCCGAGCCGATCGACGGGCGCACGGCCTACTGGGTCGTCCCCGGTCGGCCCCGGCCCGGTGTCTCCCCGCAGCCCACGCTGCGCTGGCTGACGGCCTCCGGGCGCTGGGCGGAGATCACGGGCTACGGCGGCAAGGCCGGGGACGTCACCGAGGAGATCCTCCACCGGGCCGCCCGGGACGTACGGTTCGGCCACTGGAACGTCCCGCTGCCGGTGCGGTTCACCGGTCTGCCGGAGGCGTTCAAGGCCACCGACGTCCTGCTCTCGCAGCCGGACACCGACGGTGTGGGCGCCTGGGCCCTGTGGGTGATGTTCCAGGTCGACGGCAGGAACGTCTCGGTCTCCCTGCGCCCGGACGGGCCCCACGCGAGCTACACCAGCACGGACGGCTCCCCGTTCACCGACCCGAACCCGCCGCTGGTCGCCGTGCGGAACGGCGTGGAGGTCTCCGTCAGCGCCGGGGCAGGCATGCCCGCCTCCCTGGAACAGCTCGGCGGCCTCGACTGGATGCTCGCCCACACCACGCCGCTCGGCCCCGACCGGAGCAGCTGGACCTCCGACGTCATCGTCCCCTGAGCCGCGGACGGCCCGCGGACGGCCG
This sequence comes from Kitasatospora sp. NPDC051705, assembly GCF_044453265.1. Lineage (NCBI taxonomy): Bacteria > Bacillati > Actinomycetota > Actinomycetes > Kitasatosporales > Streptomycetaceae > Kitasatospora > Kitasatospora sp. NPDC051705. Next base: position 32,878 of record NZ_JBITCO010000045.1, on the reverse strand, counting down.
CGGACGCCGCAGGAACGCGCGAACGCCGGTGGCCGACACCCCGCCCGGGGTGCCGGCCACCGGCGTTCCTGCCCGCCGCCGCGGCGGCGTCACCGCATCAGCAAGCGGCGTCACCGCATCAGTAGCGGTACTGCTCCGCCTTGTACGGGCCCTCGACCGGGACGCCGATGTAGTCGGCCTGCTCCTGGGTCAGGGTGGTCAGCTTCACGCCCAGCGCGTCGAGGTGCAGGCGGGCGACCTTCTCGTCCAGGTGCTTCGGCAGCACGTAGACGCCGATCGGGTACTGCGCGGTCTTCGTGAACAGCTCGATCTGGGCGATCGTCTGGTTGGCGAAGGAGTTGGACATCACGAACGACGGGTGGCCGGTCGCGTTGCCCAGGTTCAGCAGGCGGCCCTCGGAGAGCACGATGATGGTGCGGCCGTCGGCCTTGCGCCACTCGTGGACCTGCGGCTTGACCTCGGTCTTGACGACACCCGGCAGCTGGGCCAGGCCGGCCATGTCGATCTCGTTGTCGAAGTGGCCGATGTTGCCGACGATGGCCTGGTGCTTCATCCGCGCCATGTGGGAGGCCAGGATGATGTCCTTGTTGCCCGTGGTCGTGATGAAGATGTCGGCCGTCTCGACGACGTCCTCCAGGGTGGCGACCTGGTAGCCGTCCATCGCCGCCTGGAGCGCGCAGATCGGGTCGATCTCGGTGACGATGACGCGGGCGCCCTGGCCGCGCAGCGACTCGGCGCAGCCCTTGCCGACGTCGCCGTAGCCGCAGACGACCGCGACCTTGCCGCCGATCAGGACGTCGGTGGCGCGGTTGATGCCGTCGATGAGCGAGTGGCGGCAGCCGTACTTGTTGTCGAACTTCGACTTGGTGACCGAGTCGTTGACGTTGATCGCAGGGAACAGCAACTTGCCGTCGCGGTGCATCTCGTACAGGCGGTGGACGCCGGTGGTGGTCTCCTCGGTCACGCCCTTGATGGTGGCGGCGACCTCGGTCCACTTGTTCGGGGTGTCCTTGAGGGTGCGGTTGAGCAGCTCCAGGATGATCCGGAACTCGTCGTTGTCCGCGGTGGACGGGTCCGGCGCGGCGCCGGCCTTCTCGAACTCGACGCCCTTGTGGATCAGCAGGGTGGCGTCGCCGCCGTCGTCCAGGATCATGTTCGGGGTCTGGCCGTCAGGCCAGGTCAGCGCCTGCTCGGTGCACCACCAGTACTCCTCCAGGGTCTCGCCCTTCCAGGCGAAGACCGGCACGCCCTGCGGGTTCTCCGGGGTGCCCTCGGGGCCGACGGCGATGGCGGCGGCCGCGTGGTCCTGGGTGGAGAAGATGTTGCAGGAGCACCAGCGGACCTCGGCGCCCAGCGCCGTCAGGGTCTCGATCAGGACGGCGGTCTGCACGGTCATGTGCAGCGAGCCGGTGATGCGGGCGCCGGCCAGCGGCTGGGACTGCGCGTACTCGGCGCGGATGGACATCAGGCCGGGCATCTCGTGCTCGGCCAGCTGGATCTCCTTGCGGCCGAACGGCGCCAGGGAAAGGTCGGCGACCTTGAAGTCACCGGTGATGTCGGTCGACATGCGTCTGCTCCTCGCTGATGGGGTGGGGCATGGCCAAGGTCCTGGTGTGCCGTCGCGGCGCGGCGGGGCCGTACGGGTGCACGGCTACGCCGGGTGGCCGGGTCACGTGGTGGTGGACCGGTTCCCTGCTGCGCAGCACAAACCGTCGGAGGACCTCTCTCCCTCGACCGGGGCACACCCTACGGGTGCGGACCGCCGATCGACCGCCATCAGCAGCGACGTTCTGGCTCTGGTGACGAATCTACACCGGTGGCCCCGTCGGCCGTCCTGCGATGACCGTTTTCGGCCCCGGATGCGATCGGTCCTCAAGCGCGACCCCAACCCCGGGGGCCGGGCGCGTCAGTGCGCGGGCGCGGGCCCCGGCCCGCCCGGGGTCGCCGCCGGGTCCTCGCCCGCGGCGGCCTTCTCGGCGCTGTAGACGTCGGGCTCCAGGTAGATCACCCGGGCGATCGGGACGGCCGCCCGGACCCGCACCTCGGCCTCGTCGATCGCGGCCGCCACCCGGGCAGCGCTGTCCTCCGCGTTGACGGCGATCTTGGCGGCGACCAGCAGCTCCTCCGGGCCGAGGTGCAGGGTCCGCATGTGGATCACCCCGGTGACGGCCTCGCCGTCCACCAGCGCCTCGCGGATCCGCTGCACCGACTCCCGGTCGGCGGACTCGCCGAGCAGCAGCGACTTGGTCTCCAGCGCGAGCACCACGGCGATCACCACCAGCAGGACGCCGATGCACAGGGTGCCGACGCCGTCCCAGACGCCGTCCCCGGTGACGACGGTGAGCGACACGCCGATCAGGGCCAGCACCAGGCCGATCAGCGCACCGGTGTCCTCCAGCAGCACCACGGGCAGCTCGGGGGCCTTGGCGGTGCGGATGAACTGCACCCAGCCCTGGCCGCCCTTGGCCTTCACCGACTCGCGCATCGCGGTCAGGAAGGACCAGCCCTCCATGACGATGGCGAAGAGCAGCACGCCGACCGCCCAGCCCCAGGAGTCCAGCGCCTCGGGGTGGCTGACCTTGTGCCAGCCCTCGTAGATGGCGAAGAGGCCACCGACGGTGAAGAGGACGATCGCCACCAGGAAGCCGTAGATGTAGCGCTCGCGGCCGTACCCGAACGGGTGGGCCTCGTCGGCCTCCCGGCGCGCCCGCTTGCCGCCGATCAGCAGCAGCACCTGGTTGCCCGAGTCGGCCACCGAGTGCACGCCCTCGGCCAGCATCGACGAGGAGCCGGTGAAGCCGAAGGCCGCGAACTTGGCCGCCGCGATCGCCAGGTTCGCGGACAGTGCCGCGACCAGTGCCTTGGTGCCGCCTTCGGTACTCATGCTCGGGGTCCTCCGCGGGTGAAGCCGGCCGTGCCGCGCTGTCGGGGTGTCGTCGAGCGCTTACCGTACCGGCCGGCCGGGGCGGCGGGCCCCGCGTCTCAGGACTGGGCGGCGGCCAGCCCCAGGTAGACGGCCGCGAAGTCGGTCAGCGCGATCAGGTCGGCGAGCGCGTGCAGGGCGTCCGGCCGGGTGCTCGCGTACTCGGTCAGCCGGACGTCGTGGGCGCCGGCCAGCCGGTGCGCCCGGCTGACGCCGAAGCTGCGCGGTCCCGGGTCGTCCTCCGGCACCTCGACCGGGCCGTCCGCCGCGTCGTCCGCGCCGCCGGCCGCGCCGGGGGCGTGCCGCAGCAGCAGGACCTGCAGGTGCAGCGGGTCCGGCTCGTCGACCCGGTCGCGGAAGAAGTCGTCCGGGTCCGCGCCGGCACCCAACTGGCCGGTGAACATGCCGCGGTGGGCGGTGAGCGTCTGCGGCAGCAGGCCGGCCAGCGCCGGGCGGCCGGCCCGGTCGGCCAGCTGGGCGGCGAACCGGGCGGCGGCCGCCCCCGCGATCGGGCCGTCGGCCCACAGCAGCGGGACGGTCCCGGCCAGCCGTGCGGCCAGGCCCTTCGCCGGGTTGGTGTACGCGGCGGCGTCGGGACGGCAGCGGACGGCCGTCGCGTCCAGCAGGTCGGCGACGGCCGGCAGCGCGTCGTACGGCAGCTGGGTGATGCCGACCTTCTGGGCGAGCGCCAGCAGCGGGGTGAGGTGGGACCAGAGCGCGGCCGGGTCCTCGGCGGGGAGGTCCGGCTCGGCGGCGGCCCCGGCCGGGGCCTCGTCCTCGGCGGACCCGCCGGTCACGTACGGCAGCGGCAGCGCCCGCACCTGCAGGGCTGCCTCGGCCAGCGGGCTGCCCGCCGGGGCGGTGACCACGACGGCGCAGCCGCGCGCGTAGGCCTGCTCGGCGAGGCTGACCAGGCCGGGCTCGCCGCCGTCCGCGGAGCTGACCACCAGCAGGTCGAGCGGGCCGGCCCAGCCTGGCAGCTGCCAGCCGAGCCCGGTGGTGAAGGCGGGCGGGCCGCCGGCCCGGTCGCCGCGCGGGGCGGCCGCCTCGGTCGGCGGCAGCGGGGTGATCAGGCTGGCGTGGCCGGCCAGCGCGGCCAGGATCTCGGCCGCGGTCAGGGCGCTGCCGTGGCCGGCGACCAGGACGGCGCGCGGGCGGCCGTCCGGGCGCAGCCGGTCCAGTCCGGCCGCGTCGGCCAGCCGCAGCGCGGTGCGCACCCGCGCGCCGGAGCCGGCCAGGGCCAGCAGGGCGCGGTCGCGGTCGGCGCGCTGGAGGGCGGCCGGGTCGTCGAGCAGGGTGTCGTCGAGCATGCGGCGGGCCTCCGGCTGCTGTCCTGTGCCGCGCTGGGCGGGGAGCTCTGGGGCTGGCGGGGTGGGGCTTCGCCCCCAGGATCACGCCGGGCGGCGGGCCTCGTCCACCAGCAGGACCGGAATGCCGTCGCGGACGGGGTAGGCGAGCCCGCAGTCCGTCCCGGTGCAGACCAGCTCGGGCTGCTCCTCGGTGCCGCCCTCGGTGAGCGCGGCCCGGCACTGCGGGCAGACCAGGATCTCCAGCAGGAAGGATTCGAGCTTCATGGGGCTCTCCAAGGGTCAGAAGCCGGTAAGTCGGGGGGTGGCGCGGCGGTGCCCCGGCCGATAGGCAACCCTACCGGCCGGGGCACCGGGCACGGGCCCCGGCGGTACCGGGGCGCGGGGCTCGGGCGCGGGGCTCAGCCGCGGACGACGGCGAGCACGCCGTCGCGCAGCTCGGCCATCCGGGCCGGGTCCTTGGCCTCGACGTTGAGGCGCAGCAGCGGCTCGGTGTTGGAGGCGCGCAGGTTGAACCACCAGTCCGGGCCGGCCACCGTGAGGCCGTCCAGCTCGTCGACGGTGGTGCCCTCCAGGCCGGCGTAGGCGGCGCGGACGGCGGCGGTGCTGGCGGCCTGGTCGGCGACGGTGCTGTTGATCTCGCCGGAGGCGGCGTACCGGTCGTACTCGGCGGTGAGCGCGGACAGCGTGCCGTCCTGTCCGCCGAGCGCGGCCAGCACGTGCAGGGCGGCCAGCATGCCGGTGTCGGCGCGCCAGAAGTCGCGGAAGTAGTAGTGCGCGGAGTGCTCGCCGCCGAAGACGGCGTCGGTGACGGCCATCTCCTGCTTGATGAAGGAGTGGCCGACCCGGGTGCGCACCGGGGTGGCGCCGAGTTCGCGGACCACCTCGGGGACGGTCCAGGAGGTGATCAGGTTGTGGATGATCGTCGGCTCGGCCTCGCCGGCGGCCTGGGCGCGGGCGATCTCGCGGGCGGCGACCAGCGCGGTGATGGCGGACGGGGAGACCGGCTCGCCGCGCTCGTCGACGACGAAGCAGCGGTCGGCGTCGCCGTCGAAGGCCAGGCCGATGTCGGCGCCGACCTCGCGGACCCGGGCCTGGAGGTCGACGATGTTCTTCGGGTCGAGCGGGTTGGCCTCGTGGTTGGGGAAGGTGCCGTCCAGCTCGAAGTACATCGGGACGAGGTCGATCGGCAGGCCGGCGAAGACGGTCGGCACGGTGTGGCCGCCCATGCCGTTGCCCGCGTCGACGGCGACCTTGAGCGGGCGGATCGCGGTGAGGTCGACCAGGCCGAGCAGGTGGTCGGCGTAGCCGCGCAGGGTGTCCTGCTCGGAGAGCGCGCCGGGCTTGACGTCCACGACGGGCACGGTGACGGTGTCGTCCTCGGCGGTCCAGGACTCGACCAGCTCGCGGATCTCGGAGAGGCCGGTGTCCTGGCCCACCGGGGCGGCGCCGGCGCGGCACAGCTTGATGCCGTTGTACTGGGCCGGGTTGTGGCTGGCGGTGAACATCGCGCCGGGCAGGTCGAGCTTGCCGCTGGCGTAGTAGAGCTGGTCGGTCGAGCAGAGGCCGATCTGGACCACGTCGGCGCCGTAGGCGGCCGCGCCCTCGGCGAAGGCCCGGCTGAGCGACGGGGAGGAGGGCCGCATGTCGTGGCCGACCACGATCGCGGACGCGCCGGTGACCTGCACGAACGCGGCGCCGAAGGCGCGGGACAGGTGCTCGTCCCACTGGTCCGGGACGACGCCTCGGACGTCGTACGCCTTCACGAGCTGCTTGAGGTCGCGCACTGCGGCTCCACCCTGGTCTCTGTACTGGTCGGTGTCCGTGTGATCGGCGGCTGGCCGCACACGGTCACGATACGTCGGGGTCACCGCCCGTTCGGTCGACGGGACGCGGTGACGGTAGACCGGCAGCGTACCCGGGCCGGTGGAGCGCCCGGCGCGGGGCGAGGCGTCAGTTGTCCGGGGAGCGCAGCACCCGGAGGTGGCCGCGGCGGCCGGCCTCGGTGGAATCGCCCTCGGGCGAGCGGCCCTGACGGGGGGTCTGCGGGCGGGCGGCCTCGCGGACGGCGTTGGCCAGCGCCTCCAGGTCGTCGCTGCTGCGGCGCAGCGGCCCGGCCTCGGCGGCGAGCCGGACGACCTCCCAGCCGCGCGGGGCGGTGAGCCGCTCGGCGTGCTCGGCGCACAGGTCGTAGCAGTGCGGTTCGGCGTAGGTGGCGAGCGGGCCCAGGACGGCGGTGGAATCCGCGTAGACGTACGTCAGCGTCGCGACGGCCGGCCGGCCGCACGCGGTCCGCGAACAACGACGTACAGAGCTCACGAGGGTGGACGGTACCGCACTCCCCGCCGGGGAGCGAAGACCGCCTGCCCGGTGGGTGTGCCGTGTCGCGGTCCGGGCACCCCCTGACAGCCCCTCGCCGCGCGCGGCGGGCACGGTGCGCGGCACGCCCCTCCCGCGCTCCGATCGCCCCGCCCGCTCGGGTGTGCGCCCGCCACCCCGGGCGTTTCCCCGTCGGAGTAGTCCACTTCCGACCGTCCAAGGACTACCCTCGGCAGTGATATGGACAGCTCTGCACCGCAGTCATCGACGGGACCCTCGCGCCGTCCCCGGCACCGCGACCGGCACGGCAGGGGGCTGCGCGGCCCGCTGGCGCCGCCGCAGGTGCCGATCTCGCTCACCCGCTCCGAACTGTTCGACGACTACGTGCGCGAGTCGGTGGAGCGTCTCGAACGGCGTTGGCCGCAGCTGATCGAGGTGGAGTTCGCCGTCCAGGAGGTGCCGCTGCACGAGCCCGACGCGGCCGAGACCGAGGACGGCGTGCCGCTGGGGCGGGTGTCGCCGGGCAAGCAGGGGCGCAAGAGCCAGATCGTGGTCTACCGGCGGCCGGTGGAGATCCGGGCCAAGACGCGGGAGGACCGCGCGGCGCTGGTGCACGAGATCCTGATCGAGCAGGTGGCCGAGCTGCTGGGGCTGTCGCCGGACGCCATCGACCCGCGCTACGACGAGGACTGAGCCCCGCGCGGCCGTGCGGACGGGGGCGGTGCCCGGAGGACCCGGGCACCGCCCCCGTCGGCGGATCAGCGCAGCACGACGCCCGGATCCTGGGCGGCCTGCGGGACCTTGACGGTGCTGCGGTCGTCGCGCAGCGCCTGGACGGTGAACATCGGCACGTCCTTGGCGGGCAGCGAGAGCATCCGGGCGGCCGTCACCGGGCCGCCGGAGACGGTCTCCACGGTGAGCGCGAAGGTGCCGTTCAGCCCGGCGGGCTCGGGCGCCGGGAGGGCGACCGTGCCGCCGGCCGGCAGCTGCACCTCCTTGGTCGCCGGGGTGCCGCCGCCGGAGCCGGCCGAGGCGGTGACCCGGACGGTGGCGGCGTCGCCGGTGGAGGTCAGGAACAGCGTCGAGGCGCCCGCCCGGTTGTCGGCGACGGTGGCGCGGGCACCGACCGGGGCGCTGCCGGTGAGCCAGGCCGCGTCGCTCTTGCCGTTGCCCCCGGCCCGGTCGACCCGCAGGCCGGCCACGACCGGGGTGGGGTGCTTGTCGTCGGTCGGCGACAGCCGCAGCCCGGCGACCTCGTCGCGGGTGACCTTCCCCAGGTCGACGGCGGCCACCATGCCCGCCTTGACGTGGATGGTCTCGTTGCCGGCCGGGGTGAACCAGCCGTTCTTGCCGGAGAGCTGGATCTTCAGGTCGGCGTCGTCCTCCGGCGGCGCCCAGACCACCAGGCGGGCCGCGGACGCGTCGGCGGGCAGGCCGGGCATGACCTGGGTGGCGGCCGGGTCGGCCGAGGCCGGGATCCAGTCGGCGCCCTTGTTCCCGTCGGCGGCGTGCAGCGCCGCGCCGAGCCGCCCGCTGCGCACGACCACGTGCACCGCGAGGTCGCCGACGGCGCCCTTGGTGAGGGTGGACAGCAGCACCGACTGCGAGCTGCCGGGGGCGACGGTGATGCCGTTGGCGGCGTCGTTGTCGATCAGGCCCTTGTCGCCGTACAGCTTGATGTCGACCACGGCGGCGGCGGCCTCGGTGTTCACCAGGCTGACGTAGTCGACCCGGTCGCCGGCCGTGCTGGCGCCGGCGAACCAGAAGCCCGTCCCGGCCGGGGTGCAGGTGAGGCCGGACAGGCCGAGGCCGCGCTGCTCGGTGACCACGGTGGTCTGGGTGACGGTGAACCCGGGGGCGAGGGCGCCGTTGGCGACGGCCCCGGTGCCCGGGGCGGCGTCGCCGTTGGCGGCCGGGCCGGTGGCCGGGGTGCCCGGCTTGGCCAGGGTCAGCCGGGCGTCGGAGGGTGCGCCGCCCTTGTCCGCGGGGGCGCCCGAACCGGTGGGGGCCGGGGTGGCCGAGCCGGTCGGCGCCGGCGTGGCCGCGGGTGCGGTGGTCGGCGCGGTGGCGGGCGCGGCGGCGTCGGAGAGCCAGCCGGCACCGGTGGTGGCGCCGCCCGTGCCCGGCGGCGTGTAGGCGGTCAGGGTGGTCGAGCCGGTCAGGCCCTGGAGCGGCTGCGGGCAGACCGCCGACGTCCGTTCGACCTGCGCGGTGCTCGGGACGACACCGCCGTCGGCCTTCGCCGGGGCGGCCGGCGGGCGGGCCTCGGCGATCCCGAGGACCGCCGCCAGCACGACGGCCGCGGCCAGCAGGGACGGCGTGGTCCTGGTGCCGCCGGAGCGGGCGGCGGGCCGGCCGGCCGACGCCTCCTCCGGCGCCTCCTCCGGGGCGTACCCGGGCCGCTCGGCCTCGGTGGGCCCGGCCGCGTCGGGGGCCTCGGACCCGGACTTCTTCCTGAATGCGGGCTTCTTCATCGCGGGTCAGCTCCCCGATCCGTGCTGGTGCGGGTACCGGCCCGTGCCGTTGGGGTCGTTCGGGTCGTAGTAGGGCTCGGCCGGCGGCTGCCCCGGCACCCACGGCTGCTGGTGCTCCGTCTGCGGGTAGGCCTCGTAGCCGTACTGCTGGTCCTGCTGGTACGGCTGCTCGTAGCCCTGCTGCGGGTACGCCTGCTGCGGGTAGCCCGCCCCGGCCTCCCCCTGGGGGTACTCCCACTCGCCCTGGCCGCCGTACGGCGCGGACACCGGCTGCTGGGCCGCGTACTGGTCGTAGCTGTACGGGTCGGCCTGCTGGTACGTCTGGTACGGGTCGGCGTACGGCTCGGCGTCCTGGACGGCGGCGGCCGCCTGGACCGCCCCGGTCACCGGGTCGCCGGCCGGCTGCGCCGGGACGCCGCCCGGCCGGCCCTCGTAGACCCCGGCCTCGTCGGAGCCGTCCCCGCCGCCCTCGCCGCCCTCGCGCTCGGCCATCCGGCGGGCCCGGCGGCTGCCGGGGGCGGGCGCCTGCGCCTGGGCCGCGGCGGCCAGCGCGGCGGCGGCCACCACCTCCTCGGGCAGGTCGTCGTCCTTGTGGCTGCGGCGACCGGGCAGGGCGAGCACCAGGACGGTGAGGCCGAGCAGCACCTGGGCCCAGATCCAGCCGGTGTGCAGGAAGCCGTTCGCCCGGGTGACGGCCAGCTTGCCGCCGCCGGCCGGGAGCTTGAAGCCCTGCGCCCAGCCGTCCACCGTGACGGCCTCCAGCGCGGTGCCGTCCAGGGTGGCCCGCCACTCGGGGGCGGCGGACTCGGCGAGCCGCAGCACCCGGCCGTCGGGGCCGGCCGGCACGGTCGTCGCGAGGTCGCGGACCCCGGCGGGGACGACCACCGGGGCGGCGCCCGGAGCGGTGATCACCGCGCGGACCCCGGGGGCGCCGTTGATCTGCCAGAGCGCGGAGTCGCCGTCCTGGTTGGCCTTGACCAGGCCGGGGGTGGTGTCCAGGACGTCCTTGTAGGTGCCGATCACCGGCTGCTCGACCAGCACGTAGGCGATGCCGTAGGCGGCCAGTGCGCTGGCCTGGTCGGCGCCGGAGCCGGCCAGCAGGCTGCCGACCATCTTGTTCAGGCCGGCCTGGGTGCCGGTCGCCGGGTCGACGGTGGACTCGGCCTGGCCGAGCGTCAGGCCGGCGCCGCGGACCACGGTGTAGCGGACGGCGCCGCCGGCCGGGTCCCCGGTGACCACGAGGGTGCGGGCCCGGTCGGAGGTACCGGCCTCCTCGGCGATGAACGCGGGCACCTGACCGGCCGCGGCGCGCTGCAGCGGCCCGCCGGCGCCGGTGAGCGCCCACCACAGACCGGTGCCCAGCGGGGCCAGCACGGCGGTGGCCACCACCAGCGCGGCCACCGGCTGGCGCCAGCCGAAGGCGATCCCGGCCACGCGCGCGTTGGCGCCGTCGGCACCGATCGCGGCGGCGGCCAGCAGGGCGATCCCGGCGATCAGCGAGGCCGGGCCGGCCCAGGCGGGCACGGCCGGGCCGCCGGAGGCCGGGGTCACCGAGGTGCCGGCCACCGCGACCGCGAAGAGCAGTCCGGCACCGGCCGCACCCCAGGCGGCCAGCACCGCGCGGCGGCGGTCGGCGCGCAGCAGCGCGGCGAGCGCGGCGAGCACCACACCGGCCGACAGCCACACCGGCGGCACGCCGGCACCGCCCGGGTTGACCAGCAGCAGGCCGACCGCGCTCGCACCGGCGCCGTGCAGGCCCGGCAGACCGGCCTCCAGCAACAGCGACTGCGGGTGCGACAGCACCGTGAGCGACCAGGGCGCGAGCACCCCGACCGGCACCGCGAGGATCACCAGGACGCGCAGGCCGAGCAGGCGCAGCGCGGCACCGCCGGAGCCGAAGGCCCCGCCGCGCAGCACGGCGACGACCAGCGTCGCCAGGCAGAGCGGCACCGCGAGCGCCCAGGTCAGCGGGACGAAGGCGGTGGCGAGGGAGAGCAGCAGGACGGTCATCCAGACCGGCCGCCAGCCCGGGCGGGCGCCCTTGGCGGCGCTCTCGTCGCGGATGCCGAGGCCGGCCGCGATCGCCGCGGCGCGGGCCAGCGGCGGCAGCAGGACGGCGAGCACGGCGGTGCCGATCCGGCCCTGGGCGAGTGCGCCGGTGGCGGCCGGCAGCAGCGCGTAGGTGGCGCTGGCCCAGGCGCGGACCAGCTTGGAGTCCAGCAGCGGCCGGGACACCAGGTAGGCGCTGACGGCGGCCAGCGGAACGGTGAGCACGATCAGCGCGGTGAGCGCGAGGTCGGCGTGGCCGAACAGCGTCCAGGACAGCACCGCGAGCACGCCGAGGTACGGCGGTGCGGCCGCGGTGGATCCGGTGCCGACGGGGTGCCAGGCGTCCGCGTACATCGACCAGAGGCCGCTCGCACCGTCCGTGGCGGGGAGCAGGGCGCCGCCGAACAGCTCGCCGCTGCCGAACAGGCTGCGGCAGGCGACCAGGGCGAACACCAGCAGGGCCGCGAACAGGACCGGCGCCGGGCGCCGGGCCAGCTTCTTGACCAGCGTGAACTGCTCGACGACCAGGTCCTCGGCGTCCTCGTCGCCGGGCCCGGCCTCGACCGAGCCGTGCCGGCCCCCGGTGTCGTCGCCGCCCCCTATGCCGAGCGACCCGATGACGCCCTCGATGGCGAGCCGGGTGGTGGCGCCGGGCGGCGGGAACAGCGTGCGGTCGTCGAGGGCGTCGGCGGCCCGGGTCCGGGCGCGCCGCTTGCGGGCGGCCAGCAGCCTCGGGAGGCGGACGAGCTCGTGGCCGAGGCCGGCGAGCTCGTCGAAGGCCTGCCGGGGGTCCTTGCCGAGCAGGTTGGTGACGGCCCGCAGCAGGGTGCCGAGCACCATCCGCAGCAGGACGTAGGGGAAGAGCGCGCCCTTGCAGTTGGCGAGCAGGGTGTAGACGGCGCCGGCCTTGTCCACCCGGTGCGGGTGGGAGGGGCCGCAGTCGATGGCGCGGCGTTCGCGGCTGGCCGCCTCGGCGTGCCGCAGCACGGCGTCGGGGGCGACCACCACGCGGTGGCCGGCGGCGTTGACCCGCCAGCAGAAGTCGGCGTCGTCGCGCATCAGCGGCAGCGCCTTGTCGAAGCCGCCGAGCTCCTCGAAGACGTCGCGGCGCACCAGCATGCCGGCGCTGGAGACGGCGAGCACCGGACGGACCTGGTCGTGCTGGCCCTGGTCCTGCTCGCGGCGGTCGAGCCCGGTCCAGCGGCGGCCGGAGTGGGCGATGGTGACGCCGACCTCGAGCAGCTGCCGGCGGTCGTACCAGCTGCGCAGCTTGGGGCCGACGACGGCGGCGCTGGGGGTGGAGTCGGCGACCTGCAGGAGCCGGCGCAGCGCGTCGGTCTGCGGCTCGCAGTCGTCGTGCAGCAGCCAGAGCCATTCGATCGGCTGGGTCTCGCGCGGGCCGCCGCGGCCGAGGTCGTCCTCCTGGGCGAGCGGGTCGCCGAAGTCGTCCCAGCCGCCGGTGACCGGGTCGTAGCCGGACGGGTCGAGCCGGTACGGGAGGTCCTCGGGGCGCAGCGGCGGGCTGTTGAAGACGGCCTCGGCGACGGCGGTGCCGAAGCCCGCCCGGCGGCCGAGGATCACCGGGCCGCTCTCCGGCAGCCAGTCGGCGAGGGTGTCGGCGAGCAGCTGCGGGGAGTTGTCGGTGGATCCGGTGTCGACCGCGAGGACCCGCTGGACCTGGCGGTCCTGGCCGAGCAGGCCGGCGAGGGCCTGCGGCAGCCAGCGGGCGCCGTCGTGCGAGACGATCACCGCGGTGACCAGGTGGCGCGGGTAGGCGGGCGGCCTGGCAGCGGTGAAGCCGCTCTGGTGGCTGTAGACGGTCATCGAGTGCGCGGGCCCCAGTTCTCGGTGGACACAGCCGGTGAACGGCAACCGGATGGCGCACCACACTAACGGCTCCGGATGGCGGGTTCGTCCGCGGTGCCGGTGCGGAAGCGGTGAAGGGCCGGGCGGGCCCGGGCCCGGGAACACGAAAGCGCCCCACCACCGCGGTGAGGCGCCCGTACTGCTGTGCGGTTGTCGGAGGCTTGACGGGGCCCTGGGGCGACCCGGTCAGACCGCGCTCTTCTTGAGCCGCCGCCGCTCGCGCTCGGAGAGGCCGCCCCAGATGCCGAAGCGCTCGTCATTGGCGAGCGCGTACTCCAGGCATTCCGAGCGGACCTCGCAGGCGAGGCAGACCTTCTTGGCCTCGCGGGTGGAGCCGCCCTTCTCGGGGAAGAAGGACTCGGGGTCGGTCTGGGCGCACAACGCGCGCTCCTGCCAGCCGAGTTCCTCCTCTTCCTCCGCGATGCCGTCACCGATCAACAGCTCAAAGAGCTCGCTCATGTGGCGCGCCTCCTCTGCCCCTACTTGGCGTCCCCGTGGTTGCCGTTGCCTCGTGCGGCCGACGACACGAGTGAAATTACAGTTGCGTCACTCTGGCCCAGTCAAGCCGAGCTCTGGTATTGGGGCCAGGATTCACTCCCCGGCACCAAGCCGTTACGAATAGTGTACATATCCGGACACATCGGACGTTCTGCCCGAAAGCCCCGGACGTCATCGAACCATTCGCAACCATCGGCCGAGTGACGCTCGGTCACCATCACAGGCCGGTCATCGCCCTGCCTTCCCGGCGATCTTCCCATCGAAACATAGACAGTGATTAATCACCCCATCCGGGAAAGATCAGGACCTAACCCACCTGAACGCCCCATACTCCGGTTTGACACCGGCGCCGCCGATGCGGTCTCCTTTCCTCCATGTCAGAGTTCACCAGCCCCCGGAGCGGTTCCACGCTCCGTCGTGCCGTGAACTCCTGTTGTCGCCTCTGCTCCTGCTGTATCTAGGCGCCCGCGTCCCACCGCGCGCCGCCCCCAGGAAGCACAGAGGCCGCCCGCGATTCCCGCCCCAGGACATCCCGGATCCGGCTGATCCCTGACGAACCAGCCGCCACTCCGAGGACGACTCCCGTGCGCATGACCCGCATCCGCAAGCGGAACCGCGACCGCAACAAACTCGCCCGCCGAGGCCTCGTCGCGCCCGCCGCCACCCGCCCCACCGAGCACCCGGCCGACCGCCGCACCTCCGGCTGGGACGACGGCCTCAGCGACGTCTCCATCGCCGGCGACCCGCTCGCCTTCCCGCACCTGGCCCGCACCGACCTGCCGGAGCACCCCACCACCGTCGCCGAGTACGCCCGGCTGGTCCGCGAGATCGCCGCCGACCGCGACCGCTGGGAACCCCTCGTCCGCTACGACGCCCTCACCCGCTGGTACGCCCGGCTGGAGACCGGCCCCGGCTACGAGGTCTGGCTGCTCAGCTGGCTGCCCGGCCAGAGCAGCGGCTTCCACGACCACGGCGAGTCCTCCGGCGTGATGACCGTCGTCCGGGGCGAGCTGATCGAGCGCTCCCTCACCCTCCCCCAGCAGTCCGCCGGGGGTGCCCACGGCGGCGCGGTCGCCCGCACCCTGCGCCCCGGCGGGCAGCGGGTCTTCTCCCCCGGCTACCTGCACGAGGTCGTCAACGGCGCGCTCGAACCCGCCGTCTCCATCCACCTCTACTCCCCGGGCCTCACCGAGATGACCCAGTACGGCGCCGCCGCCGTCCCCGAGCAGCACCCGCACACCCAGGCCGAGGCCCACTGACCGACCGCCCGACCTCCCGTCGGCCCGCCGCCGCACCGCCCGCGGCCCGGCTGACGGGACGTCGGGCCGTGGCAGGATGGGCGCATGCGCATCGTGGCACTGGCAGGCGGAATCGGCGGGGCGCGCTTCCTGCGCGGACTCCTCGCGGCCGTCGGCCCGCAGGACGAGATCACCGTCATCGGCAACACCGGGGACGACATCCACCTCTACGGGCTCAAGGTCTGCCCCGACCTCGACACCGTGATGTACACCCTCGGCGGCGGCATCAACGAGGAACAGGGCTGGGGCCGCACCGACGAGACCTGGTCGATCAAGGCCGAGATGAAGGAGTACGGCGTCGGCCCCGAGTGGTTCGGGCTCGGCGACCGCGACTTCGCCACCCACCTCGTGCGCAGCCAGATGCTCACCGCCGGGTACAGCCTCAGCCAGGTCACCGAGGCCCTCTGCGTGCGCTGGAAGCCCGGGGTGCGACTGCTGCCGATGAGCGACGACCGGGTCGAGACCCACGTGCGGATCACCGACGAGCGGGGCACCCGGGCGGTCCATTTCCAGGAGTACTGGGTCAAGCTGCACGCCGCCGTGGACGCCGAGGCGATCATCCCGGTCGGCGCGGACACCGCCAAGCCGGCGCCCGGCGTCCTGGAGGCCCTCGCCGCCGCCGACGTCATCCTCTTCCCGCCGTCCAACCCGGTCGTCTCCATCGGCACCATCCTCGCCGTCCCCGGCATCCGGGAGGCCGTCGCCGCCGCCCCTGCGCCCGTGGTCGGGCTCTCCCCGATCATCGGCGGCGCCCCGGTGCGCGGCATGGCCGACAAGGTGCTCGCCGCCGTCGGCGTCGAGGCCACCGCCGAGGCCGTCGCCCTGAACTACGGATCCGGGCTGATCGACGGCTGGCTCGTCGACACCGCCGACGAGGGCGCGGTGGCCGCCGTCGAGGCCGCCGGGATCGCCTGCCGCGCCGTCCCGCTGCTGATGACCGACGTCGAGGCCACCGCCGCGATGGCGCGGGCCGCGCTGGACCTCGCGGAGCAGGTGCGGAAGTGACGGTGCGGATCCTCCCGGTCGAGGGGCTCCCGGAGGTCGCCGCCGGGGACGACCTCGCCGCGCTGCTCGCCAAGGCCGCCGACTACGAGGACGGCGACATCCTGCTGGTCACCTCGAAGATCGTCAGCAAGGCCGAGGGCCGGCTGCTGCACGCCGCCGACCGGGAGGCGGCGATCGACGCCGAGACCGTCCGGGTGGTCGCCCGGCGCGGCCCGGCCCGGATCGTCGAGAACCGCAACGGCTTCGTCATGGCCGCCGCCGGCGTCGACGCCTCCAACACCGCCCCCGGCACCGTCCTGCTGCTGCCCGAGGACCCCGACGCCTCCGCCCGCGCGCTGCGCGCCGGGCTCCGGCGGCTCACCGGCCGCCGGCTCGCCGTCCTCGTCACCGACACCTTCGGCCGGCCCTGGCGCAACGGGCTCACCGACGTCGCCGTCGGCGCCGCCGGGATGTCCGTCCTGGCGGACCACCGCGGCCGCACCGACAGCCACGGCAACGAACTGACCCTCACCGTCACCGCGACCGCCGACGAACTCGCCGCCGCCGGCGACCTGGTGAAGGGCAAGGCCGACGGGGTACCGGTCGCCGTCGTCCGCGGACTCGGCCACCTCGTCACCGTCGAGGACGGCGAGGGCACCCGGCCGCTGGTGCGGCCCGCCGCCGACGACATGTTCCGGCTCGGCACCTCCGAGGCGCTGCGCCGGGCCGTCACCCTGCGGCGCACCGTCCGCGCCTTCACCCCCGAGCCGGTCGACCCCGCCGCCGTCCGGCGCGCCGTCGCCGCCGCCGTCACCGCGCCCGCCCCGCACCACACCACGCCGTGGCGGTTCGTGCTGCTGGAGTCCGCCGGCACCCGCACCCGGCTGCTCGACGCGATGCTCGCCGCCTGGCAGCGCGACCTGCGCGACCTCGACGGCTGGGACGACGCCAGGATCGCCCGCCGCACCGCCCGCGGCGACGTGCTGCGCGACGCGCCGTACCTGGTCGTGCCCTGCCTGGTCATGGACGGCTCGCACGAGTACCCCGACCCGCGGCGCGCCACCGCCGAGCGGGAGATGTTCACCGTCGCCCTCGGTGCCGCCGTCCAGAACCTGCTGGTCGCCCTCACCGGCGAGGGCTACGGCACCGCCTGGGTCTCCTCCACCATGTTCTGCCGCGACACCGTGCGCGCCGCCCTCGACCTCCCCGACGGCTGGGACCCGATGGGCGCCGTCGCCGTCGGCCGCCCCGCCGAACCGCCCCGGGACCGCCCCGAGCGCGCCGCCGACGCCTTCATCGAGGTGCGGTAGCCGCTCGGCGGCCGCAGGTCCGCGGTGGTGCTCAGCGACCGCGGTGGTCCTCGGGGGCGAGCCGGGGGCCGTAACGGGGGGCCCGGGCGCCGGCGGCCAGCAGGAGGCGGCAGACCCGGTGGCGGTGCGGGCGGTACGGCTCCAGCAGGGCGAGCATCTGGCCGTCGTCGCTGCGGGGGCGGCCGGCCAGCGCCCAGCCGACCAGGTTCGGCAGGTGGAAGTCGCCGACCGACACCGCGTCCGGGTCGCCGTTGCTGCGCTGCAGGGTCTCCGCCGCCGTCCAGACGCCGACGCCCGGGACGGCGGTGAGGCGGGCGAAGGCCTCGGCGTGCCCCATCGCGGAGGCCTCCTCCAGCCGGGGCGCCAGCCGGACGGCCCGCACGACCGTCGCCGAGCGCTTCGGGTCCACCCCGGCGCGGTGCCACTCCCAGCTCGGCACCAGCGCCCACTCACGGGCCGACGGCGCCACCCGCATCCCCTCCGCCGGGCCCGGGGCCGGACTGCCGAAGCCCCGCAGCAGGGCCCGCCAGGCGCGGTACGCCTCGTCGGTGGTCACCTTCTGCTCCAGGATCGCGGGGACGAGCGACTCCAGCACCAGGCCCGTCCGGGTGAGCCGGACACCGGCGGTGCGGCGCTGGACGTCCCGCAGCGGCCCGGGCGGCAGCACCAGGCCCTCCGGATCGTCCTCCGCGCCGAGCAGGGCCGGCAGCCGCTCGAGCAGCCACGGCGCGCCCGGGCCCCAGGCGGTGGCCTCCACCTCGCCGGCGCCGGGCCGTGCCAGCACCCGCAGCGTGCCGATCCCGGCCGGGGTCCGCGACGCCCGCCAGACGGCGCCGTCGCCGGTGGTCCGGTAGGACGGGTCGGCGGGGCCCCGGCGCAGCGGCAGCAGGGTCCGGGCCGCGTCCAGCGGGAACCCGGGCCGCCAGCGCCGCACCGCCCCGTCCGTCACCGCCCGCGCCTCCTCCGCTGTCCGGCTCCACCGCCTTCGTCGACCATGGGGATATGAACGATACGCGGCTGCCGGAGCTGCCCTCCGGGGACGAGAACGCGGTGCGGGCGCTGTACCGCAGGGCGCTGGAGGGGTGGAACCTGCGGGACGGCTCGGCCGCCGCCGGGCCCTTCGCCGAGGACGGCGAGCTGATCGGGCACGACGGGACGAGGTACCGCGGGCGCTCGGCGATCGCCGCCGAACTCGGCCGGATCTTCGCGGACCACCCGACGCCGGAGTACGTCGCCGAGGTGCGCCGGGTCCGGGCGCTGGCGGCCGGCGTCGCCCAGCTGGACGCCGTCACGGGGCTGGTGCCGGACGACGCGGAGGACCTCGACCCGGCGCTCAACGCGGTCCAGACGGTGATCGCGGTGAACGCCGGGTCGGGCTGGCGGATCGCCCTGATGCAGAACACGCCGGCGCGCTACGACCACCGGCCGGACCTCGCGGCGGCCCTGACGGCGGAACTGCGCGCGCTGATCGGGCGCGGGCCCGGGCCCCGGTAGTCGGCCCGGCGGGCGGAGACGGGCCACCCGCCGCGCGCCCCGCGGCGGGTCCGACACCCCTCCCGGCCTCCCACCCGAAGGCCGTAGGCTGGGGCGCACCATGACTGCGCCTTTCGCTGCCGATGCCCGCACCCCCGTCGAGCTGCTGCACGCATACCTGCGCGGCGGCACGCCCTCGGTCGACCCAGCGGCCCCGCTGGTCACCTTCTACGACGACGCCACCGGTGAACGGGTGGAGCTGTCCGCCCGGACATTCGACAACTGGGTGGCCAAGACCGCCAACCTCCTCCAGGACGAGTTGAACGCCGGCCCGGGCGACCGGGCCGCCCTGCTGTTGCCCGCCCACTGGCAGAGCGCCGTCTGGCTGCTCGCCTGCTGGTCCGTCGGGGTGACGGCGGTGCCGGCCGGCGAGCCGGACACCGCCGACCTGGTGGTCAGCGGCCCGGACGGCCTGACGGCGGCCCAGGCCTGCTCCGGCGAGCGCGTCGCCCTGGCGCTGCGCCCGCTCGGCGGGCGCTTCCCGCAGCGCCCGGACGGCTTCCTCGACTACGCCGCCGAGGTGCCCGGCCAGGGCGACCGCTTCGCGCCGTACTCCCCCGTCGCCCCGGACGGACAGGCCCTGGAGACGGCCGTGGACGGCCTGCCGCTGAAGCTGACCGGCGAACAGACCGTCGCGCTGGCCAGGGAGGGCGCGGCGCGCCTCGCGCTGCAGCCGGGCGACCGGGTGCTGTCCACGCTGTCGTTCGACGACTGGGCGGGCCTGGAGGCCGGCCTGCTGGCACCGCTGGCGGCCGGCGCCTCGGTGGTGCTGTGCCGCAACTCGCAGTCGCTGAGCGACGAGCAGTGGGAGAAGCGCACCGAATCCGAACGGGTGACAGTGCGCCTCGGGTAACCCCCGGCCCCGACCCGACGGGTAGGGATCCCTGCCATGGCCGAGGACGACACCGCGCACCCCCCGACCGACACCCCTCCCCCGGGCGCCCCCGCGTCCGGACCCGGACGCCCGCGACGGCGCCGGCGGTGGCTGATGATCACCGCCGGCGTCGTCGCGTTCCTGCTGGTCGCCATCGGGGCGCTGCTCTGGATCGCCTACCGCAAGCTGGACGACAACATCCAGACCGACTCCGCCACCGACCGGCTCCTCGCCCGGCTGGAGGCCGAGCGGCCGAGCCGGACGGCGGGTGCCAAGGGCGCCGAGAACATCCTGCTGATCGGCAGCGACGACCGCTCCGGCAGCAACGCCACGTACGGCGGCGAGCAGGGCACCCAGCGCTCGGACACCACGATCCTGCTGCACCTGGCCGCCGACCGGAAGCACGCGACGGCCGTCTCCATCCCGCGGGACGTCATGGTCTCCGTCCCCGCCTGCGAGAAGCCGGACGGCACCCGGAGCAGGGCCGGGCTGATGCAGTTCAACTGGGCGTTCGAGACGGGCGGCCCGGCCTGTTCGATCCGCACCGTCGAGCAGCTGAGCGGCATCCGGATCGACCACTACGTGATCCTCGACTTCCACGGCTTCAAGTCGATGGTGGACGCGATCGGCGGGGTCGAGGTGTGCGTCCCGCAGCCGATCCACGACAAGGACGCCAAGCTCGACCTGCCCGCCGGGCGGCAGACCCTGCACGGCGAGCAGGCACTGGGCTACGTCCGCGCCCGGGAGAGCCTGGGCGACGGCAGCGACACCCAGCGGATGGGCCGTCAGCAGCAGTTCCTGGCCGCGCTGATCCGCAAGGTGCAGTCGCAGGGCGTGCTGCTGAACCCGGCGCGGCTGTGGCCGCTGCTGGACGCGGCGACCTCCTCGGTCAAGGCCGACGGCGGGCTGTCCTCGCTCGGCGCGCTGTACGACCTCACCCAGGACCTGCGCGGCATCCCGTCGGCGGACGTGGTGTTCCTGACCGCTCCGCGCCGCCCGTACCGGTACGACTCGGACCGGGACGAGTTCGTCCAGCCGCAGACCACCCAGCTGTTCACCGCGCTGCGGGACGACCGGCCGGTCGCCGTCCGGCCGCCCGCGTCCGCGGCCTCGTCCGCGGCCTCGCCGGGCGCCGCGGCGGGCGCGACGCCCGGCCCCGGGAGCGCGACCGGCCCGGCCTCCGACGGGGCGGTCGCGCTCCCGGCGTCACCCTCGGCGGTGGCCTCTCCCACCTTCGAGGGGCGCACGGCCGACACGGACGCCTGCGCGCCGCACTGAGGCGGCGCCGCCGGGCTTTGCCCTCCCATTACTCCCCCATGACGGAAGTCACACCCGGAACGATTCCCCCGTTCGGCTCGTCTAGTGTGTCCGGATCGGCCCGTCGTACGGGTGGGCCGGAGCCGTGGCCGGTCGAAGGTAGGGAACCCCGTGTACGAGGAGAAACCGGAAACCGGTCAGTACCGCGTCGACCCGGCCTCCGGGATCCCCCGCCAGCGCCGCCGCACGGCCGCCGAACCGACCGCCGCCCCCGCCGCCGAGGGGGGCCGCCGGGACTCCCGCCGCCGCGCGGCCGCCGCCGCCAAACGGGCCCGGCGCCGCCGGGTGCTCAAGTGGACCGCCGGGACGGGCGCCCTGGCGATGGTCGCGGGCTGCGGCGGCGCGTACTACCTGTACCAGCACTTCAACAGCAACATCACCTCCGTCAAGGTGCAGCTCGGCAGCGAGGAGGAGCGGCCCAAGGCCGCCGGGGAGGCGCTGAACGTCCTGGTGCTGGGCACCGACAGCCGGAAGGGCCTCGGGCGGGACTACGGCGACGAGGGCAGCAACGGGCACGCCGACACCACCCTGCTGTTCCACATCGCCAAGGACCGTTCCAACGCGACGGTGATCAGCATCCCGCGCGACCTCATGGTGCCGATCCCGGAGTGCCAGAGCGCCGACGGCAAGCGGATCCCGGGCGCCGCGCGGGACATGTTCAACAACAGCCTCGGTCAGGAGGGCCGCGACCCGGGCTGTTCGTGGAAGACCGTCGAGAAGGTCACCGGGATCCGGGTCGACCACTTCGTGCAGGTCAACTTCGAGGCGGTGAAGTCCCTCTCGACCGCGGTCGGCGGGGTCGAGGTGTGCGTGGCCAAGGACATCAACGACACGGACTCGCACCTGAGGATGAGCAAGGGCCGGCACGTGGTGCAGGGTGACGACGCGCTGGCCTTCGTCCGCACCCGGCACGCCGTCGGCTTCGGCGGGGACCTCACCCGGATCCCGCTCCAGCAGCAGTTCATCAGCTCGATGATCCGCAAGATCAAGAGCGACGACACCCTGACCAGCCCGAGCAAGCTCTACCGGCTCGCGGACGCCGCCACCAGGGCGCTCACCGTGGACTCCGGGATCGGCAGCGTCGACAAGCTGAAGGACCTCGCGCTGGACATCAGCAAGGTGGACACCAAGAACATCACCTTCGCCACCGTGCCCGTCCTGGACGACCCCAAGGACAAGGACCGCCTGGTGCTCAAGCAGCCCGACGCGGGACAGCTGTTCTCGATGATCGCCACCGACCGCTCGCTGACCGAGACCGCCGCCCCCGCCACGGCCGAACCCGCTCCGGCCGGCTCCGGGGAGGCCTCGCCGGCCGCCACGGCCCCGGCCACCACCGCCCCGGCCGTGGACGCCAAGGCCGTCCGGGTCACGGTGCGCAACGGCAGCGGGACCCGCGGACAGTCCGGGCCGACCGTGGACCGGCTCCGGGCGAAGGGCTTCACCAAGGCGCTGACCGGCCCGGACGCACCCGCCGCGGCGACCACCTCGGTCTCCTACCCGACGGGCCAGGACGCCGCGGCCGCCGCGCTGGCCGCCGCCCTCGGAGTGCCCGGCGACGCCGTCCGGCCGGACCCGAAGGCGGACCCGAAGGGCCCGCTGATGGTCGTGCTCGGCAAGGACGTGCTGGCCGCACCGGCCACCGCCCCGGCCGCGCCCACCGAGGCGCCGAAGGACCTCCAGCGGGTGCAGGCGGACGACACCGACGTCTGCGCCAAGTAGCCTGGCCGCCGCGGCCGTTGCGGCGGGGCGGCCGGGCCGGGAGGCTCAACCGGCCTTGGAGAGCACGTCCTTGGAGGCCGGTCCGACGCTGTTTATCACCCGGCGGGCCAGCTTCCGGGGCGAGGTGAGGAAGCCGAAGCCCCAGCTGAGGTGCATCGTCCCGAGCGCCACCGGCAGCAGCGCCTTGGCCTTGAGGGACAGGCCCCGGCCCTCGACCAGGCCGCCGCCGAGGATG
This sequence comes from Kitasatospora sp. NPDC051705, assembly GCF_044453265.1. Taxonomy (NCBI): domain Bacteria; kingdom Bacillati; phylum Actinomycetota; class Actinomycetes; order Kitasatosporales; family Streptomycetaceae; genus Kitasatospora; species Kitasatospora sp. NPDC051705. The sequence continues at coordinate 10,172 of NZ_JBITCO010000045.1, read as the reverse complement.
CCCAGCAGGTAGGCGCCCGGCACCGCGAGGAAGGCCGGGTGGACGGCGGCGCCCAGCACCAGGCCGAGCGTCACCGCCAGGAGGGCGGCCGGCGGGGCCAGGTAGCGCAGGTTGACCGAGCCGCGGTGGTAGCGGGTGACCACTCGGCGCCAGCGGCCGTAGTCCTTGTACTGCTTGGCGAGCGCCCGCACCGAGGGACGGGGCCGGTACGTCACCTTCAGCTGGGGGGTGAACCAGACCAGCCCGCCGTCCTGGCGGATCCGGTAGTTGAGCTCCCAGTCCTGGGCGCGGATGAACTCCTCGTTGTAACCGCCGAGCCGCTCCAGCACCTCCCGCCGGAACACCCCGAGGTAGACGGTGTCCGCCGGGCCGGCCAGACCGCCGGTGTGGAAGGCGGCGTTGCCGACGCCGATCTTCGAGGTCATCGCGGCGGCGACCGCGTTCTCCCACTCGGTCTCGCCCTCGGCGTGCATGATGCCGCCGACGTTGGCGGCCTCCATCTCGCCGAGCAGCCGCACCGCCGTGGTGATGTAGCCGGGGGTCAGCAGGCCGTGACCGTCCACGCGCACCACTATCGGGTGGTGCGACCCGCGGATCGCGGCGTTCAGCCCTGCGGGGGTGCGGCCGGTGGGGTTCGCCACGGTGCGTACCCGCGGGTCCTCCGCCACCAGTTCGGCCGCGATCTCCGCGGTCCGGTCGGTGGACGGACCGAGGGCGATCACCACCTCCATCGGCCCGGGGTACTCCTGATCCAGGATGCGCCGAACCGCCGTACGCAGGTGTCGTTCCTCGTTGAGCACCGGCATGATCACGGAGACAGCCGGCAGCTCCTCAGCAGCCTTGGTGTTCATCGGGGCCAACCGTACCGGTGCGGACGCGTCTCCGTCTTGTCCCGGTCTGGGCGGCCGGAGGCACCCCTGTGCACGGGGCCGGTCCGGTGATCACGGCCACCGTACTCCGCCCGCCTTCCGGGGCCGCATCCGGGGCGGGCCGGACCGGTTCCGGAGGCCCGAACCGGACCGGAACCGGGCGCTGCGGGCCCTCCGGGCGGGCTCCGGAGGCCGTCGGCGCGGGTTCGGTGCAGGTTCGGCGCAGGTTCGGCGCACGTGGTGAACGGCGGTGAATACCCGGGGGCCGGGCGCTGTGCGCACCCGGCCCCCGGCCCCCGTTCCCCCCGGTTCCCCCGGTTCCCCCGTTCCCCCCGGGAGGGCGGCTCCCCAGGCCGCCGGCTCAGTCCGTCGCGATGGCCGCGAGGACGTTCATCCGCCCGGCCCGGAAGGCCGGGACGAGGGCGGCGACCAGGCCGATCACCGCGGAGGCGACCAGCGTGACCGCGATCGTGGTGGTCGGCACCGAGAGCGTGTCCAGCCCCTGGTCCCGCAGCACCCGCTGGGCGGTGACGCCCCAGGCCAGGCCGAGCCCGGTGCCGAGGACCGCGCCGAACACCGCGATCACCACGGACTCCAGCCGGATCATCCGGCGCAGCTGGCGGCGGGAGAGCCCGATCGCCCGCAGCAGACCGATCTCGCGGGTCCGCTCGACCACCGACAGCGCCAGGGTGTTGACCACCCCGAGGACGGCGACCGTGATGGAGAGGCCGACCAGGCCGTAGATCAGGTAGAGCAGGGTGTTGACCTGCGACTGCACGACCTCCTTGTAGCCCGCCTGGTCCTTGACGGTCAGCTGCGGGTACTCCTTGAGCGCGCTCTCCAGGGCGGTCAGCGTCCGGGCCACGTCGGCGCCGGCGGAGGCCTTGGCGAAGAAGGTCCACACCGGCGGCTGCTCGGCGGCCGGGACCACCCGGGCCATGGTGTCGAAGTCGACGAAGGAGCCGTCGCCGAACAGCGAGCCCTTCGCGAGGACCGCACCGACCGGCAGCACCTGGGTGCGGCCCTGGCCGTAGGCGACGGTGACCTGGTCGCCGAGCTTCAGGTGGTGGTCCGCGGCGAAGGCCTCGCCGACGCCCAGCGAGCCGCGCCCGATGGCGTCCACCGACCCGGAGACGACCGGGAGGTGGAAGTCGGTGCCGAAGAACGCGGGCGGCACGGCGGTGAGCTCGGTCCTGGCGCTGCTGCCGTCCGGCAGCAGCAGCCTGGGGGCGAAGTTCTTCTGGGTGGTGACGTGGTCGATGCCCGGGGTCCGGCGGACCGCGTCCAGCATCTCGTCGGTGACCGCGGTGCGGCCGCCCTGGACGATGTAGTCCGCACCGACCGAGCGGTCGATCTGGGCGTTGGCCGAGGTGACCGCCGAGGCGCTGAACACCGAGGAGCCGATCACCAGCGCCAGTCCGATCATCAGCGCGGCGGCGGTGGCGCCGGTACGACGCGGGTTGCGCATCGCGTTGCGCTGGGCGAGCCGGCCGGACGGGCCGAACAGGGCCGGCAGCAGCGCACCGAGCACCCGGACCACCACGGTGGCCAGCAGCGGCCCGAGCACCACGAAGCCGATCAGGGTGAGCAGCACGCCCAGGCCCAGGTACTCCCCACCGGTGGCCGCCTTCTCAGCCCGCGCACCGAGCACCAGCAGCGCGCCGCCGCCCGCCGTCAGGACCAGGCCGAGGACGGTGCGGACCAGGGCGGCCCGGCCCTCCGCCGGCGTCCCGTGGTCGCGCAGGGCCGCCATCGGCGCGATCCGGCTCGCCCGGCGCGCCGGGACCCAGGCCGCCACCAGGGTGACCACGATGCCCAGGGCGTACCCCGCGACGAACGGGCTCGGGCCGATCTGCAGGTCGCTCGCCCGCAGGTCCATGCCGATCGCGTTCATCAGCCGGATCAGGCCGACCGCGATCCCCAGCCCCGCACCGACCCCGAGGGTCGAGCCGAGCAGGCCCAGGATCAGCGCCTCCACCAGCACCGAGCGGTTCACCTGCCGGCGGCTGCCGCCGATGGCGCGCAGCAGGCCGATCTCCCGGGTGCGCTGGGCGACCAGCATCGAGAAGGTGTTGATGATCAGGAAGCCGCCGACGAACGCCGAGATCAGCGCGAAGCCGAGCATCGCGTTCTTCATGAAGTCGAGGCCGCTGCCGACGCTCTTGGCGTTCTCGTCCTGCTGCTCGGCCGCCGTCTTCACCTGGTAGCCGGTGCCCAGCCGGGCCAGGGCGTCGGCCTTGAGCAGGTCGTTGCCGCGGCTGCCGTCGCCGAACGCCTCGACCGAGGTGAAGGCCTGCTCGCCGAGCAGCACCCGCTGCGCCGTCGGGGTGTCCAGGAAGGCCAGCGCCGCGCCCGGGTTGGTCGTGGTGAAGGTGGCGATGCCCGCGACGGTGAACTCGTGCCTGCCGCCCGGGTCGTCGACCCGCAGCCGGGCACCGAGGCCGAGCTTCGCCTTCTTCGCGGTGTCCGCGTCCAGGACCAGCTCGCCGGAGTTCTGCGGGGCGTGGCCCTGCGTGATGCGCACGGGGGTGCGCGGGGTCTCGGTCCAGTTGCCGACCAGGGTCGGCGCACCACTGGTCGGACCGACCAGCTTGTCGGTGGCCGGGTCGACCAGGGTCGCGTCCTGGACCATGACCTGGCCGACCGCCGTCCGCACCCCGGGCACCGCGGCGACCTGCTGGACGACCGCCACCGGGACGGTCCGCGGCTTGCCGGCCGCCTGCTGCTCCTCGTCCTCGGCCGGCTTGGGCGGCTGGACGGAGACGTCGGAGGCGGTCGCGGCGAAGAGCTTGTCGAAGGTGCTGGTCGCGGTCTCGGAGAAGACCAGGGTGCCGGAGACGAAGGCCACCGACAGCACCACGGCGACGAGCGAGAGGGCCATCCGGCCCTTGTGGGCGAAGAAGCTCCGCAGAGCGGTTCTGAGCAGCACGATGGTGTCCCGCCCGCTCAGCTGGTGCGCTTGCCGTCGAAACGGCGCATGCGTTCGAGGACGGAGTCGGCGGTGGGCGCGTGCATCTCGTCGACGATCACGCCGTCGGCGAGGAAGAGCACGCGGTCCGCGTAGCCCGCGGCGACCGGGTCGTGGGTGACCATCACGATGGTCTGGCCCAGCTCGTCCACGGAGCGGCGCAGGAAGGTCAGCACCTCGGCGCCGGCCCGGGAGTCCAGGTTGCCGGTGGGCTCGTCCCCGAAGATGATCTCCGGCCGGGCGGCCAGGGCCCGGGCCACGGCGACGCGCTGCTGCTGGCCGCCGGACAGCTGTGCCGGGCGGTGCCGGAGCCGGCCCGCCAGGCCGACGGTCTCCACCACCTGGTCGAGCCAGGCCGTGTCCGGCCGGCGGCCGGCGATGTCCATCGGCAGCGTGATGTTCTCCAGCGCGGTCAGCGTGGGGAGCAGGTTGAACGCCTGGAAGATGAAGCCGATCTTGTCCCGGCGGAGCCTGGTCAGCTGCTTGTCCTTCAGCCCGGTGATCTCGGTGTCGCCGATCCGGATCCGGCCGCTGCTGACCGTGTCCAGGCCCGCCAGGCAGTGCATCAGGGTCGACTTGCCGGAGCCCGAGGGGCCCATGATCGCGGTGAACCGGCCGCGCTGGATGTCCACGTCCACCGCGTCGAGCGCGGTGACCCTGGTCTCGCCGGCGCCGTAGGCCTTGGTGACCTGGCGGGCCGACGCGGCGACGGCGGGGACGCCGCCGGGAAGCTGGGGGTCGTACACGGCTGCTGCTGCCGTCGTCACTGGAGTCTCCTCGGATGTGGGCCCGCCCGTCGACCCCGGCCGGCCCGCCCGCGGGCATGCCGCGGGAAGGAGTCGTCGACCGGGAGTTGACCCCACCCACCGGTTCCGGCGGGCGCCGGCTCCCGGGAGAACCTCGCCCCTCGTCGGTACGAGCGGGGACGTCCACAACGGTAGGAGCGGCGGCCGGCGGGCTCGTCATCCGCCGGAATGAAGCCGCCCAACCAAGGTTCTACGGGGCGCGGCGCCCCTCCCCCTAGGGGGTGCCGCGCCCCGTCTCCGGGACGCCCCGTACGGGGCCCGCGACGGGCTCCTCAGCCGGTCAGCGCCGGCACCGCCAGCCGTTCCAGGGCGTGGGCGAAGCCCTCCACGACCGGGGTCAGCAGGGCGTCGGTCGCGCGCTCGACCAGGGTCGTGCCGTCCTCCCGGGCGGTGATGTGGCGGTCGAGCACGAACCAGCCCTGGGTCACGTGGCCGGCCCCCATCGAGCTGAGCACCGGGCGCAGCGCGTAGTCCACCGCCAGCACGTGCGCGGGCGAGCCGCCGGTGGCCAGCGGCAGGACGGCCTTGCCGGCCAGCGCGTACTGCGGGAGCACGTCCAGCAGCGCCTTCAACAGGCCCGAGTAGGCGGCCTTGTAGACGGGGGTGCCGATGACGACGCCGTCGGCCCGGGCGAACAGCTCGGTGACCGCGACGATCTCCGGGTGGTCGAAGTCGCCGGACAGCAGGGCGTGCGCGGGCAGGGAACGCGCCTCGAAGGGGACGACGTGGTGGCCGCGGGCCTCCAGGAGCGCGTCGACGTGGCGGAGCAGCCGGGTGGTCCGGGACGTGGCGGACGGGGAGCCGGAAACGGACAGGACGGTGGCCATGGGTTCACCTCTGGCTGGAAGCGGGGGCGGCGCGGCGCGGGTGCCGTCGGCGGGGACGGTGCGGGCCGGGGCCGGAGGAAGGGTGTCCGGGCGTCGGTGGGGGTACGCCGGGGTGGTTCGGTGGGCGCGCTTCAGCCGCGACAGAGCGAACAGGCCACACCACGCCGCAGGTCGACGTACCGCCGACGCGTGAGTGCCCAACGCTGATCCATGCCGAAATGCAAACACGGGCCGTTCGAGCCGGTCAAGAATCGTTTCGCCCGTTGAACGGCGGGTGACCGGCTGCGGCGGGCGACCGGCTGCAGCTGGTCACCCGGCGCACCTCCGGCGCCGCCCGCGCGCCGGGCACTCCCCGCCGTGGTGCGGGCGCGCGGACCTTGCCTCGGAACGATCCGACACGTGCATCAAAACTGCTACAAGAGGCCTGGCGGGCCACCCGGTGGGAGTCACCGCGACCGGGGTCGGGCATCCTCGACCACATGAACACGTGGCAGGAGGGCCGCCCGGGCGGCGGCGGGAACCCGTACGGCGGCGGGAACCCGTATGGGGGCGGCGGCAACGGCGGCGCGTACGGGCACGGCGGCACGGCGGCCGAGCCGCCGCTGCCGTCCTCGCTGAACCCGCGCGGACCGGCGGCGCCGGCCCCGCGGCAGCCGGAGCCCCCGTCCCGCCTCGGCGGTGTCCCGCCGCAGGGTCCGGGCGGCCGGCCCGACGGGCCGGGGAGACCCGGGGGTCCGGCCGGGCCCGGCGGACCGGGCGGCCCCGGTGGACCGGGCGGGCCCGCCGGTGCCCGGCCCGCCCCCGCGCCGTCCGGTCGCTGGCCGCGGCGCCGGATCGTCAAGTGGTCGGTCTTCGGCCTGCTGATCGCCGTCATGGTGACCGCCGTGTCCACCTGGTTCTGGGCCGACTCCAAGCTCAACCACGAGAACGTGCTCGCCGACTACCCCGGCCGCCCGGCGGCCGGCAAGGGCACCAACTGGCTGATCGTCGGCTCCGACAGCCGCCAGGGCCTCTCCGAGGGCGAGCAGGACGACCTGCACACCGGCCACGACGAGGGCAAGCGCAGCGACTCGATGATGATCCTGCACGTCGGGGACAACGGGAACACCCTGATGAGCATCCCGCGCGACTCCTGGGTGCCGATCCCGGACCACCCCGGCAGCAACGGCAAGACCGTCAAGGGCACCACCGCCAAGATCAACTCGGCCTTCGGTGCCGGCGGCGGGCGGCTGCTCGTCCAGACCGTCGAGCTCAACACCGGCATCCGCATCGACCACTACGCGGAGATCGGCTTCGCCGGCTTCGTCGGCATCGTCGACTCCATCGGCGGCGTCGAGATGCACATCGACCAGGACGTCAAGGACAAGGACTCCGGCCTCGACCTCAAGGCCGGCGACCAGACCCTCAACGGCAAGCAGGCCCTCGCCTTCGTCCGCCAGCGCCACCAGATGGCCGACCAGGACCTCGGCCGGATGCGCAACCAGCAGAAGTTCCTCGGCGCCCTCGCCCACCAGGCCGCCTCCCCCGGCACCGTGCTCAACCCGTTCACGCTCTACCCGTTGATCGACGCCGGCCTCGGCACCCTGATCGTCGACGACGACGCCGGGCTCACCGACCTCGGCTCGCTCTTCCTCGCCATGAAGGACGTCAACGGCGGCGGCGGCCGGAGCATCACCGTCCCGATCGGCAACGCCGACTTCCGGACCAAGACCGGCGAGTCGGCGGTCCAGTGGGACGCCAACAAGTCCAAGCAGGTCTTCGACGCCTTCAAGAACGACACCGCGGTGCCGGACTTCAAGTGACCCTCCGCGGCAGGCCCTTCACGGCCGGCCCTTCGTGACGCGGACCGGCCGCACCGCCTCGGTCACCGCCACCGCCACCGCCCTCGGACCACCCGGTCCGGGGGCGGTGGCGTGCCCGGCCCGGGCGGTGCCCGCCCGGCGGCGCTCAGCCCGGCAGGCGGTCGAGGGTGATGCCGAAGTGGTCCCGGTACGCCTCCAGGGCCCCGGCGTCGGCGAGTTGCTCCTCGCTGCGGGTGCCGTCCGGGGCGGTGCGCAGGAGCTTCCTGCCGTTGAGGGTGATCCGGCCGCCGTCCTCGGCGAGGAGCGAGCAGGTCGTGCCCCGGGCGAACGGGGAGTCGGGCGAGGTGCTGTGCCACCAGCAGGTCGGGAGGAAGTCCCGGAGCGGGTGGGTCAGGCCGTCCAGCCGGTACTGCGGCGCACCGTCCATCAGGACGTCGAGTTCGCCGTGCTCGCCGTACGGGGCGACGGTGAACGTGCCGTGCGGGTCGGCCTGTTCGGCGCGCTCGTCGAGGAGCAGCGGCCGGCGGCTGAACCGGCCGAAGCCGACGTCCACCAGCCAGGGGCGGTCCAGCTCGACCCGCAGCGCGAGGTGGTCGTACGGCAGTCCGGGCCGGTCACCGTCGAAGACCCGGCCGGCCAGCAGGCTCACCCGGTAGCCCAGGGAGCGGAGCAATTCGGCGAAGGCGCCGTTGAGTTCGTAGCAGAAGCCGCCGCGCCGGCGGGTCACGACCTTGTCCACCAGCAGGCCCGGCTCCAGGACGATCGGCTCGCCGAGGTGGATGCTCAGGTTCTCGAAGGGCACGGCGCGCAGGTGGGCGAGCTGCAGCCGCGCGAGGGCCTCCGGGGACGGTGCACCCGGGTCGGGAAGGGCGATGCGGTCGAGGTAGGCGGCCCGCCGGTCCGGCGTGAGGCCTTCGTGGGGCTTCTCGTGATCCATCCGGCCATTCCACCCGGCCCCGCGGCCGGCCGCCATCGTCCTTTGGACCTACGGCACGAGCCGCAGGGGGCCGCAGAGCGGCGGGAACGCCACCGCCCCGGAGCGGGAAGTCGGATCGACGGACTTCCCGCTCCCGGGGCGGTACGCGTCGGCGTGCGGGTGTGACTACTCGACGACGCCGGACTTGGCGATGGTGATCTTCGCCGAGGTGCGGCCGCTCTGGGAGCCCTTGGACTCGACGAGCTTCACGATGTCCATGCCCTCGACGACCTCGCCGAAGACGACGTGCTTGCCGTCGAGCCAGTCGGTCACGATGGTGGTGATGAAGAACTGCGAGCCGTTGGTGTTGCGGCCGGCGTTGGCCATCGACAGCAGGCCCGGGCGGTCGTGCTTGAGCTGGAAGTTCTCGTCGGCGAACTTCTCGCCGTAGATGCTCTTGCCGCCGGTGCCGTTGTGGTTGGTGAAGTCACCACCCTGCAGCATGAACTGCGGGATCACGCGGTGGAAGCCGGAGCCCTCGTAGCCGAAGCCGTTCTGGCCGGTGGCGAGCTCGCGGAAGTTGCGGGCGGTCTGGGGGACGACGTCGTCGTACAGCTTGAAGACGATGCGGCCCGACGGAACGCCGTCGATCTCGATGTCGAAGAAAACGTTGGAAGCCATGCAGGGATCATGGCACGACCGGCGGGCCGCCGCGCGGTACCCCCGGTGGGCCGCCGCGCGGAGGTGTCGTGCTAGCCGGGCGGCCGGGGAGGCTAGCATCCGTCTCGGGTTGACGTGTTGGGCCACGGCGGCGGGGGCGGCATGCGGATCGGCGAACTGGCGGCACGGACGGGCGTGAGCGAACGCTCGCTGCGCTACTACGAGGAGCAGGGCCTGCTGTTCCCCACCCGGACGCTCGGCGGGCACCGCGAGTACCCGGACGGGGCGGTGGACCGGGTCGTCCTCATCCAGGAGCTGTTCGCAGCCGGGCTGCACAGCCGCAAGATCCACGAGATCCTCCCCTGCATGCGCGACCGCGACGGCGGGCCCAACGAGGTCGCCACCCCGCGGCTGGTCGAGGAGCTCACCGCCGAGCGCGACCGGATCGACCGGATGATCACCGACCTGGTGCGCTCGCGCGAGGTGCTGGACCAGGTGATCAGGACGGCCTCGGAGCGGGCCGCTCCGGGCTCCGCACCGGACCGCCGGGCCCGCTGACCCGGTCGGCGGGCCCGCTAACCGGCCGGCGGGGCCGCGGGCCCCGGCGCGGTGGGTCGCGGCGGCTGCTTCAGCTTGCGCCAGACCGCCTCCAGGGCCGCGATGTCCCCCTCGTCGAGCCGGTCGGTGAAGAGCGGGGCGAGCACCGCGCGCCGGGTCGCGTCCGCCTCGGCGAAGGCCGCCCGGCCCTGTTCGGTCAACTCGATCCGCACCGACCGGGCGTCGGTGGCGGAGGGCGTGCGGTGGACCAGGCCGCGCGCGGCGAGGGCGTCCACGACCCGGGAGACCTGGCTGCGGCTGAGCATGGTCTTCGCCCCGAGGTCGGAGGAGGCGACCGGCTCCCGCTGCCCGTTCAGCCAGAGCATCACCTCGAACCAGGACAGCGCCAGCCCGTGCCTGCGGGTGAGCGCGCGGTCCACCTCGGCCGCGAGGGTGGTGCCGGCCCAGACCAGGCCGTAGAAGACGTGGTCCTGCTCGGAGAGCGGGCCCAGGGTGAGGTCGGCACGGTTCATGGCGTTCATCGTACCGAGGTGCGTGCGTGTACACAGATCACCGGCCCCGCGCCGCCCACCGGATCACCGCCCGCGGCGGTCGCGCGGATTCCGGGCGGCGGCGGGGACGCGCACGGCCCCCGGCCGCGGCGTGCGGTCGGGGGCCGGTGTGCCCGTGATGGGTGCGTTACGGCAGGTTGCGGGCCATGACGATGCGCTGGACCTGGTTGGTGCCCTCGTAGATCTGCGTGATCTTCGCGTCCCGCATCATCCGC